>DASXVR010000262.1:0-2638 GCA_036504175.1 Actinotalea sp. | reverse complement strand
GCGGTGCGGGCCTTCCGACGGTCATCAGGGGCGTCGACCGCCCCGCTGGTCACCCGTCAGGCGAAGGACCCGCCGCAGGCGCACGAGCTGCCCGCGTTCGGGTTGTCGATCGTGAAGCCCTGCTTCTCGATCGTGTCGGCGAAGTCGATCTTCGCCCCGTCCAGGTAGGGCACGCTCATCCGGTCCACGACGACCTCGACACCGTCGTAGTCGCGGATGGCGTCGCCGTCCAGGACACGCTCGTCGAAGTACAGCTGGTAGATCAGGCCGGAGCAGCCGCCGGGCTGGACCGCGACGCGGAGCCGGAGGTCGTCGCGACCCTCCTGCTCGAGCAGCGCGCGAACCTTGCCCGCGGCGACGTCGCTCAGCTCCACGCCGTGCGTGGTGGTCTCGGTGGTCTCGCTCATAGGTGTCTCCGCAGGATCTGAGGGCCGCGTCCGGCTGTCCTGGATGACAACAGCGCACCCGCAGCCAGTGTTCCCGACCAGGGTACGTCGTCGGGCAGACAGTTTCGCCGGACCTTCATCGGGACAATCCTCGGAGCCTTCATCGGGACCACGTGCGGGCCACCCGCTCCACGCGCGCCTCGAGGGACCCGACCGGGTCGGCCAGGGCCGCGGCCACGTCGCCGGGCCGCTCGGCCACCGCGTACGCACCGGCGATCCCGGCGGCCCCCCACTCCCTGCGCCCGATGAGCACCTGACCGGCGACCACGACCACGGGGACCCCGACGGCCAGACCCTCGTGGGCCACCGCGGAGACCACCTTGCCGTGCAGGGACTGCCAGTCCAGGGTGCCCTCACCGGTCACGACGATGTCCGCCTGCCGCACGCTCGCCGTCAGGCCCACCGCGTCGGCGACGACACCGGCACCCGGCAGCACGCGCCCGCCGAGCAGTGCCAGGGCGAAGCCCAGCCCGCCCGCGGCGCCGGCGCCGGGCAGCTGGGCGGTCGGACGCGGTGCAGTGGCCGCTGGGCCGGCCAGCAGGTCGGGGCGAGGTGCGTCACCCGCGGCAGCCTGGGCGACCTGCGCGAAGTGGCCCAGGGCGCGCTCGAGCTCCTGCGCCTGCTCCGGCGACGCGCCCTTCTGGGCAGCGAACCCGGCGCTCGCACCGTGCAGCCCGAGCAGGGGCACGTCGACGTCGGTGGCGATCACCAGGTCCAGGTGGGCCAGGCTGCGGCGGAGCTCGGCCAGGCCGGCGAGGTCGTCAGGCGTCACTGCTGCGAGACCCCTTCCCCCGCCGGTCAGGACGGGTGAGGTCAGACCGAGCCCGGCGAGCATCCCCGCACCTGCGTCGTTCGTGGACGAACCCCCGAGTCCCACGACGACCCGCCTCACCCCGAGGTCGACGGCTGCGCGCACGAGCTCGCCGACCCCGACCGACGTCGTCACCGTCGGGTCCCGTCGGGCAGCCGGCACCAGGTGCAGCCCGACCGCCTGGGCGGACTCGACGTACGCCACACCACCGCCCTGGCCGGGCACGAGCAGCACCACCGCGGGGGTGGTATCACCGAGGGGCCCGTGGACCGTTACCGGGACCAGGTCCCCGCCCAGCGCTGCGTGCAGCGTCTCGACGAAGCCAGGGCCGCCGTCGGCGAGAGGCAGGACACTGACCTCGTCATGCGGAGCACCGCGTCGCCAGCCGGCCGCCATCGCCGCAGCCGCCTGGGCCGCCGAGAGCGTTCCGGTGAAGCAGTCGGGGGCCACGAGGATGCGCACGGTCCCATCCTGCCCGTGCCGCCCTCCGAGGTCCGCCCGGGTCCGGCGGAGCGACCCCAGCAGGTCCCGTCCGACTCCGTTGTGGGAAGATGCGCGCGTGAGCACGACGACATCGGACCCCTCGGCGTTCACCGAGCCTGCCCCCTCGGCGGCGCTGCTGCTCCTGGGCCGGCGCTCGGACCTGGAGTCCGAACGCGGCGTCGAGTGCGTGGGCGCGCTGCCCGCGGCGAGCGACCCCGACCTGGTGGAACGCGCCCGCGCTGCCCGCGCCGAGCTCGGCGACCGGGCGTTCGTGCTGGGTCACCACTACCAGCGCGACGAGGTCATCGCGTTCGCCGACGTCACCGGCGACTCCTTCAAGCTCGCGCGTGAGGCTGCGGCACGGCCGGACGCCGAGTTCATCGTCTTCTGCGGCGTCCACTTCATGGCGGAGTCGGCGGACATCCTCACGTCCGACGCGCAGGCGGTCGTGCTGCCCGACCTGGCCGCCGGGTGCTCGATGGCTGACATGGCGGCCATCGCCCAGGTCGAGGAGGCCTGGTCGGTGCTGGGCGACGTCGGCATCGCCGATCGCACGGTGCCCGTCACGTACATGAACTCGACGGCCGCGATCAAGGCGTTCACGGGGCGGCACGGTGGCACCGTCTGCACCTCGTCGAACGCGGAGGTCGCCCTGCGCTGGGCGTTCGACAAGACGGGTGGGGTCGACGGCGGAGGCAAGGTCCTCTTCATGCCCGACCAGCACCTCGGCCGCAACGCCGCCGTGCAGCAGCTCGGCCTCTCCCTGGACGACTGCGTGGTCTTCGACCCGCGCAAGCCCGGCGGCGGCCTCTCCGACCGCCAGCTGGCGCAGGCGCGGATGATCCTGTGGCGCGGTCACTGCTCGGTGCACGGCCGCTTCTCCGCACAGAACGTCATC
>DASXVR010000261.1:0-2265 GCA_036504175.1 Actinotalea sp. | reverse complement strand
ATCAGGTCCGGCGTCGAGGCGAAGTTCCTGCTGGCCGTCGCCTTCTCCGTCCCGCTCGGGCTGTTCGTCGCGGCCTACCGGCCGACGCTGCTCCGCTTCGAGGCGACAGAGCTCCACCTGCACACCCTGATCTCAGCCTCTCGTGACGGTCTTCTCGAGAGCCTCGATCGGCAGCGCACGGAGCTCGAGGAGAACCGTCGCAACCTCCTCCGCAGCGAGGCGCGGGCCAGGCACGTGGCGGGACTGTCCCGGCGGATCGCCTCCATGGACGGCCAGGAGGACGTGGACGGACTCCTCGACCGACTCGGCAGCGTGCTCGCCGAGGTCCCAGGCGTGCGCGACCACCGCGTCGGTCTCACCGTGGAGGTCGAGCCCGGGGTGACGGCCGCGCTGGGCACGGACGATCCGGCCGCGCCCCCCGGCACCGTCTGTGGCTCGGCGACGACCGAACCACGGTGATCGACGAGGGCGCCTTCGGGCCGACCCTCCTGCTGCCGCTCACGCTCGGCGCGGGCGCCCGGGCGGCTCTCGAGATCCGGGTCGGGGAGGATCTCGAGTCGGCCGGGAGCGAGGACCTGCTCGACCTCGTCCCCCAGCTCAGCACCCTCCTGCGCCCTGTCGTCCGCGGAGCCCGCCAGGCCTGGGGAGATCGCGCGCCCCTGCTCGAGGTGATCCACAGCAGCGCCCTGCACATCGTGGGACAACCGGTCATCGACGTCTCCACGGGACGTGTCGTGCTGGTGGAGGCCCTCAGCAGGTTCGCGGACGGCACGACTCCGTCGGACCGCTTCGCCGAGGCCGCACGGGTCGGGCTGCTCGTCGAGCTCGAACAGCTCGCGCTCGGGTTGGGGCTCTCCGCGGCTCCCTACGTACCGGCGGGGGCCTCGCTCGCCGTGAACCTCTCCTGCAGGACGTTGCTCACGCCGAGCACGCAGGAGATGCTCGCCGCGGTCGAGCGGCCGCTCGTCGTGGAGATCACCGAGAACGAGCAGGTGGACGACTACGAGGCGCTGCTTGCGGTGGTCGCACGCCTGCCCCACGTGAGCCTCGCGGTCGACGACACGGGCGCCGGCTACTCGTCACTGAGCCACGTCCTGCGCCTCCAGCCGGCCTTCGTCAAGCTGGACCGCGCCCTGGTGGCAGGGCTGGAACGCGACCGGGCGCGGCGGGTGGCCGTGCGCGGCCTGGCGGCCCTCGCGCTCGAGCTGGGGGCCGAGGTGATCGCCGAAGGCGTCGAGCGCCAGGCCGAAGCCGATGCTCTCGGCGAGCTGGGGATCACCCTCATCCAGGGCTGGCTGGTGGGCAGACCCCAGCGCCTGGTACCGGTCGACGCGCCGGTGGCGTGAGGCCGTCTAGCTGGCGGGGATCTCCTTGGTCATGACGCAGTTGCCCTGGCCCTTGGGCCGCTGGAAGTCGAACCCGAGCTGCTCGTACATGGTCCGGGTGGCGTTGTAGAGGAACGACGCCGAGGTCTTCTTGTCCGGCGGCAGGTCGTGCGGGTAGGACTCGACCAGGCCGCCACCGGCAGCGGCTATCAGGGCGAGAGCGCCACGGACCGCGACGGCGGCCATGCCCTTGCGTCGGTAGCGGCGGTCCACGAACAGGCAGGTGATCCGGTAGTCGGGTCGGCGGACGACGCCCTGCTCCCACTCCTTGCGGTGGTGGAGGTTGGGCAGCTCGTCGACGGTCCCGTACTGCGCCCAGGCGACCGCGACGTCGCCGTCGAACACCAGCGCGGCGTGGGTGCGGCCCTGCTCGACGAGACGGTGCTTGAACTCGCGGTTGCCGAGCGCTCTGCGCTCGTCCTTCGGGTCCGGGTAGAGGTGGAACCAGGTGCACCAGCATCCGCCCCACACACCGTTGTGCCGCTCCGCCAGGTCCGCGAACGCGTCCCAGGTCGCAGTGCTGAGCGGCTCGACCCGGTAGCCGTCCACCGTGACCTCGGCGTCCATGCCGACCACGGTACGTCGGCGGGTCCGCGCGTCACCAGGAGACCGGTGCGGGGGCGTCGCTGGACGGGCGGCGTCGACGCGCCCATGATCATCAGGTGAGCCTCGGCAGCGTCGCCTCCCGTCTGGCCCCCGCCTTGGTCGGCGTCGGGGCCATCGCCCTGACCGCCGGGTGCGGTCTCGCACACCCGACCGACGTCAGGGGCGCGGCGGACGCTCGCGCGACGTGGACCTCGAGCGGGGTCGACTCGTACACCGTGACGATGACGTCGAGCTGCGGCGAGCGCCTCATGATCGGCCAGTTCGAGGTGACAGT
>DASXVR010000260.1:0-2789 GCA_036504175.1 Actinotalea sp. | reverse complement strand
CCCAGAGCGACCGTCGACTTGCCGGTGTCACCCTCAGGGGAGGCGATGTAGATGGTTCGGGCCACGGGGGCATCTCCTGACAGCTGTCGACGAACGGAGTCCGGGGGGCATCGTCTGCCCCCGGCCCCGTCCAATCATGGGACGATTGTCCCTTGACCAGCGCTACTCATTATCACCGCCGGTCGACAGCGTGGCGGCCACCTGCTCGCCCGCCGCGGCGTCCCCGGCGTCCGGCCACACCCAGTCCCGCACCTCGGGGAGGTCCTCGCCGTGCTCCCGGGTGTACTCCCGGGCGTGCAGCCGGGCGTCGACCATCTGCTGGCGGAGCCCCGCCTGCGACGCGCGCAGCCAGTGCACGTGGTCGATGACGTCCATGACGAGGTGGAACCGGTCGAGGTCGTTCAGCATCACCATGTCGAACGGCGTCGTCGTCGTGCCCTCCTCCTTGTACCCGCGCACGTGGAGGTTCGGGTGCCCGTTGCGGCGGTACGTCAGGCGGTGGATGAGCCACGGGTAGCCGTGGTAGGCGAAGACGATCGGACGGTCGGCGGTGAAGATCGTGTCGAAGTCGCGGTCGGACAGGCCGTGGGGGTGCTCCCGCTCGTCCTGCAGCCGCATGAGGTCGACGACGTTGACCACGCGCACCTTGAGGTCCGGCAGCTCGCGCCGCAGGATGTCCGCCGCCGCCAGCACCTCCAGCGTCGGCACGTCGCCCGCGCAGGCGAGGACCACGTCCGGCTCCTGGCCCGCGACCTCGGTGCCCGCCCAGTCCCAGATCCCCAGGCCGCGCGAGCAGTGCGCCACGGCCTCGTCCATGGGCAGGAAGTTGGGCGCCGGCTGCTTGCCGGAGACGACGACGTTGACGTACTGGCGCGAGCGGAGGCAGTGGTCGTACGTCGACAGGAGGGTGTTGGCGTCCGGCGGCAGGTAGACCCGCACCACCTCGGCCTTCTTGTTGATGACGTGGTCGATGAAGCCCGGGTCCTGGTGGCTGAACCCGTTGTGGTCCTGCCGCCACACGTGGCTGGACAGGAGGTAGTTCAGCGACGCGATGGGCCGGCGCCACGGGATGTCGTTCGTGACCTTGAGCCACTTCGCGTGCTGGTTGAACATCGAGTCGACGATGTGGATGAACGCCTCGTAGCTGGTGAACAGCCCGTGGCGCCCGGTGAGCAGGTAGCCCTCGAGCCAGCCCTGGCACTGGTGCTCGCTCAGCATCTCCATCACCCGGCCGGCGCGCGCCATGTGCTCGTCGACCTCGGGGGACAGGTACTCGCCGTTCCACTGCCGGTCGGTGATCCCGAAGACGGACTGCAGGCGGTTGGACGCGACCTCGTCGGGCCCGAAGATCCGGAAGTTGTCCGGGTTCCGCCGCACCACCTCGGTGATGTACTCGCCGAGCACCCGGGGCGCCTCGCTCTGGGTGGCGCCGGGGCGCGGGACGTCGACCGCGAAGTCGCGGAAGTCCGGCAGGCGCAGGTCGCGCAGCAGCAGCCCGCCGTTGGCGTGCGGGTTCGCGCTCATCCGCAGCTCGCCCGCGGGGGCGAGCGCACGGATGTCGTCGGCCAGCCGGCCGGTCGCGTCGAACAGCTCCTCGGCGCGGTACGAGCGCAGCCAGTCCTCGAGGACCGTCAGGTGCTCGGCGGTGTCGCGGGCGTTGGCGAGCGGCACCTGGTGGGCGCGCCACGAGCCGGTGGTCTTCTTGCCGTCGATGGTGGCCGGGCCGGTCCAGCCCTTCGGAGTCCGGAACACGATCATCGGCCAGGCCGGCCGCGTCAGGTCGCCCGTCGCGGCGCGTGCCTTGATGTCGGCGATCTCGTCCAGGGCCTCGTCGAGCAGCACCGCGAAGCGCCGGTGGATCGACTCCATCGGCTCGTCCTCGTCGTACCCGCCCGTGAAGACGAACGGGTGGTGGCCGTAGCCGTGCATGAGGTCGGTCAGCTCGTCGTCGCTGATGCGCGCGAGCACCGTGGGGTTGGCGATCTTGTAGCCGTTGAGGTGCAGGATCGGCAGCACGACGCCGTCCTGGTGCGGGTTGACGAACTTGTTGGAGTGCCAGCTGGTCGCCAGGGGGCCCGTCTCGGCCTCGCCGTCGCCGACGACCGCCGCGATGAGCAGGTCGGGGTTGTCGAAGGCCGCGCCGTACGCGTGCGACAGCGCGTAGCCGAGCTCGCCGCCCTCGTGGATGGACCCCGGCGTCTCGGGCGCGACGTGGCTGGGGATGCCGCCCGGGAACGAGAACTGGCGGAACAGCTTGCGCAGGCCCTCCTCGTCCTCGGTGATGTTCGGGTACACCTCGGAGTAGGTGCCGTCGAGGTAGGCGCTCGCGACGAGGCCTGGGCCGCCGTGGCCGGGCCCGGTGAGGTAGATGGTCGACTGGGCGCGCTCCGCGATCGCGCGGTTGAGGTGCGCGTAGAGGAAGTTCAGGCCAGGCGTGGTGCCCCAGTGGCCCAGCAGGCGGGGCTTGACGTCGTCGCGCGTCAGCGGCGTGCGGAGCAGCGGGTTCGCGAGCAGGTAGATCTGCCCGACGGAGAGGTAGTTCGCGGCACGCCACCAGCGGTCGAGCCGCCGGAGGGTCTCGTCGTCGATCGCCGCTCCCGTGCCGCGGCGCCAGGTGGTGGGGTGCTCGGTCGTCGTCGCCATGGTCCCGTTCCTGTTCGCAGAGGTGCTCGGAGACATACAACCGCACGTGAGCGCCGGACGCCCGGTGTCGAAGGTCCGTCGCACCGATAGCGTGTCCGGGTGGCTGGGACTGCCGCGCCGGCGGCGCGGGCCGACGTCTGGCGGGT
>DASXVR010000259.1:0-28073 GCA_036504175.1 Actinotalea sp. | reverse complement strand
GGCGGCATGCCGGGCAGGTCGAGGACCGGGAGCCGGAGCACCCTGCCGCGCGTGGTGACGGCACCGATCTCCCCGCGGGTGGACGTGGCCACCCTCGAGACGATCACGTCGTGCGAGGAGCGACGGCCGGACCGGACCGGCTCCGCGCCGTCGGCCGTCCGCGCGAGCAGGCCGGTGGCAGAGAGCAGCGCCCAGCACGGGGCGTCGACGATCTCCAGCGGCGTCGCGCCACGCGCGGGGGCAGCGGCCCCCACTACGCCGGTGCCGCCGGCCGACTCCAGCAGGATGGTCCGACGCGGCGTCCCGTACGTCCGGGCGACGTCGGCCATCTCCTCGCTCACCACCGAGCGCAGCCGTGCGTCGTCGGCGAGGGTGACCTCCAGCTCGGCGATCTCGGCGCGCAGCTGTTCGGCCTCCTTCTCCAGCTCGATCCGGGAGAACTTGGTGAGCCGGCGCAGGCGCAGCTCGAGGATGTACTCCGCCTGGAGCTCGGACAGGTCGAAGACGCCGCGCAGCCGGTCGCGGGCCACCTCGGCGGTGTCCGACGTGCGGATCACCTGGATGACCTCGTCGATGTCCAGGATGGCGACGAGCAGCCCCTCGATCAGGTGCAGCCGCTCGCGCCGCCGGGCGAGCCGGTGCGCCGAGCGTCGGCGCACGACTGTGAGCCGGTGCTCGACCCACACCACGAGCAGGTCGCGCAGCCCGAGCGTGCGCGGCTGCCCGTCCACGAGCGCGACGTTGTTGATGCCGAAGGAGTCCTCCATCGGCGTGTGGCGGTACAGCTGCTCGAGCACCGCCTCGGGGTTGAAGCCGGTCTTGATCTCGATGACCAGCCGCAGGCCGTGGCTGCGGTCGGTCAGGTCGGTGACGTTGGAGATCCCGGAGAGCTTCTTGGACTGCACGCCCTCCTTGATCTTCTCGATCACCTTCTCGGGCCCGACCAGGTAGGGCAGCTCGGTGACCACCAGGCCCTTGCGCTTGGCCGTGACGTTCTCGATGCGCGTCGTCGCGCGGGTGCGGAAGCTGCCGCGGCCGGTCCGGTAGGCGTCGCGGACGCCCTCCAGGCCGATGATCTTGCCGCCCGTCGGCAGGTCCGGGCCCGGGACGAAGCGCATCAGGTCCTCGAGCGTCGCGTCGGGGTGCGCGACCAGGTGACGGGCAGCGGCGACGACCTCGACGAGGTTGTGCGGCGCCATGTTCGTGGCCATCCCGACGGCGATCCCGCTGGCCCCGTTGACGAGCAGGTTGGGGATCGCTGCGGGCAGGACCTCGGGCTGGGTCAGCTTGTTGTCGTAGTTGGGCACGAAGTCGACGACGTCCTCGTCGAGCCCGGTGACCATGGCCATCGCCGCCGGCGCCAGCCGTGCCTCGGTGTAGCGCGGTGCGGCGGGCCCGTCGTCGAGGGACCCGAAGTTGCCGTGCCCGTCCACCAGCGGCAGCCGCAACGAGAAGGGCTGCGCCATGCGGACGAGGGCGTCGTAGATGGCCGTGTCACCGTGCGGGTGGAGCTTGCCCATGACATCGCCGACCACGCGCGCGGACTTCACGTAGCCGCGGTCGGGCCGCAGGCCCATGTCCGACATCTGGTAGAGGATGCGGCGCTGCACCGGCTTCAGCCCGTCGCGGGCGTCGGGCAGGGCACGGGCGTAGATGACCGAGTAGGCGTACTCGAGGAACGAGCCCTCCATCTCGGCGGCGACGTCGATGTCGACGATCGTCTCCTCGACGGGACCGGTGTCCGGCGTCGGGGCGGGGCCGGCGGGGCGACGTGCCATCGGCGGGGTGCTCCTCGGGTGGGCGACTGCTGCAACCACCCATTGTCGCGTCCCGGCGCGCGTGCCTCGTCGAGCGACGCGCCCACCCCGGGGTCGTTAGCCTGGTACGCGTGGTGGGCGACGACGCGACGGGTCATGGACTGGCCTACCCCACCCACTGGGAGGCCGACGTCGTCCTGCGCGACGGCGGGACGGTCCACGTGCGGCCGATCCGCCCGGAGGACGCCGGGGCGCTCCAGGCCTTCCACGTCGCCCAGAGCGAACGGTCCATCTACTTCCGCTTCTTCGCCCCGCTCGAGCGCCTGCCTGAGAGGGACCTGGACCGCTTCACCCACGTCGACCACCGCGACCGGGTCGCCCTGATCGCCGTGGCCGGGCAGGACGCCGGCGAGCGGATCATCGGCGTGGGCCGTTACGACCGCACCGACCCCGAGTCCGCCGAGATCGCCTTCAACGTCTCCGACGACCACCACGGTCGGGGGGTGGGCTCGGTGCTCCTCGAGCACCTGGCCGCCGCCGCCCGCGAGCGGGGGATCCGCCGGTTCACCGCCGAGGTGCTCCCCGCCAACGGGCGGATGATCGCCGTGTTCCGGGAGGCCGGCTACGCGGTGCACCAGCGCCTGGAGGACGGCGTGGTGTCCGTCTCCTTCGACCTCGACCCGACCGAGCGCTCCCTGGCCGTGATGGCCGACCGGGAGCAGCGCGCCGAGGCCCGCAGCGTGCTCGGGCTGCTGACCCCCCGGTCCGTCCTCGTCCTGACCGAACCGTCCGACGGCTCGGGGGACGACGAGGGGCCGACGCTCGCGCGGGTCGTCGTGGGGCATCTGCTCGACGGTGGAGGCGCCGACGACGTGCGGCCGGACGTGCACGTGGTGGGCCTGGAGGACGTTCAGCCCGGCGCGCAGGCCTGGCCGGACGTCGCCTCGGTACCCGGCCCGGTGGACCTGCTCGTGCTGGCCGTCCGCGCCGACGAGGCAGCCGCACGGGTGCGCGAGTGCGCACGCCTCGGGGTGCGTGCGGTGGTGGTGCTGACCAGCGGCTTCGCCGAGACCGGGGAGGTCGGGCTGAACCACCAGCACGACCTGCTGCGCAGTGCGCACGCCGCGGGCATGCGACTCCTCGGGCCGGCCACCTACGGCTACTTCCGCCACGGCGCCGACGACCACCCCACCGTCAACGCCTCGCTGGCGCACGTCGTGCCGCAGCCGGGACGCCTCGCGCTCTTCTGCCAGTCCGCCCCCCTGGCCGTCGGGATGCTCGCGTCGGCGCGGCGCCGCGGTCTCGGCCTGTCCACGTTCGTCTCCTCGGGGAACCGGGCCGACGTGTCGGGCAACGACCTCATGCAGTTCTGGGCCGGCGACGAGAGCACCGACGTCGTCGGCCTGTACCTGGAGTCCATCGGCAACCCGCGCAAGTTCACCCGGGTCGCCCGGCGCCTGGCTGCCCGCAAGCCGGTGGTCGTGCTCACCGCGGGCAGGTCAGGTCACGTCATCCCTGCAGGGCACGCGGTCAGGCTCACCCACGTTCCGCGGCGGGCCCTGGAGGAGATCCTGCGGCAGGCCGGCGTGATCCGGGTCGAGAGCCAGCACCAGCTCCTGGACGTCGCCCAGCTCATGATCGCCCAGCCGCTGCCCACCGGACGTCGGGTCACCGTGCTCGCCGGCTCACCCCCGCTGGCGGCCCTGGTCGCCGAGGCGGCAGCCTCCGCCGGCCTCACCGTCGCCGACCAGCAGGCGATCCTGCAGCACGGCGGCCGGAGCGAGGAGGAGCTGGCAGAGCTGGACCGGCAGCTGGCCCAGGTGTACGCGGACCCCGCGAGCGACGTGGTCGTGGTCGCGCACGTCCCGACGGTGGGCGACCCGGACCCGCGGATCGCCCGGGCCGTGGCGCGTGCGGCGGCCGGTTCGGGGCGGACCACCGTCGCCTGCATCCTGGGCCTGAGCGGCAGCACCGACGACCTGACCGCCTCCGACCCCGACGGGCGCGCGTGGACCGTCCCGGCCTACGCCGCCCCCGACGACGCCGTGCTCGCCCTGGCCGCTGCGGTCCGCTACAGCGCGTGGCGCGCGGCGGACCACGGCCAGCCCCTGGCTCCCGAGGGGGTCGACCGTCCGCGCGCCCGCCGGCTCGTCGAGGCGTGGCTGGCCGGGGTCGGCGCCGAGGGGAGGACCCTCGACGCCGCGCAGGCAGCAGAGCTGCTCGCCTGCTACGGGCTCGAGGTCTGGCCCTCGGTCCGGGTCCGGGAGCCGGACGAGGCGGTCGCCGCAGCGCAGGTCCTCGGCTGGCCGGTGGTCCTCAAGAGCACGGCGGCGCACCTGCGGCACCGGCTCGACCTCGGGGGGGTGCGGCTGGACCTGGCAGCGCCCTCGGCCCTGGTCGAGGCCCTCGAGCAGATGCGGGCCCACCTGGCCGACGAGGGCGAGACGGACCCGGTGTTCGAGGTCCAGCGGATGGCTCCGCCCGGTGCGGCCTGCGTCATCAGGACCAGCGAGGACCCACGCTTCGGGCCGGTCGTGTCCTTCGGCGTCGCCGGCGACGCCGTGGACCTGCTCGGTGACGTCAGCCACGGGGTCGCGCCGCTCACCGACGCCGACGTGGCGGACATGGTCCGGTCGGTGCGTGCGGGCCCGCGGCTGTTCGGGTACCGGGGACAGCCGGCCCTGGACGTCGCCGCCGTCGAGGACGTGCTGGCTCGGGTGTCCGTGCTCGCCGACGACCTGCCCGAGATCCGCAGCCTGGAGCTGCACCCGGTGGTGGTGGGGGAGGTCGGCGCCGCTGTGGTCGCCGTCCAGGTCGAGCTCGCCGAGGCGGGCCGCGCGGACAGCACCCGGCGCGTCCTGCCGCAGTGACCCTGGTCGAGCCGAGCAGGACCACCCCTGCCGGAGATGGAAGGATGCACTGGTGCCCGGAGCGACGACCGACCTGCGCAAGAGCCTCCACCATGCCGGCTACTACCCCGAGCTGGTGGGTGACGTCCTGGACGTCGCGCTCGCCGGTGAGGAGGTGCGGGCGCACCTGGTGCACCCGGAGACCACCTTCGACGCCGCCGAGGTCCGCCGGCACGTGACGGTCCTGGTGCTGACACCGACCAGGCTGGTGCTCGCGCACGTCGACGACCACCCGGCCGACAGCGAGCACCCGTCGGCCAGCGCGTCGGCGACGACGGAGTCCGTCCCGCTGGCGCACCTGCACTCGGTCGCGCTCACCCACGTGGTGCCGAGCCCGGAGCGGCACCGTGCCGGCGCTGTGCCGACCGAGCTCACGCTCGCGCTCGGCTGGGGTGCCGTGCGGCGCATCGACCTCGAGCCCGCGGCCTGCGACGACCCGGCGTGCGAGGCCGACCACGGGCTCACCGGCACCAGCTCGCCCGACGACGTGGTGGTCCGGGTCTCGGCCCACGCCGAGGGCAAGGAGGCCGTCCGCGCCGCCGTCGCGTTCGCCAGGGCTCTGTCCGCGGCCACAGCAGGGATCCGATGACCCTGACGGACGGCCCAGCCAGCCACTTCGCCGCCGCCGAGCTCGTCGCACCCGACTACGGCGGCCAGTGCCTGGACGGGGTGCTCCCCGCCGCGGCAGGCGCGCTGGGCGTCACGCTGGGCGACACCGCCCCCGACGCCGAGGCCGCCCGGGTGCGGCTGGGCGTCCCGCGGGCGACCCGGGTCTGCGTCGTCCTCGTCGACGGGCTCGGGCAGCAGATGCTCACCGAGCGTGCGGGCCACGCCCCCTTCCTGCGGGGTCTGCAGGCCTCGACCCGCGTGCTCACGGTGGGCTACCCGTCGACCACGGCGGTGTCCATGGGCGTGTTCGGCGCGGGTGCCGGGGCGGGGCGCACCGGCCTGGCCGGGTACACCGTCCGCAACCCGTCGACCGGTCGCCTGGCGAACCTCGTGTCCTGGGAGGGCGCAGGGTCGCCGGAGGACTGGCAGCAGGTGCCCACGGTGATGGAGCAGGTGGCCGCCACGGGGCTGCCGGTGACGTCGGTCGGTCCGGCGACCTTCGCCGGCTCGGGCCTGACCCGCGCCGCGCTGCGCGGGGGTGGCTACGTGGCGGCCGAGTCGCTCGCGGACCGGGTCGACGCCGCGTTGTTCGAGCTGTCCGCGCCGGGCCTGGTGTACCTGTACTGGGGCGACGTCGACAAGACCGGCCACCAGTTCGGCTGGCGCTCGCGCGAATGGTCCGACGCCCTGGCCGCCACCGACCGCGAGCTGCGCCGCCTCGCCCGCTCGCTGCCCCGGGACACCGTCCTGCTGGTCACGGCCGACCACGGCATGGTCGACGTCGACCGACGGCAGCTGGTCGACGTCGCACGCACGCCGGCCCTGTCCCGCGACGTCGTCCTGGTCGCCGGCGAGCCGCGCGCCAGCCACGTCCACGTCACCCCGGGCACCGCCGAGCGCGTCGTCGAGCGGTGGCGGGAGACCCTCGGCGAGGCGGCGGTCGTCGCCCTGCGCGAGGACGCGGTCGCAGCGGGCTGGTTCGGTCCGGTGGAGGACCGGCTGCTCCCCGTCATCGGCGACCTCGTGGTCGCAGCCACCGGGCGGGCGGGCGTCGTCGACTCGCGGACCCAGACCCCGCACTCCCTCGAGCTGCGTGGCATGCACGGCTCCTTCACCCCGGGGGAGATGCTCGTCCCCCTCGTGGTCGTCTCCTGAGGAGGATGGCATGGCCGAGATGGTGTTCTTCAGCGGCACGATGGACTGCGGGAAGTCGACGCTGGCCCTGCAGCTCGACCACAACCACGCGGCCCGCGGCCGTGGCGGGGTCATCTTCACGCGCAACGACCGCGCGGGCACCGACGTCCTCTCCTCGCGCCTCGGCCTGCGCCACGCCGCGGTCGAGGTGACCGACGCGACCGACTTCTGGGACGACGTCGTCCAGCGGCGGACCCGCGGCGAGAGGGTCGACTACCTGGTCTGCGACGAGGCCCAGTTCTACTCGCCCCGGCAGGTGGAGCAGCTGGCGCAGCTCGTCGACGAGATGGGTGTCGACGTGTACGCCTTCGGCATCACCGCCGACTTCCGCACCCGCCTGTTCCCCGGCTCGGCCCGGCTCATCGAGCTCGCCGACCGCGTCGAGGTGCTCCAGGTCCAGTCGCTGTGCTGGTGCGGGGCCCGGGCGACCCACAACGCGCGCACGGTCCAGGGCGAGATGGTCGTCGAGGGCGAGCAGGTCGTGGTCGGTGACACGGACGCGTCAGCGACGGTGGGCTACGAGGTGCTCTGCCGTCGCCACCACATGCGACGGATGACGATGGCCGCCGCCCGCGCGCTCGCGAGCACCCCGGACACGCTGCCGTTCGAGATGGCCGCTCAGCGCAGGCGCTGAGCGCGCCGCCCTACTCGGGCTTGGCGCCGAAGACGATCTCGTCCCAGCTCGGGACGCTCGCCCGACCGCGCCGGGCCCGGCTGCGGGGGGCCGTCACCTCCACCGCCGCAACATCGTCCGCGTCGTCGGCGACGACGACAGGGTCCAGCGTCGGCTGCGTCGCCCCGCTGCCGGCGGGCACCAGCGCATCGGCGTCGTCGACGGCTGCCGCCTCCCGACGACGGTCCCGCGCGGCGGAGCGCAGCGGCAGGACGTCAGCGTCCACGGCCAGGTCGGGGCGCGATGCCGGCGGGTGCGCCCCCGGGACAGGCGCCGGGACGGTCACCTCGGGGTGCTCGAAGTCGAAGGCGTGCTGAGGGCCGAACCCCTCGAACTCGGTGTCGTCCTCGTCCTCGTCGCCCACGTCGAGCTGCTGGCGGATGCCGCGTCGGCCGGAGAGGTCGTCCAGCAGCGCGTCGGTGGGGTCGGGCGGGACGGGTGAGCTCGGGGCCGGCGGGAGGTCGACCGCGGCCAGCAGCGGCCGCAGAGCCGCGTCGACCTCGACGTCGAACACCTGGTTGCGCACGGCGGCGAGGTGGCGACGGGGGATGGGCTCGTCGGCGAGCTCGGTCTCGGACAGCCAGCGCGCCTCGTCGTCCACGGCGCGTGCCGTCCGGGTGGCCGCGTCGTAGGTCCACCGGGCCGAGCGGACGCTGCCACCGACCTCGAAGGAGACCTCGACGGTCCACGGGGCCGTGCCGACGCGGAAGGCGTCCCAGCCGATGCTGCCGGCCTCGACGCCGCGGGTGGCGAGGCGGTCGGTGACGAGGTCGCCGAGCACCGGGGCGCCGTTGTCGCGACCGATGCGGGTGCTCCGGGCCTGGGCGGCGATGTGCTCCCGCTCGGCGAGCACCGGGCCGTCGTAGCGCCGGATGAGCTCGACAGGCATCCCCGACTCCTCGGCGACCTGCTCAGCCGACGCGCCGGCACGGATGCGCGCCTGGATCTCGCGCGGCGGGAGCGTCCCGGTGACCTGGGCGCGCACCTGCTCGAGCTGCGCACGGTCACGCCGCACGGCAGCGCGCAGCGCCTCGTCGATCGGCAGCCGGAAGCGCTGACCGTCCGCTGCCTCCAGGACGACGTGCTCGCCGTCCTCGTGCAGACCCACCAGCCTGAGCTCGCTCATGGCACCTCCCTACGACCTGAGCACGAGGGTGCCATCTGCCGGCCCCGCGGGCCGGGAGGTGCGCCGGTGTGCCGCGGCGGCTCGGGCAGGATAGGTCCGTGACCACACCTTCCGACAGCCCCCTGACGACCTCGACCCCGCTCCCCGACACCGCGGTCCTCATGGCCTTGGCCGAGCGGCTGGCCCGCGAGGCCGGCGTCCTCGTCCGGGAGGGTCGGCCGCACCGCGTCGACGTGGCCAACACCAAGAGCAGCCCCATCGACGTGGTGACGGAGATGGACCTGCGCTCCGAGGCGCTCCTGCGGAGCCTGCTGGCACAGGAGCGGCCCGAGGACGGCGTGCTCGGCGAGGAGGAGGGACACCTCGGCGGGGCGAGCGGGCTGACCTGGGTGGTCGACCCGATCGACGGCACCGTCAACTACCTCTACGGGCTCCCCGCCTACGCGGTCAGCGTCGCCGTCGTGTCCGGACCGCCGGACCCGGCGACCTGGACGGTGCTCGCAGCGTGCGTCCACTCGGTCCCCGACGGCCGTACCTGGACCGCCGGCCTTGGCCACGGGGCGTCCCTGGACGGCGAGCCGATCCGGGTGAATGCTCCGCAGCCGTTGGCGAAGAGCCTGCTGGGAACCGGTTTCGGGTACGTCGCCGAACGCCGCCGTGCGCAGGCCGGCGTCATCGCGGCGCTCCTGCCGCAGGTCCGCGACATCCGCCGGAGCGGCTCTGCGGCGATCGACCTGTGCACGCTCGCGTCGGGCGGTCTGGACCTGTACTACGAGCGGGGTCTCAAGCCGTGGGACCTGGCCGCGGCGTCCCTCGTCGCGAGCGAGGCCGGCGCGGCCGTCGTCGGCCTGCACGGCGCTCGCGCGGGGGAGCAGATGACGGTCGCCGGACCCCCGGCGAACGTGGCGGGGCTGGTGCCCCTCCTGGAGGAGCTGCAGGCGGACACCGACCTCGTCCGCTGAGGCCGGCCGTGGGCACCGGTGTGCGTCAGGCCGCCGGATAGGGCACAATCCCCACGCCGAAGGCCGCCGGGAACAACCAGCGCGCGTCGTGCATTGAGTACGTACCGACGTGCGCGCGAACCGCGCGGCGACGCAGTGACACAGACTGACACGGAGTGTGGAACGCCTGATGGCTACCGATTACGACGCCCCTCGCAAGACCGAGGAAGACCTCAACGAGGACTCGCTCCAGGAGCTCCAGGCCCGGCGCTCGGACAAGAACTCCGGGGTTGTCGACGAGGACGAGACCGAAGCTGCTGAAGGCTTCGAGCTGCCCGGTGCCGACCTCTCCGGTGAGGAGCTGTCCGTCCGGGTCCTGCCCCGCCAGGCCGACGAGTTCACCTGCTCGAGCTGTTTCCTGGTGCACCACCGCAGCCAGCTGGCCAGCGAGAAGAACGGTCAGATGATCTGCTCGGAGTGCGCTGCCTGACTCTGGTCCCGACCAGCGTCGAGGGCCGCGAGCAGCTGTGCCGGCCGACGTGTGCTGATCAGCCACGTCGGCGTCGGGTCGGCCGGGTCGCGCACCTCGACCACGACGGCCGTGGGGATCCACGACCGCAAGCATGCGAAGGCCCGGGCGTCGGACCCCGGGCCGAGGGCAGCACGGATCCCGTCACGGTCCAGGACCGTCCCGGGACCCAGCAGCCGCAGGGGGATGTGGGCGGCCCCTGCCGACAGCTCACCGCCGGTCACCGCGACCGTCGTGGCCGTCCGGACCGCCACCACCGCACCCAGACCGGCAGCGACCACCGCTGCCGCAGCCGCCGCGACGGAGCTCACCGGGAACACGGCGAGGAACGCGAAGGCGGCGAACCCGAGCACGAAGGACCAGCCGAGGGGCCCGGGCCACAGACGCTCGTGGAACCGGGGGACCTGCTCACCTGTCGTCATGGCACCAGCATCCCAGGCCGCACCCGCCGTGCGGCGCAGCCGGAGCGCGCCACTAGAGTCGTCGCTCGTGGAACAGCCTCGTGCGTCCGGACCTGAGCACCCCGGCGACCCTGCCGAGCACGTCGACGTGCTGCTCGTGATGCTCGACGACGGGCTCCCCGAACCCACGTACGCCTTCCCGGGGGACGCCGGAGCGGACCTCTGCGCCCGGGTCGACGTCCACCTCCCGCCGTTGGGCCGTCAGACGGTTCCCACCGGCGTCAGCATCGCCCTGCCCGCGGGCTTCGCGGCCTTCGTCCACCCGCGGTCCGGATTGGCCAGCCGCCACGGCATCACCATCGTCAACGCGCCCGGGACGGTGGACGCGGGCTACCGGGGTGAGATCCAGGTGACCCTCCTCAACACCGACGCCGAGCACGCGGTCGACCTGCGTCGGGGGGACCGCATCGCCCAGCTGGTCGTGCAGCGGGTCGAGCGTGCACGGTTCGTGCGGGCCGAACGGCTCCCGGGCTCGGCCCGCGGGGACGGCGGCTTCGGCTCGAGCGGCGGCTGGGGCACGCACACCCCATGAGGGGGCCCGGCCCCGAGGTGGCCGGGTAGGACCGCGGGCCCGGCGGCGTCTAGGGTCGGTCATAGCAGAGTCGTCAGGTTCAGGAGGCAGTACGCGTGGGTGTGTTCCGGCGAGGCAAGCGGACCGAGGCGGACCTCGAGCCTGCTGACGGCACGCGTCCGGCAGCGGAGGTCGACGAGGGGACCGGCGCGGCGACCGACCGCGAGCGGGGACCGTGGGACGTCAGCGAGGTGCCCGACCGCGGGCGCCGCGTCGACCTGGGGGCCCTGTGGCTCCCAGGCCGGGACGGCATGGAGCTGAGGATGGAGATCGAGAAGACCTCCAACATCGTCAGCGCCGCGGCGATCTCGCTGAACGGCTCGGCCCTTCAGCTCCAGGTGTTCGCCGCGCCACGGACCGAGGGTGTGTGGGACGACATCCGGGCGGAGATCGCCGACTCGGTCACCAAGCAGGGCGGGACCGTCGACGACCTCCCGGGCCCGTTCGGCCGCGAGCTCCTGGCCCGTCTGCCCGTGCGCACCGCCGAGGGGCGCACCGGTCACCGGCCCGCACGCTTCATCGGGCACGACGGACCCCGCTGGTTCCTGCGCGGGGTGCTGACGGGCCGTGCGGCCATCGACCCGCAGGACGCGACGGAGCTCGAAGAGATCTTCGCCGACGTCGTGGTCGTCCGCGGTTCGGAGCCGCGTGTGCCGCGCGACCT
This sequence comes from Actinotalea sp., assembly GCA_036504175.1. Taxonomy (GTDB): domain Bacteria; phylum Actinomycetota; class Actinomycetes; order Actinomycetales; family Cellulomonadaceae; genus Actinotalea. The sequence continues at coordinate 16,639 of DASXVR010000259.1, read as the reverse complement.
GCTGCCGCTCAGTATGCCCGGTCAGCGGCCGACCCCGGCCGCCGCACCGGCCCCTGGCTTCGACCCTCTTCAGCGTGGCCCAGAGATCACGGAGGTGCACTGATGGGTGCTCACGAGCCCCACGGTGGACGCGTTCGCTCGGTGCTGCGGGACCTCGTGGCCTCGCAGGCCGAGATCGAGGCGTCCGAGGAGCGCAAGGAGACCGAGCGGCAGGGCTGCACGGCCGTCGGTGACCTGGCCGACCGCCGCCGCGCCCAGGTCTCCGGGGTGCTGCGCAGCGTGACGTTGCGGCCCCGGCAGACGGTGCCCGCCCTCGAGGCCGAGCTCTACGACGGGAGCGGCAGCCTGCAGGTCGTCTGGCTCGGACGTCGCCGGATCGCCGGGATCGAGCCCGGCCGGCGTGCCCGCTTGGAGGGCCTGGTGTGCGTGCAGAACGGACGGCGCACCATGTACAACCCCCGCTACGAGCTCAGCCCGCGCCCCGGTGAGTGAGGACGGTCGCGTGCCGGCCCCGCAGGCAGGTGCGCTGCCCCCGGACGACGGCCCGGACGGCCCGGACGGCCCGCCGGCATCTGCCACCGATCCGGCCCCTGCCCCGCTGCGCGGGGTGAAGGTGCTGGCCGGCGAGGAGTTCTCGTTGGCCGACGCGATCGGCGGCGTTCGCGGCGCCATCGAGTCGACGCTCCCGGGTCTGCTGTTCGTCGTCGTGTACGTCGCCACGCACCAGCTGCTCCCGCCCCTGGTCGCGGCCGCGGCCGTCGCCCTCGTGGCGGTCGTCGTGCGACTCGCGCAGCGGACGCCCGCGACCCAGGCGTTCAGCGGTCTGCTGGGCGTCGGGATCGGCGTGGTCTGGGCCTGGCGCACGGGCGAGGCGGAGAACTACTTCGCCTGGGGCCTGTGGGTGAACGTCGCCTGGGCGCTCGGTGCGCTGATCTCGATCGTCGTCGGCTGGGCGGCGGTGGGCGTGATCGTCAGCTTCCTGCGCGGCCACGACCAGTCCTGGCGGACCGCACCGGAGCATGCCGGGCTCCGGCGGCGCTACGTCCTCGCGACGTGGCTCTGGGTCGGGGTCTTCGCTGGTCGGCTGGCCGTGCAGGTGCCGCTCTACCTCCAGGGCAGCGACTCCGTCGGCTGGCTCGGCACGGCCAAGCTCGTCATGGGTCTTCCGCTGTTCGCCCTGGGGCTGTGGATCACGTGGCTTCTCGTGGCTGCACCAGCAGGTCGTGCAGAGCCTGAGGCGTAGCCTCCGAGCCCGCGACGATGAGCAGCTCGTCCCCGGCCTCCAGCGTGTCGTCCGGGCTGGGCGCGATCGGGCGCTGACCACGGACCACGGCGGCGAGCACCGTGTCGGGCGGCCAGATCACCTGACCCACCCGCACCCCGATCATCGGCGAGTCCTCGGGCAGCGTGACCTCGAGGATGTCCGCGCCTGACTGGTGGAACGTGAAGATCTTGACGAGGTCGCCGACCGCGACGGCCTCCTCGACCATCGCCGTCATGATCCGCGGGGTGGAGACGGCGACGTCCACGCCCCACGCCTCGTCGAACATCCACTCGTTCTTGGGGTTGTTGACGCGCGCGACGGTGCGGGGGACGCCGTACTCGGTCTTGGCGAGCAGCGAGACCACGAGGTTCACCTTGTCGTCACCGGTGGCCGCGACGATCACGTCGCACTCGTCGGCCTTGACCTTGGTCAGCGTGGACAGCTCGCACGCGTCAGCCAGCAGCCACTCGGCGTCGGCCACCGAGGCGACGCGCATGGCGGAGGGCTGCTTGTCGATGAGGACGACCTCGTGGTCGGCCGCGAGCAGCTCGTTGGCGATCGAACGGCCGACCGACCCTGCTCCCGCGATGATGACGCGCATCACTCCACCTCCGCCGGGACACGGCCCAGGATTCGCTCGACCTTGGCCAGGTCGGTGGCATGGACCAGGACGTGGACCAGGTCGTTCTCCTGGACGACTGTCGTCGCCGTGGGGAGCACCCCTTCGCCGTAGCGGGTGAGGTGCGCGACGCGGGCGCCCGTGGCGGCTTCCATGCGGGTGACCGGCTTGCCGATCCACCCGGGGTGGACGTCCATCTGGGCCATCAGGATCTGGCCGGACGCGTCGCGGTACTCGTCGGTCGCGCCGAGGGGGAGCATCCGGCGGAGCACCTGGTCGGCGGTCCAGCGGACCGTCGCGACCGTCGGGATGCCGAGGCGCTGGTAGATCTCGGCGCGGTGCGGGTCGTAGATGCGCGCGACGACGTTGCTGACGCCGTACGTCTCCCGCACGACCCTGGCCGCCAGGATGTTCGAGTTGTCGCCGTCCGAGACGGCGGCGAACCCGTATGCGTCCTCGACCCCTGCCTGGATCAGCGTCCCGCGGTCGAAGCCGAGACCGGTGACCCGCTTACCGGTGAACTCGGCGTCGAGGCGTCGGAAGGCCTCGGGGTTCTGGTCGATGACGGCGACGGAGTGGCCGCGGCTCTCGAGCGACTGCGCGAGCGTCGCGCCTACCCGGCCGCAGCCCATGATGACGAAGTGCACAACGGCTGACGCTATACCGTCCGGGCAGGGCGCCGCCGCAGCGGGCCGGTCCGGGCGGGCCTAGCATGGTCCCTCGTGTCTGACATCGCGGATGCCGCCAAACGCCTGCTGCTCGGTCGCCCGGTCCGCAGCGACCGGCTCGGGCACACGCTGCTGCCCAAGCGCATCGCCCTTCCGGTCTTCGCGTCCGACGCGCTCTCCTCCGTGGCGTACGCGCCGGACGAGATCCTGCTCACCCTGGCGATCGCCGGCCTGACTGCCACGGCCATCTCGCCGTGGGTCGGCGTCGTCGTCGCGCTGGTCCTCGTCGTCGTCGTCGCCTCGTACCGGCAGAACGTGCACGCCTACCCCTCGGGTGGCGGTGACTACGAGGTCGCGACGGTCAACCTCGGCGGCCGCGCGGGCGTCACCGTGGCCAGCGCGCTGCTGGTCGACTACGTGCTCACGGTCGCCGTGTCGATCTCCTCCGGTGCGCAGTACGCCGCCGCGGCGATCCCGTCGCTGCGCGGGCACGAGGTGGTCTTCGCCATCAGCCTCGTGCTCATCCTCGCCCTGCTCAACCTGCGCGGCGTGAAGGAGTCGGGGACGTTCTTCGCCATCCCGACCTACCTGTTCATGTTCGCCGTGGGTGCCACGGCCATCGTCGGGTTCGTCAGGTACCTCACGGGGACGCTGCCGCTCGCGGCCAGCGCGAGCCTCACCGTGCTGCCCGAGACAGGGTTCGACCAGGGCCTCATGGGTGCCGCGGGCGCCTTCCTCGTGCTGCGGGCCTTCGCCTCCGGGTGTGCGGCGCTGACCGGTGTCGAGGCCATCAGCAACGGCGTCCCGGCCTTCCGCAAGCCGAAGAGCCGCAACGCGGCCATCACCCTCTCGCTGCTCGGCGGCCTGTCGGTCACCTTCATCCTGTCCATCCTGCTGCTCGCCCGCGCCGTGCAGATCCACTTCGTCGAGCTGCCCGCCGACCACCTCCTGCGCGACGGGGTCCCCGTCGGGGAGGGGTACGTGCAGCACCCGGTCCTCGGCCAGCTCGCCGAGGCGGTGTTCAGCGGGTTCCCCATCGCCTTCTACGCGCTGTCGGTGGTCACCGGCCTCATCCTCGTGCTCGCGGCGAACACGGCCTTCAACGGCTTCCCCGTGCTCGGCTCGATCCTCGCCCGGGACGGCTACCTGCCCCGCCAGCTGCACACCCGCGGCGACCGGCTGGCCTACTCCAACGGCATCGTGGCCCTCGCAGCAGGCGCCATCATCCTGATCTGGGCGTTCGACGCGCAGGTCACCCGCCTGATCCAGCTGTACATCGTCGGCGTGTTCGTGTCCTTCACGTTGAGCCAGCTGGGCATGGTCAAGCACTGGAACCGGCACCTGAGCACCGAGGAGGACCCGGCCCAGCGGGCGCGCATGCTGCGCTCCCGGGCGATCAACACGGTCGGCCTCGTGATGACGGGTGTGGTCCTGCTGGTGGTCCTGGCGACCAAGTTCACCCGCGGCGCCTACATCGCGATCCTGGCGATGGCGACCGTGTACATCCTCATGAAGGCCATCCGGCGCCATTACGACCGGGTGCACGCCGAGCTCGTCCTCGGCGTCGACCCCACCGAGGCGCGCGCCCTGCCGAGCCGCGTCCACGCCATCGTGCTGCTGTCCAAGCTGCACAAGCCGACGATGCGGGCCATCTCCTACGCCCGCGCCTCACGCCCGTCCGTGCTCGAGGCGCTGACGGTCAACGTCGACCCCGAGGAGGTCGCGGCGCTCCGCCTGCAGTGGGAGGCGCTCGACATGCCGGTGACGCTCAAGGTGCTGGACTCGCCCTTCAGGGAGATCACCCGGCCGATCCTCGGCTACGTCAAGTCCGTCCGGCGCGACAGCCCGCGTGACCTCGTCGTGGTCTACATCCCCGAGTACGTGGTCGGTCACTGGTGGGAGCAGCTGCTGCACAACCAGAGCGCGCTGCGCCTCAAGAGCCGCCTGCTCTTCACGCCGGGCGTCGTCGTGGCCTCCGTGCCGTGGCAGCTCGAGTCGTCGGTGGCGCAGGACGCCACGGGCAAGCCGGCGCCGAAGGCACCCGAGCTCAGCGCCGCCGCACCCCCCGCCACGCACACCGGTCCCGCGGCACGTGCCGGGGTGGGGGACGGGCCGCCGCCCAGCAGCTCCGGTGGCGACACGCACGGGGCGCCGTGAGCGACCTCGCGGTGGGTGACGCCGTCACGCTCGACGTCGGTCCGGTAGCCCACGGCGGTCACTGCGTCGCCCGGCACGAGGGACGCGTCGTCTTCGTCCGCCACACCCTGCCCGGCGAGCAGGTCAGGGCGGTGCTCACCGACGCCGGCCAGGGCGCCAAGTTCTGGCGTGCCGACGCCGTGGAGGTGCTCCGGCCGAGCGCGGACCGGGTGCCCAGCGCGTGGCCCGAGGCAGGCCCCGGTGGGGTGGGCGGAGCCGAGCTCGCCCACGTCGCGCTCCCTGCGCAGCGTGCGTGGAAGGCCGCCGTGGTGGCCGAACAGCTCACCCGGCTCGGCCACGTGGACCGGGCCGTCGACGTCGAGGCAGCGCCGGGGGAGACCGACGGCCTCGGCTGGCGGACCCGCATCGAGCTGGTCGCGGACAGGTCCGGGCACGCGGGCATGCACCGCGCCCGGTCCCACGACATCGTCGCGCTCAACGACATGCCGCTGGCCGTGCCCGGCCTGCGCGAGCTCGGCCTCTTCTCGCGGACGTGGACGCCGGGCGCCCGGATCACCGCCGTCGCCCCGGTGGGGGCGGACCGTCCGCTGGTCCTCGTCGACGGCGTGCCGTGGACCGAGCGCGGCCTGGACCCGCGGCCCAACGCCCGGACCTCCGTGCGCGAGGAGGCGGAGGTCGACGGCCGCCGGCTCACCTGGCGCGTGTCCGGTGACGGGTTCTGGCAGGTCCACCGGGCGGCGCCGACGGTCCTGGCGCAGGCGGTCGTCGACGCCGTCGGGCCCCGCGCGGGTGCCACGGTCGTGGACCTCTACGCGGGTGCCGGGCTGCTCACGGTCCCGCTTGCCCACCTGGTCGGTGACGGCGGGCGGGTGCTCGCCGTCGAGGGAGATGCGAAGGCCGTGCGCGACGCGCGCCGGAACCTGCACGACAGCCCGCACGTGGAGCTGCACCTGGGCGGGGTGCGCGAGGTGCTCGCCTCCGACGCGCTCCGGCATGCCGACGTCGTCGTCCTCGACCCGCCGCGCGTCGGTGCGGGACGCGCCGTCGTGGACCAGGTCGCCCGGCTCGCCCCGGAGCGCGTGGTGTACGTGGCGTGCGACCCGGCTGCCCTCGCGCGGGACGTCGCCTACCTGGCCGCGCACGGCTACGGGCTCACCGGCCTGCGGGCCTTCGACCTGTTCCCGATGACCCACCACGTCGAGTGCGTGGCGGTGCTCGAGAAGGTCTGAGCGCTGGTCTCGGGTACGATGTATCTTGACGTCAAGATATCTTCAGGTGCAGGTCAGGACAGCGAAGGAGCCACCGTGAGCAACGTCGACACGTTCGGGTCGAAGGGGACCCTGGAGGTCGGGGACGCCTCCTACGAGATCTACCGGCTGTCCGCCGTGCCGGGGGCCGAGCGGCTCCCGTACAGCCTCAAGGTGCTCGCCGAGAACCTGCTCCGCACCGAGGACGGCGCCAACATCACCGCCGACCACGTCCGTGCCCTGGCCGCCTGGGAGCCGGCCGCCGAGCCGAGCATCGAGATCCAGTTCACCCCGGCGCGCGTCATCATGCAGGACTTCACCGGCGTGCCGTGCGTGGTCGACCTCGCGACGATGCGTGAGGCGGTGGCCGAGCTCGGTGGCGACCCGGCACGGATCAACCCGCTCGCCCCGGCGGAGCTCGTGATCGACCACTCGGTCCAGATCGACGTCGCGGGCCGCGCCGACGCCTTCGAGCGCAACGTGGCGCTGGAGTACGAGCGCAACGTCGAGCGCTACCAGTTCCTGCGCTGGGGCCAGACTGCCTTCGACGACTTCAAGGTGGTCCCGCCGGGCACCGGCATCGTGCACCAGGTGAACATCGAGTACCTCGCCCGCGCCGTGATGACCCGCGAGGTCGGTGGCGTGCTGCGGGCCTACCCGGACACCTGCGTCGGCACCGACTCCCACACCACGATGGTCAACGGCCTGGGCGTGCTCGGCTGGGGTGTCGGAGGCATCGAGGCGGAGGCCGCGATGCTCGGCCAGCCGGTGTCCATGCTCATCCCGCGGGTCGTCGGCTTCAGGCTGACCGGGTCCATCCCGCCCGGGGTCACGGCCACCGACGTCGTCCTGACGATCACCCAGCAGCTGCGCCGCCACGGCGTCGTCGGCAAGTTCGTCGAGTTCTACGGCGAGGGCGTCGCCCAGGTGCCGCTGGCGAACCGCGCCACCATCGGCAACATGAGCCCCGAGTTCGGCTCGACCTGCGCCATCTTCCCCGTCGACGACGTGACGCTGGACTACCTGCGCCTCACCGGCCGTCCCGACGAGCAGGTCGCCCTCGTCGAGGCGTACGCCCGGGAGCAGGGCCTGTGGCACGACCCCTCGTCCGCCGAGTACACCGAGCCCGTCTTCTCGGAGTACCTCGAGCTGGACCTGTCCAGCGTCGTGCCGTCCATCGCAGGGCCCAAGCGCCCCCAGGACCGCATCGAGCTGAGCGCCGCCAAGGAGTCGTTCGCGGCGTCGATCCTGGACTACGTCGACGCGGTCGTGCACCCGCACCACACCGGCCTGGACGAGTCGGTCGAGGAGACCTTCCCGGCCTCGGACCCCATCGCTGCCGGTGAGCACGCCGATGCCTCGGACGCCCCCGCGGAGGCAGGTCACGGCGACACCGCTGGCCGGCCGCACCACCGTGTCCCGATGACCCTGGCGGACGGCACGCGGACCGAGCTCGACCACGGCCACGTGGTCATCGCCTCGATCACCTCGTGCACGAACACGTCCAACCCCTCGGTCATGCTCGCGGCGGCGCTGCTCGCCAAGAACGCCGTCGCGAAGGGCCTCACCGCGAAGCCGTGGGTCAAGACCTCGATGGCGCCGGGCTCGAAGGTGGTCACCGACTACTACGAGAAGGCCGGCCTGTGGCCCTACCTCGAGAAGCTCGGCTTCCACCTGGTCGGGTACGGCTGCGGCACCTGCATCGGCAACTCGGGGCCGCTGCCCGAGGAGGTCTCGGCGGCGGTGAACGAGAACGACCTCGCCGTGGTCTCGGTGCTCTCGGGCAACCGGAACTTCGAGGGACGCATCAACCCCGACGTCAAGATGAACTACCTGGCCTCGCCGCCCCTGGTCATCGCCTACGCGCTCGCCGGGACGATGGACTTCGACTTCGAGAGCGAGCCGCTGGGGCGCACCGACGCCGGTGAGGACGTCTACCTGCGCGACATCTGGCCGGCGCCCGCGGACGTGCAGGCCACGATGGACTCCTCGATCGACCGCGACATGTTCACGACGGACTACGCCGACGTCTTCGCCGGGGACGAGCGCTGGCGCTCGCTGTCCACGCCCGAGGGCTCGACCTTCCAGTGGGACCCCGAGTCGACCTACGTGCGCAAGCCCCCGTACTTCGACGGGATGTCCGCGACCCCCGAGCCCGTCCGCGACATCAGCGGCGCGCGGGTGCTCGCCAAGCTCGGCGACTCCGTCACGACCGACCACATCAGCCCCGCCGGGTCGATCAAGGCGGACAGCCCGGCCGGCACCTACCTCGCCGAGCACGGCGTGGACCGGCGGAGCTTCAACTCCTACGGGTCGCGGCGCGGCAACCACGAGGTGATGATCCGAGGCACCTTCGCCAACATCCGCCTGCGCAACGAGCTGGTCCCGGGCGTCGAGGGCGGCTTCACCGTGAACCACCTGACCGGGGAGCAGACCAGCATCTACGACGCCGCCCAGGCCTACGCCGCGGCGGGCGTGCCGCTGGTGATCCTCGCGGGAACCGAGTACGGCTCGGGGTCGTCGCGCGACTGGGCTGCGAAGGGGACGAGCCTGCTGGGTGTCCGCGCGGTCATCACGCAGAGCTTCGAGCGGATCCACCGGTCCAACCTCATCGGCATGGGTGTCCTCCCGCTGCAGTTCCCGGCGGGGGAGTCCGCCGACTCGCTCGGCCTGGACGGCACCGAGACGTTCGACATCTCGGGCATCACGGCGCTCGACGAGGGCGAGACGCCGCGGACGGTCCCCGTCCGTGCCACCCGGGCCGACGGCACGGTCGTCGAGTTCGACGCCGTGGTGCGGATCGACACCCCTGGTGAGGCGGACTACTACCGCAACGGCGGCATCCTGCAGTACGTGCTGCGCTCGCTCGTCGGCTGAGGCGTCGGGAGGGCTCGAGCAGGGCCCTCCCGCACTCCTCAGAGGGTCGGGGTGACCGTCCGTTCGCGGTCCCACGGCTCGGCCCAGCCGAGCTCGTCGAAGAGCCGGTCCAGCACGAGCGCCGTGAAGCCCCACACGAGGTGCGGGCCGAGCACGAACGCCGGGGTGTGGTGCCGGCGGATCCCGCGGGCCAGGGTCGCGGTGCGCCGGTTGGCCGGGTCGAGGAGGTCCGCGACGGGTGCCCGGAAGACGTGCGCCGACTCGCGCTCGTCGACCACCGCGACCGGCGAGGGCTGGGACCACCACGCCATCACCGGGGTCACCCGATGGTTGCTCACGGGCACGCCGACCTCGGCCAGCGGACCGAGGACCTCCACCCCGGCCGGCTCGAGGCCTGTCTCCTCGACGGCCTCGCGCACGGCGGCGGCCGCGGCGTCCCGGTCGGACGGCTCGACGCGGCCGCCCGGGAAGGACACCTGACCCGGGTGGTGGGACAAGGACGTCGCCCGCCCGAGCAGGAGCACGTCCAGCTGGGCCGGCACCACCGCCGAAGGGTGGTGCGCCGGGAGGTCGTCCAGCACCCCGAAGAGGACCAGGACAGCCGCAGGGCGCTCCGACCCCACCGGGACCGGGAGCCCCGACCACGTGACGCCCCGCTCGACCAGGGCCTCGAGCGAGTCCCTGGCGCCGTGGCCCGAGGCGGGGCTCACCGCCTCACCACCCGTCGGGCAGCGGCCGGCCCTCGTCGTAGCCGGCGGCGGACTGCAGGCCCACGACCGCGCGGTCGGCGAGCTCGGCCAGCGTCGCGGCACCCGCGTAGGTGCAGGCGCTGCGCAGACCGGAGGTGATCTGGTCGATCAGGTCCTCCACACCCGGGCGTGCGGTGTCGAGGTACATGCGGGAGGAGGAGATCCCCTCCTCGTAGAGGGCCTTGCGCGCACGGTCGAAGGGGGAGCCGCCGAGCGTGCGTGCCGCGACGGCCCGCGCGGACGCCATGCCGAAGCTCTCCTTGTAGAGACGCCCCTGGCCGTCGGTGTGCAGGTCCCCGGGGCTCTCGTGGGTCCCGGCGAACCACGAGCCGATCATCACCTGCGACGCACCGGCGGCGATGGCCAGGGCGACGTCCCGGGGGTAGCGCACACCGCCGTCGGCCCACACGTGGGCGCCGAGGCGGCGTGCCTCGGTCGCGCAGTCGAGGACCGCGGAGAACTGGGGGCGTCCTACTGCCGTCATCATCCGCGTGGTGCACATGGCGCCCGGGCCGACCCCGACCTTGACGATGTCCGCACCGGCCTCGATCAGGTCGCGCGTGCCCTCAGCCGTGACGACGTTGCCGGCCACGACCGGGACGCCGGGGGAGACCGAGCGGACCGCTGCGAGGGCGTCGAGCATCTTGCGCTGGTGGCCGTGAGCGGTGTCGACGACGAGGAGGTCGACCCCGGCCTCGAGCAGCGCCGCGGACTTCGCCGCGACGTCGCCGTTGATCCCCACGGCAGCGGCCACGCGCAGCCTGCCGGCGTCGTCGAGCGCAGGGGTGTAGATCGAGCTGCGCAGCGCGCCCGTGCGGGTGAGGACCCCGACGAGCGTCCCGTCGGAGACCACGGGCACGAACCGCCGCCGCGTGCTCGACAGGCGGTCGAAGGCCGCGCGCAGGCCGTCCGGCCCGGACACGACGTCCGCCTCGACGACCGTCGGGTCGGGGCTCATGACCTCCGAGACCTGGGTGAACCTGTCGACGCCCTGGCAGTCGGCCTCGGTCACCACGCCGACGGGCCGCCCGTCGTCCAGGACGACGGCCGCCCCGTGGGACCGCTTGCCGATGAGCGTGAGGGCCGTGTGCACGGTGTCGGTCGGGGCGACCACGACGGCGCTCTCCACGACGGTGTGCCGGGCCTTGACCGACGCGACGACGTCGGCCACGACGTCGGTGGGGATGTCCTGCGGGATGACGGCGATACCGCCACGGCGGGCGACCGTCTCGGCCATCCGCCGACCGGAGACCGCCGTCATGTTGGCCACCACCAGCGGGACGGTGGTACCCGAGCCGTCGGTGGTCGCGAGGTCCACGTCGAAGCGCGACGAGACCTCCGAACGCGACGGGACGAGGAACACGTCCCCGTAGGTGAGGTCGGTCGTCGGCTGGTGGCCCGGCAGGAAGCGCATGGGGTCCAGCCTACGGAGGTCCGCGCGGGTGGGCGTTCGCGGCTACTCCTTCACCGCTCCGGTGGTCGTGTTCATGATGCGGCGCTGGAAGATGAAGAAGAGCACGGCCACGGGGATGGTCATGATCGCCGCGGCCCCGAGCTTGAGGGGGTATCGCAGGGCTGCGCCGAGGCCTCCCGAGGCGAGCTGGGCGACGCCCTTGGTCAGGGTCCGCAGGTCCGGGTCCTGCGTCGCCACGATGAAGTGCGAGAGCTCGTTCCACGAGCCCTGGAAGGACAGGATGACGAGCGTCACGAGCGCCGGGGTGGCCATCGGCAGGACCACCGACCAGTAGGTGCGGAAGGGTCCCGCGCCGTCGATCCGGGCCGCCTCCTCGACGCTCTTCGGGATGGACTCGAAGAAGTTCTTCATGATGAAGATCCCTGCGGCGTCCGCGAGCAGCGGGATGATCATGCCCGCGAAGGTGTCGTAGATCCCGAGCTGCTTGATGACCAGGAACTTCGGGATCAGGAGGACCACGCCGGGCACAGCCATCACGCCGATGAGGAAGGCGAAGACGGCCCCGCGGCCCCGGAACTGGAGCCGGGCGAGCGCGTAGCCGGCGAGGGAGTCGATGAAGACGCGGCCGGCCGTGACGAGCAGGGTGACGATCACCGAGTTGCGCAGCCACAGCGGGAAGTCCGACCTGAGCAGCAGGTCGTTGTAGGCCTGCATCGTCCAGGTCCGCGGGACGAGCGAGAGCGGTGAGGCGATCGCCTCGACGTCCGGCTTGAAGGACGTCGCCACCTGGACCAGGAACGGGTAGATGTAGATGACGACGAACAGGACCAGGATCGCGTAGACGGCGACCGTCCCGACGCGGCGGCGGCCCGCCGAGCGGTCGGCGCGCAGCTCACGTGCGTGGTCGGCGCGTTGGGCGGCTGTGGTGGTGGTGGCGCTCATCGCTGGGCTCCTGCTCCGGGGACGGCAGCGCTCTCGCCGCTGCGGGTGGACAGGACCGCCCGGCGCCGCCGCGGGACCCCGCGTTCGCGCAGGATGAACCGCTGGACGAGCGTGAGCACCACGATGATGGCGAACAGGACGAAGGCGATCGCGGCGCCCCGGCCCCACTGCTGACCCTCGAACGAGGACTGGTAGGACAGGTAGGCCGGGGTGAGGGTGGTCTTGGCCGGGCCGCCCTGCGTGCCGGTGTAGATCTGGTCGAAGACCTGCCAGCACCCGATCAGACCCAGGGTCACGACGGTGAACATCGTGGGTCGCAGCATCGGCAGCGTGACGAAGCGGAACCGCTGCCACGGCGTGGCGCCGTCCATGAGCGCCGCCTCCTCGACCTCGCCGGAGATCTGCTGCAGGGCGGCGATGAACAGCAGCATGAACGTCCCCGAGGTCGTGAAGACGGCCATGAGGATGAACACGCTCATCGCGACACTGGGGCCGGCGAGCCACTCCCACCAGGTGATGCCGAGGAAGCCGTGGTCGGTGAGCGCCGCCGGGCCGGTGTGGATCCCCACGGCGCCGAGCACCACGTGCACCACCCCACGGGCATCGGCGAACCAGTTGGGTCCCGAGATGCTCAGGTAGGACAGCAGCTTGTTGACGGCGCCGGACGCCGAGAACAAGAAGAGGAAGAGCACGGTGATCGCCACCGAGCTCGTCACCGACGGGAAGTAGAACGCCGTGCGGAAGATGCTCCGCCCGCGGAGCGCCTTGCGGTTGACCATGACGGCGAGGAAGAGCGAGAGGGCCGTCTGGATCGGCACCACGAGCAGGACGTACCAGGCGTTGTTGCGCAGCGCCGTGCCGAAGTCCTGCGTCGCCAGGCCTCCGCCGGAGACGAGCTTCTGGTAGTTCGCGCCGCCGACGAAGCCGACGTCCGGCGACAAGGGGCTGCCGCGGCCGGTCCAGTCCGAGACGCTCACCCACGCCGCCATCAGCACGGGCACCACGAGGAAGAGGCCGAGGATCACGATCATCGGCGAGATGAACAGCCAGCCGGCCACCGCCTCGCGGCCCCGGACACCGGAGCGGCGAGACGGCGACCGACGGGCGCCGCGGGCGGGCGCCTGTCGCGCCGGCGCGGCGGGGACGGCCGACATCAGCCGGCTGAGTCGAGGGCTGCCTGCAGGTTGCCCTGGACGGAGGAGAGCACTCCCTTGACGTCAGCCGTCGCGAGACCCTCGATCTTGCCGTTGAAGTCGCTGATCACGTCGGTGGCGCCGGTGACCGTCGGCATGCCGGAGGCGAAGTCGACGCTGTCGAGGAAGGCGGCCTGGTCCGCGAACTTGGTGCGGAACTGGTCGGCCGCGGACTGGACGGACGGCATGACGCCGAAGGCGTCGGCGAACGCGAGCTGCTGGTCGGTCGACGTCAGGAAGTCGACGAGCTCGACGGCGCCGCCCTGGTTGTCGCTGTCAGCGGCGATGCCCCAGCAGTTGGTGAACTGCAGGGTGCCCTTGCCACCGGGGCCGGCGGGCAGCGGCGCGACCTTGTACGTCACGTCCGGGTAGTTGCTCTTCATGGCGCCGACGATCCAGTTGCCCTCGATCGTCATGGCTGCCTTCTTCGTGCCGAACGCCTCGCCGCCCCAGCCGGAGTCGACCTGGGACGGGAACTTCAGGACGCCGTCCTTGAGCATCTGCTGGACGAAGGTCAGGGCCTTCTCGTTCTCGGCGCTGTCGACGATCGCCTTCTTGCCGGTGTCGTCGATGAGGCCGCCACCGGCCTGCTTCATGAAGACGCCGAGCCGCTGGTACTCGGGGCCGAAGCTCAGGCCGACCTGGTCCGCCGTCGTCAGCTTCTTGGCTGCCGCGGCGAGGCTGTCCCAGTCGGTCGGGATGTCGCCGTCGGTGAGTCCCGCGGCGCTCCACGCCGCTGTGTTGATGATGAGCGCGAGGGTGGAGAAGTCCTTCGGGGCGCAGTAGAAGGTCCCGTCAACGGTGAAGTTGTCCTTCAGCGACGGGAAGAAGTCACCGGCCGCAGCGGCCTTGTCGCCATAGGCGTAGAGCGAGCCGTTGGCGACGTAGCCGGCCAGCTGGTCGGTGCTCGTGTAGAAGACGTCCGGCGGGCTGCCCGCCGCGAAGCCCTGCGCGAGCTCCTGGTTCAGGTCCGAGGCGACGTTGACCGTCGCCTTGACCCCGGACTTGTCCGACCACGCCTGGACGGCCTTGGTCACCGCGTCGGTCTCGGCCTCGCCGCTCGAGCCGATCAGGACGGTGATGTCCCCGCCGGACGCAGCCGGGACGGACTCCGTGGCGCTGCCGCTCGCTGCGGCCGAACCCTTGTCGAAGCCGGACCCACCTCCGCACGCGGTCAGCAGCAGGGCGCCGCCGGCCACGATCGTGGCGAGCCTGGTTGCGGTGTGACGCATCGGTGTCTCCTTCGTCGGTGAAGCAGTCGGGCGTGCGGGTCGGTGCCTCGATCCAGGTCAGCCGTGGATCCGGCTGGAGGAGCGGATGGCGAGGCTGGGGCAGAGCAGCACATGGCGGTCGTCGGGGAGGTCGAGGGGTGGTTCGTCGCCGGGGCGCTGGCCCGACAGCTGGTCGAGGAGGAGGGCGAGGGCCTGACCCGCTGCCTCCGTCAGTGGTTGGGCGACGCTCGACAGGCCCACCGCGCGGGCGACGGGTGTGTCGTCGAAGCCGATCACCGCCGGCGCAACGCCGACGGCGCCGTCGATGGTGGAGCCGGGGCCCGACCCGGTGACCGAGCGGGTCGCTGCGAGCGCGCCGAGGGCGAGGGAGTCGCTCGCGCACACGAAGGCGGTGGGGGCCAGGAGGTCCATCAGGCGCCGGGCCGCCTGGCCGCCGTTGGCCACCCCGTCCTCGACGCCCACGTCGAGGGCGTCGAGCTCGTGGTCGGCGACGCCCGAGGCGCGCATGGCACGGCGCCAGCCCGCACGACGGTCGTCGCCCACGTCGGACCCGACGGGCCAGCCCAGGAAGGCGATCCGGCTGTGGCCGAGACCCTGCAGGTGCTCCACGGCGGTCCGAGTGCCGTGGGCGCCGTCGACGTCCACCCAGGCGTGCCTGCTCGCGACGGCGTCGGTGCCGTCGCCGTCGCCGTCCGGCGGGTCCCAGGGTCGGCCGAACGTCACGAAGGGGACGCCCCGGTCGGCGAGCCAGCGGGTGCGCGCATCGCCACGGTGCGTGGAGGTCAGCACGAACGCGTCCAGCTCGAGGGTGTCGAGCAGCTCGGAGTACTGCGCGATCTCGCCGTGGTCGTCGGGCGCGGTGAAGAGCATGATCCGGTAGCCGCGCACCTGGGCCTGCTCGGTCAGCGCGTGCATGAAGCGGTCGAGCACCGCCCCGTTCACCCCGTCGGCGCTGGGCTGGAGCCGCAGGCCGATGACCTGCGAGCGGCGGGTGCGGAGCTGACGGGCGGCGCCGTGCGGGCGGTACCCGACCTCGTCGATCACGCTGCGGACCCGGTCGAGCGTCTCGGGCCGGACGAGGTGCGGTGCGTTCAGGACGTTGGAGACCGTCTGGCGTGAGACGGATGCGCGATCCGCGACGCTCTGCAGCGTTGGCCGTCCGTCCATCGACGCCTCCTTGCGTTCAGCCCGCCCTTGGGCTGTATTGGAGCGATCAAATCGCGTACTGTGCCGACATTGGATCGCTCAAATGGATGACCTCAGGGTGGATGGGCGTCCACCCGATGTCAAGCCGAGACGAGCGGTGGGACGTCACGGAACGATCACGAATCGCCACGACCACGTATCCGTCCAAAGGGGACCCAGCAATGAGGCTGCAGCCGCTGCTCCACGACCTCCTCGTCGCCGTCATGGCACCGACCCAGGCGTGGAGCGGACGCGACGGGCAGCTGCGCTCCGAGGGTGCGCAAGGCGTCTTCCACGCCGACACGCGGGTGCTGAGTCGCGCCGTGCTGACCGTGGGCCAGGACGAGCCGGAGGCCGTCGCCGGAGGGCCCACGGGACCCGGGTCGGTCGAGGTCATCTCCCTGGTTCGCGGTGTCGACGGCCCGGGCGCCGACCCCACCGCGCGGATGTGCCGCCGGCGCACCGTGACGGCAGGCGCCGTCGAGGAGTCGGTCGAGCTGAGCTCTGCCATGACGGAGGCCCTGACGGTGCCCCTGGCCCTGCATCTCGCCTGCGACCTCGCCCGCATGGACCACGTCAAGGCCGGCGACGCCGGCCGGCCCCTTCCCGCTGTCGCCTCGCGGGACGGTCTGCGCTGGGCCGCCGGCGGGGAGGTCGTCGTCGTCACCCTCGACGGAGCGCACGACCCGCAGGTCGACCTCGCGGACCCGGCCGGACCCGTCGTGCGCTGGACGCTCACGGTGCCACCACGCGCGACCGTCCGCGTGACCTGGCGCGTCGCGGTCGAACGGTCGGTCGACGCAGTGGTCGACGCACCGCCCCCGGGCCGCAGCTGGTCGGTCCCCGACGTCACCTCCGACGACCGACGGCTGCCCGGCCTGCTGCACCGCGCGCTGGACGACCTGCACACCCTGCGGATGAGCACCCCCGAGGCACCCGACGACGTGTTCCTGGCAGCGGGAGCCCCGTGGTTCTTCACCCTGTTCGGCCGCGACTCGCTGTGGGCGGCGCGCATGCTCCTGCCGCTCGGCACGGATCTGGCGGGCGGGACGCTGCGCACGCTCGCCCGACGTCAGGGGACGGTCGTGGACG
>DASXVR010000258.1:0-4139 GCA_036504175.1 Actinotalea sp. | reverse complement strand
TGGCGGCCCGCCCCCGTTCTGCATGCCACGATGACGCCATGGTCCGCCCGCCCGACGACACGCCCTGATGGGCCGTCACTCCGCCCCGGCGTCGGCGCCCGAGCCGCAAGACCCGCCTGAGGCCTCCGACAGCGGGGCACTCCCCCGTGGTCGGTCCGATGCGGCCACGTCCGGCGGGACCCCCGGCCCCTCAGCCGCGCCGGTGCCTGCCGCACCCGGGCCGGTCGTTCCCAAGAGCACCCCGGCACCCGGGGCGCCCGGCCCCGAGACCACGTCCGGGCCGCGCGCGGGACGCGTCGGCGCCTGGCGCGACCGGGCCGTCCTCGCGGCTGTCGGCGCCCTGACGACCGGTGCCGTGATGAGCTGGGCCGGAACCCCTCCGCTCGGCGCGTCCGCGGCCGCCGCGGGTGCCGCGGTCGTCGTCCTCCTCGCCGCCTGGGCTGCCGCGGGGACCGGGCCACCGCCTGCCGCACCTCCCTCGGCGGGTCCGTCCGAGAGCCCCGATGACGTCCAGCCCTCAGGTCCGCGTCGGGGTCAGCCCGTACAGTGACCGCGTGAGCTCAACACCCCAGGCCAATGACCGGATCGTGTGGATCGACTGCGAGATGACCGGTCTCGACCTCGCCAACGACGCCCTCGTCGAGATCGCCGTCATCGTCACCGACTCCGAGCTGAACGTCCTCGATGAGGGCGTGGACGTCGTCATCTCGCCCCCCGCCCGGGCGATCGAGCAGATGGACCCGTTCGTCGTGGCGATGCACACCACCTCGGGTCTCATCGAGGAGCTGGCTGGCGGGACCACCCTCGCCGACGCCGAGGACCAGGTGCTCACCTACCTGCGCCGCTGGCTGCCCGAGCCACGCAAGGCCCCTCTGGCCGGCAACTCCGTCGGGACCGACAAGGCGTTCCTCGACAGGGACATGCCGGGTCTGGTCGGGCACCTGCACTACCGCGTGATCGACGTCTCCTCGATCAAGGAGCTCGCCCGGCGCTGGTACCCGCGCATCTACTTCGCCTCCCCCGAGAAGAACGGGGGCCACCGGGCCCTCGCGGACATCCTGGAGAGCATCGACGAGCTCCGCTACTACCGCGCGGCCATGCTCGTGCCCCAGCCGGGACCCGATTCCCCGACGGCCAAGGCCCTCGCCGCCCAGGTGCTGGCGACGAGCGTGCGCGGTGGTCCGAAGGTCGCCCCGCCGTCCTGAGGACGGACCCCAGCAGCCGTCGTCCACGGCCGGCAAGACGAGACGAGCCGTCCTCCAGCAGGAGGACGGCTCGTCTCGTGGTGGGGTGGCTAACGGGACTTGAACCCGCGACCCCCTGGACCACAACCAGGTGCTCTACCAACTGAGCTATAGCCACCACGGCGCCGCTGCCATGGGCATCGGACCGACGAGGAGTCTAGCCGATCCGTCGGGGTGCTCCCATCCGGCGGCCTCAGGGCTCAGACCGCGCGCTCCATGATCGCGTCCGCGAACCGTCCGAGAGCCCCGTCCCCCAGAGCCGTGAACAGCGACGGCTCGACCATCTCCAGCTCCATCAGCACGGGGGCGCCGTCGTCGCCGCTGACCAAATCGACCCGGGCGTACAGGAAGCGCTGGTCGGAGACGTCGCCGTCGGCGGCCTCGGTCAGCAGGCGGCGGGCTGTCCGGATGACGTGGCGGGAAGCCTCGATCTCCTCCTCGGTCGCCGTGGTGCGGGTCATCTTCTCTTCCTTGTAGATGACACCCTCCGCGACATCGGGGCCGTCGAGCATGGCGCCCTTGAGGACGCTGTGGGAGTACTCACCCATCATGAAGATGTGCGCGCGCTCGCCCACCGAGTCCACGCTGTTGAGGTAGCGCTGCACCATCACCGTGCGGCCGGCGGCGAGCAGGCGGCCCGCGTGCTGGATCGCCAGGCCCCGGGAGCCGGCGTCGATAGCCGTGTAGCGCCCGGTGTTGACCGCCCCGGCCGAGACCGCCGGCTTGATGACGAAGTCGCCGTTCGCGGGGAACCGCGTGTGCAGCGCCCGCGAGGAGAACTGCCGCTCGGGCTCGAGCCACATCGTCGGGACGATGGGCACCCCGGCGGCCTCGAGCTCGCGCAGGTAGTGCTTGTCCGTGTTCCACCGCACCACGGGCAGCGGGTTGGCTAGGCGGCTGACCGACTCGACCCTCTCGGCCCAGCGCAGGAACTCCTTGCGCCGCCCCGAGTAGTCCCAGGTCGACCGGATGACGACGAGGTCGAAGGAGGCCCAGTCGATGTCCGGGTCGTCCCAGACGGCCGGGGCCGCGGAGGCGCCGCGTCGCTCGAGCTCGCCGATCAACGGTGCGTCGTCCTCGTGCAGGTTCGGCAGTGCGGCACAGGTGGCCAAGGCGATTCGCGTCACGCCCACACCCTAGACGCCCCGACCGACGGCCACCGGAGGGCCGCAGCTCGGCCGGAGATCACTCGAACGGAGCACGTCCCCGGGCCGGAGTGCCGACCGACCGCCCGTGCGGTTTGATCCTCGGGAGAGGGCGCACGCTCCCACGAAGGGGTCCACATGATCGAGGCACACGGCCGCCAGCACGACGGGGGCACGTCGGGCATGGCGCTGCAGGAGGAGGACGGTCGGTCGGTCGTCAAGGTGTGGGGCGAGATCGACCTCGAGACGAGGCGGAGCGCCGGTGAGCTGTGCCAGGCCGTCGCCGACCGGGGCCTGCCCGTGGTGATCGACGCCCAGGACGTGACCTTCATGGACTCGACCGGGATGTCGATCCTCGTCCGCCTCGCGCGGGACGGCGAGTCCCGCGGCTACCCCGTGTCGCTGCACCACGCTCCGTGGCTGCTGCGCGAGCTCCTGTCCATCACCGGGGTCGACCAGCTGCTGCAGGTCACCGAGGAGTCCGACGAGGCGAGCACCGACACCCCTGTGTGACCCGCACGGAGCCCCTCCACGACGCCTGCTCAGTCACTCAGGCAGCGCCGACGCAGAAGGCCCCTGATCCGCGTCTCCGCAGATCAGGGGCCTGTTCTGTGCGCCATCAGGGACTCGAACCCCGAACCCGCTGATTAAGAGTCAGCTGCTCTGCCAATTGAGCTAATGGCGCGCGGTGCACGAGGCTACCAGCACCCCGCTGCGATCACGAAACCGGCGACCGCCGTCAGTTCTCGGCCGGCTCCGCGCCCTCGTTCGGCGGGTGCTGCTCGTGCTCACCGGGCTCCCACCAGGCCACGTCGGGCAGCCCCTCGTCCTCGAGGATCTCCGGCGACGCGGGCCCCGCGGGGTTCGCGAGGTCCGCCAGCAGAGCGAGGGGAACCCCTTCGGTGAGCAGGCTCATGACCTCGGCCGACGCCTCGTCGTCCGCGGCCTCGACAGCCTGCACAGCCGCCTCGTCGGCTCCGAGCGTGAGCCCGTCTCCGTCACGGGGTGTGACCTCGACCACCATGGCACCAACCTTCCGTCGCCCGTCCTGACGTCCCACTGCATCACCTGCCGCGGTCGAGCGCAACGGGGCGAGGAGCGCCGTCGACGACCTGGGCCGCCCCTGAGGGGGCCGTCAGAGGTAGAGGCCAGTCCCCTGGCCGGACCCCTCGGGCTCGCCCACCCCGTGGATGTCGCGTTCGCGCAGCAGCAGGTAGCTCAGGCCCTGGAGCTCGACCTCGGCCCTGTCCTCGGGGTCGAAGAGCACGCGCTCACCCACCGACACCTGCCGCACGTGCTGACCGGTGGCCACGACGGTCCCCCAGGCCAGCCGTCGGCCCACGCTCGCCGTTGCCGGGATGACGATGCCCGAGGACGACAGCCGCTCGGCGGACTCGGCGTCCAGCTTCACCAGCACGCGGTCGTGAAGCATGCGGATCGGCAGGTTCGGGGTCGGGCGGTCGCCGTCCTTCGTGCTCACGCGTCGACGGTACTGGACCTGCCCGGTGCGGACCTGGCCGATAGGCTGGCCGCGATCCCAAGGAGACACATGCCTCGCCTGACCGTCGGTGACATCGCCCCCGACTTCACGCTTCCCACCGCCGACGGAGGCTCCCTGACGCTCTCCGGCGAGCGCGGCAAGCACGTCGTCATCTTCTTCTTCCCGGCAGCCATGACCCCGGGCTGCACCACGCAGGCGTGCGACTTCCGTGACTCCCTGGACGCGCTGCAGGCCTCCGGCTACACGGTG
>DASXVR010000257.1:0-6845 GCA_036504175.1 Actinotalea sp. | reverse complement strand
ACGTGTCTGCGGCGGGTGTCGGGTTGAACGCCGACGTCAGCCGGCAGGTCGAGGTGGGCGTCCCGCCGGGGCACGCCGAGACGTACGTGACGGCGGAGGCACCCGTGGCGGTCAGGTTGAGAGCGACAGCCGTCGCCCCCGTGGGGACGCTAGGCAGGGTGAGCACGTACGGCGAGGCCGTGCCCATCGGCAGGCGGTCCAGGACCCGCCGCGGGGTCATGGGGACGTAGCCGCCGGCGCCCGCCGGTGCGCTGGCCGACGGCACCATGAAGCCGTCGACATCGACGACGAGACGCACGCTGCCGCTGTTGTTGTACAGCGTGACCTGGTCGCCGTTGGCGCCGCCCAGCTTCACGACGACGAGGTTGGCCATGTCGCGGCTCGGTGAGGGGTTCAGCGTGGACGACCGGGTGCACTGGTCCAGCGGCTGGTCCGCCGGGCAGGCCGAGACGAAGCTCACCGCCGATGCCCCGCTGGAGGTCAGGTTCAGAGCGACGGCTGTCGCACCCGGCGGGACGCCCGGCACCGTGAGGACGTGGGGATCTGCCGTTCCCACCCTGGCGTCCATCGCCCGGGAGGGCGGTTGCGCCGCGAACAGCGCGCCGGAGGCGTCGCCGCGGACGTAGTAGCCCTGCAGGTCGGCGATGAGCCGCAGGTTCCCGCTGTTGTTGTAGAGAGTGACCTGGTTGCCAGCGGGCCCGCCCAGGGCGACGACGACGGACGACGCCGTGTCCACGCCCGCCGACGGGTTCAGTGCGGACGTCGCGCGGCAGGTCGAGACCGGCGTCCCGAACGCGCAGGCGGAGATGTAGGAGGTACGGGAGACGCCCGTGGCTGTCACGTTGAGCGCCACGGCCACAGCGCCGGTGGGCACGTTCGCCAGGGTGAGGGTCGTGGTGCTGCCGGTCGACATCGGCACGAAGTCGAGCACGCGCGTGGGGGCGAGGGGCTGGTAGGTGGCTCCGGCGACAGGTGCCGGTGCTGCCGGCGGCCCGAGGTGAACGGTGGCGCCGGTGCCGCCGATGCTGTCCACGGTCAGGGTCAGGGCCCGGTCCGCGGTGGTGAACGTGTGGCCCACCGGGAGCACGAACCAGGGGTCGCTCACGAGGTGCGCGGGATCGCCGGCACCCGCGTCGAGCAGGTAGGTCGGGGCACCGAGCCCTGGAGCGTCCACGCGCTCGACCACCACACCCGGCTGGAAGCGCTCATAGGTGCAGGTCTGCACACCCGTGGGGCATCCGCGGCGCGTCGAGGCGAGGTCCGTGTCGCGACCCACTGCGCCCCGGTACTCCGCGTAGTACGTGGCGCCACCCGTGCTGAACTTGAGGAACCGGGTCCCCGTCAGCCCTGCCACCGGCGCCAGCGTGGCGCTCTGGGCGCCTGTCGCGACGATGGCCGAGGCGGGACCGAGGAGCCCGAGCGTGTCCATCTGCGCACCGCTGAGCGGGCCCGGATGGCTGAAGGCGTAGCCCATCGTGTCGTACGCCGACCCGTAGTCACCGGTCAGGCACTGGGCTGCGGCACCGTCGCCGGGGACCGAGCACCGGGTGCGGGAGTTGGAGTGCGCGAGGTAGAGCGTGTGCCCCAGCTCGTGACCCAGGATGTCCTCGCGGGCCGAGACGCCGTCCGCCCCGTTGATCCACAACGAGCCGCCCATCGCCAGGTGCGCGATGCCGGCGAACGGGCAGGCGGCAAGTCGGGGCGTGTACGTCGCCGTCCGGCGGTCCGCACCCGCCGTCGGGGAGACACCCGCTCGGGCGGCCGACCAGTCCAGGAACGCGAGGATCTGCGCGTTGGTGCAGGTCGAGGTGTCGCCCCAGCCCGGGTAGACACCCGCCGAGATCTGGCTCCCGAGGGTGAGGTCCACGGCCGACCCGGTGGTGTCGCGCCAGTACTGGGACGTGGGTCCGGTCAGGTCCGCGGCCAGGTTCGCCGGGGTCACGCCGTCGAGGCTCTGGCCAGGCAGGGTTGCCGTCAGGAGGTGCACAGGTCGCGCCGTGCCGGCGTTCGTGAGGGACGCCAGCGGGGGATCGGTGACGACCTCGACCTGCGTGACGTCGACGCCGGTAGCGGTGCTGCCACCCGCGGCGAGGGCGGCGAGGTCGGCGTGGTGCACGGTGAGGCGGGCCGTGGCGCCGCTCCGCACGGAACGCACCGCTTCGCCGGAGACCTGCAGCGGAGGTCCGTGCGTCGGCACGACGAAGGCCAGCTCGGCGCTCGTCCCGTCGAGGTTCTCGACCACGAGCCGCTGGACCGTGCCCTGCACCACGGCGTCCTGAGCGGCTGCACCGGCCGGAGCGGCGCCGACGGAGGTCATGGTCAGGAGGAGGGCGGCGACGACCAGTGGGCGCACCGCGCCGCGCGCCGTGCCGGGAGCGCGACGCGCACGGCGTCGGGACGATGTCATCGGCGGTACTCCGGGGTCTCCGGGACGCATCGTCCACGGTGTCGCACGGGCGTACGCCGCGTGCCGGGCCGAGGCTACCGGCCCCGGCCGCCGCTGTCAGTGGCCTGTTGACGAACGCCGTGCGACGACGACGCCCCGGTCCAGGCCCGCGTGGGCCGCCCGCGGTGGCGGCGGGGTGGATGGGTACGCTTCGTGCACGTTGTCGAGGATGGGGGACCGTTGGACGCACGCACAGGCCTCATCGTGGTCAACTACAACTCCCACACGATGCTCGCAGAGCATCTGGTGCGGACCAGCGCCGACGGTGGTGCGACGGTTGTCGTCGTCGACAACCCGTCGACGGCCGCCGAGCGTGAGGCGGTCTCGGCGCTCGGCGCCCGCGAGCGTTGGCAGGTAGTCCTCAGCGATCGCAACGGCGGGTTCGGAGCGGGCGTCAACGCCGGTGCGCGGCGTGCGCGTGAGCTGGGCTGCGACGTCCTGGTGCTCCTGCAGCCGGATCAAGAGGTCGACCGTGCGACGGTCGAGGCACTCGTCGAGCAGGTGCGTTCCGACCGGACGCTCGTCGTGTCGCCGGTGATCGTCCGGCCGGACGGCCGACCGTGGTTCACGGGCGGGTCGCTCGACCTGAGGACGGGCCGGGCACGTCCCGCCGGCGAGGTGGCGGGCATGGTGCCGTGGATCTCGACGGCATGCCTGGCTCTCGATGCCGAGCTCTTCACCCGGAGCGGGGGCTTCGACGAGGACTACTTCCTGTACTGGGAGGACGTGGACCTCTCGTGGCGCCTGCGCCAGTCGGGTGCACGCTTCGTGGTCCGCCACGACCTGACGGCCACCCATGACGTCGGCGGGACCCAGGAGACCTCGGACCCCCGGGCCAAGTCGCTGGTGTACTACCGCTACGTCTGCCGCGGCCGCCTGCTCTTCGCGGCGAAGCACCTGGATCGCGCAACCCGTCGCCGGTGGGCGTTGTCGGCGGGCGGTGCTGCTCGCGAGGTCGTGCTGCGAGGAGGTCGACGGCAGCTGCTCCGCTCACTCGCCCCTGTCATGGCGGCGGCGCGCGGCACCCTCGACGGACTGTCGGAGCTGCGTCGGCGGCCGGTGGCCGAACGGCCGACGCTCTGATCGAGACGTCGGGCGGCGCTGCATCTGTGCAGGTCAGACGGTGCCCGCGATAGGATTCGAACCTACGACCTTCTGCTCCGGAGGCAGACGCTCTATCCCCTGAGCTACGCGGGCGGGGCGGTGCAGAACACTACCAGCCGCGCGCGCTCACGCGTGATCTGGGCCGATGAGCGCCGACAGGTACCTGTCGATCTCGGCCATCGCCGCCTGCGCATCCCCCGCTGCGACGGCCTCCACCAGGGCGTGGTGCGAGTCGTCGTCGTGCACGGGGTGCTCGAAGTTGAACCGGATGTTCTCGCTGATGGCGTCCTGCAGGTTCTCGTACAGGGCGAGGAGGACCGGGTTCTGCGAGGCGTGCGCGATGGTGCGGTGGAGCACGAGGTCGGCCTCGACCATCTCGTCGAGCTCGCCGCTTGCGTAGGCGGAGGCGCGACGGTCGCGCAGCGCGCGGAGCTCGTCGACCTGCTGGTCGGTGCGGCGCAGGGCTGCGAGGCGGGCTGCCTCGACCTCGAGGCTGCGTCGGACCTCGAGGACGTCGCGCTGGTGCGCGCCGGCGATCTGGCGTCCCATCGCGGGCCCGAGCTCGGAGTCGGAGATCACGTACGTCCCCGAGCCCTGACGGCGTTCGAGCATGCCGGCGTGCACGAGCGACTGCACCGCCTCGCGGACCGTGTTGCGGCCGACGCCGATGAGCTCGGTCAGCTCCGGCTCGGCCGGGATGCGCATCCCGACCACCCAGGCGCCTGACGTGATCTGCTGGCGCAGGCGGCCGACGGCATGGTCGATCAGGTTCGTGCGGCGGGTCATCCCAACTCCGGATCTCGGAACGTGGCGCGCAGTCAACGGCGACCGGGCCCTGCGCGCATCCTTCCACTTCCGGGGCATGCCTCTTGCGCGTTCCCCCCTCGCGGGTGGGGTGAACGCGCGTCCCGCAGGGCCGGGGGCCGTCGATACCCTTGGTCGGTGACCCCCGCTGAGCTCTCCGAGGCGCTGCGCGCCGTGCTGGCCTCTGCCATCGCGGACGGAGCGGTGCCCCTGTCCGACTCCGACCTGCCCGACACCGTCGCGGTCGAGCGTCCCCGCTCACGCGAGCACGGCGACTGGGCGACCAACGTGGCCATGAAGCTCGCCAAGCGTGCGGGCATCGCGCCCCGCGACCTCGCCACGATGCTGGCCGAGCGGCTGGGTGCCGTCCCCGGTGTCGCGCGCGTCGACGTCGCAGGCCCCGGGTTCCTGAACATCACGCTCGACGCGGCCGCCGCAGGTGAGCTCGCCCGGACGGTCGTCGAGCAGGGTGCGTCGTACGGGCGCAGCACCGTGCTCACCGGGGAGCGGGTGAACCTGGAGTTCGTCTCGGCCAACCCCACAGGGCCGCTGCACATCGGTGGGGTGCGCTGGGCAGCCGTCGGCGACTCGCTCGCGCGCATGCTCGAGGCGTCGGGAGCGGACGTCGCGCGGGAGTACTACTTCAACGACCACGGCGCCCAGATCGACAGGTTCGCGCGGTCCCTCCTGGCGCGTGCCCTCGGGCAGGACGCTCCGGAGGACGGCTACGGGGGCCAGTACATCTCCGAGATCGCCGACGACGTCGTGGCCGGCGCGGTGGCGGCGGGGGAGCCCGACCCGCGGACGCTTCCCGAGGCACAGGCTCAGGAGGTCTTCCGAGCGCGCGGCGTCGAGCTGATGTTCGCCGAGATCAAGGCCAAGCTGCACGACTTCCGCGTCGACTTCGACGTCTACTTCCACGAGGACTCGCTGCACGAGTCGGGCGCCGTCGCGCGGGCCGTGACGCGCCTGCGCGAGCTCGGCCACGTCTTCGAGGCCGACGGTGCGACGTGGCTGCGCACCAGCGAGTTCGGCGACGACAAGGACCGCGTGATCCTGAAGTCGGACGGCCAGGCGGCGTACATCGCCGGAGACCTCGCCTACTACCTGGACAAGCGGGAACGCGGCTTCGACCGGGTCATCATCATGCTCGGCGCGGACCACCACGGGTACATCGGCCGGATGATGGCGATGTGCGCCGCCTTCGGGGACACGCCGTGGGTCAACCTCGAGATCCTCATCGGTCAGATGGTCAACCTCGTCAAGGACGGCGAGCCGGTCCGGATGAGCAAGCGGGCAGGCAACATCGTCACGCTCGACGACCTCGTCGACGCCGTGGGGGTGGACGCGGCGCGCTACTCGCTGGCCCGCTCGTCGGCGGACTCGATGATCGACCTCGACCTGGACCTCCTGGCGCGCGCCACCAACGAGAACCCCGTCTTCTACGTGCAGTACGCGCACGCCCGGACAGCGAACGTGGCGCGCAACGCGGGCGACCTCGGTGTGCGTCGCGAGGACGGCTTCGACCCGTCGGTGCTGGACCACGTGAGCGAGTCGACCTTGCTCGCGGCCATCGGCCAGTTCGGGCGGGTGGTCACCCAGGCGGCCCAGATGCGTGAGCCGCACCGGGTGGCGCGGTACCTCGAGGAGCTCGCGGGGGCCTACCACAAGTGGTACGACCAGAAGCGCTTCGTCATCCCGATGGGGGACGAGGAGGTCACGGACGTCCACCGGACGCGGCTGTGGCTCAACGACGCGACGCGCACGGTGCTGGCCAACGGCCTGGCCCTGCTCGGGGTGACCGCCCCGGAGCGCATGTGACGGGCAGGCCCGCGGCTGCCGCGGGCGCCGTCCCCGACCTCGACGCGCACGTGTGGCCCTCGAGTGCCCGGCGCGGTGCTGACGGCGCCGTGAGCATCGGCGGGGTGGACCTGCGCGACCTCGCCGCCGAGCACGGGACGCCCGTCTACGTGCTGGACGAGGCCGACTTCCGCCGCCGCGCGCGTGGGTACCGGGAGGCGTTCTCCCTCGCGTTCGCCACGATCGGCACGCAGGTCGACGTCTACTACGCGGGGAAGGCCTTCCTGAGCACGGCTGTTGCGCGCTGGGCGCACGAGGAGGGGCTGCGGATCGACACCGCGACCGGCGGTGAGCTCGCCGTCGCGCTGCGGGCCGGCATCCCCGGCCCGGACATCGGACTGCACGGCAACAACAAGTCCGACGACGAGATCGGCCGGGCGCTGGACGCCGGTGTCGGCCGGATCGTGATCGACTCCCTCGGCGAGGTCGCGCGGGTCGCGGAGGCGGTCCGTCGCCGACGCGACGCCCTGGCCGACCAGGGCCTGCGGGCGCCCGTCCTCGTGCGGGTCACCACCGGCGTGCATGCCGGGGGCCACGAGTACATCTCCACCGCGCACGAGGACCAGAAGTTCGGTCTGTCGGTGGTCGGTGGCCAGGCCATGGAGGCGTTGCTGGCCGTGCTGGACAGGCC
>DASXVR010000256.1:0-27156 GCA_036504175.1 Actinotalea sp. | reverse complement strand
GTCGTCTGGCTGGTGCCGCTGCTCGTCCTGGCCCTGGTCGCCGGGGCGCTCGGTGGAGTCGTCGCGACCCGCATGGCCGCCGGACGCGACCGCGGCGCCGTGGTGCTGCCGGAGTCGTCCGGGCAGGAGCGTGCCGGCGAGCTGACCGGGGTGGCCGCGATCGCCGAGGCGGTGCTGCCCAGCGTCGTCGCGATCGAGGTCACCAGCAGCGAGGGCGAGGGCACCGGGTCGGGCATGGTGCTGCAGGCGGACGGCTACATCCTGACCAACAACCACGTGGTCGCCTCGGCGGCGCAGGACGGCTCGAGCATCGTCGTGGTGTTCGCCGACGGCAGCGAGGAGAAGGCCGAGATCGTCGGGCGCACGTCCGAGTACGACCTGGCCGTCATCAAGGTGGCCCGCGAGGGCCTCTCGCCGCTCGTGCTCGGCGACTCCGACCAGGTGGTCGTGGGCGACCCCGTCGTGGCCATCGGGGCGCCCCTGGGTCTGCAGGGCACCGTCACCACAGGCATCGTCAGCGCGCTGCACCGCCCGGTCGCGGCGGGCGACGGGGACACCCCGGCCTTCATCAACGCGATCCAGACGGACGCCGCGATCAACCCCGGCAACTCAGGGGGCCCGCTCGTGGACAGCGCGGGCGAGGTGATCGGGATCAACTCGGCCATCGCCCAGCGGCCCGGCCTCACCGCGGCCGCCGGCAGCATCGGCCTCGGGTTCGCCATCCCGTCCAACCAGGCCCGACGGACGGCCGCCGAGCTCATCGCCAACGGCCGCGCCACCTACCCCGTCATCGGGGTCCTGCTCGACTCGCGATACACCGGCGAGGGTGTCCAGGTGTCCACCGAGCCCCAGGACGGGCAGGCGCCGGTGACCGCCGGCGGCCCCGCCGACAAGGCGGGCATCAAGCCGGGCGACATCATCCTGGCGGTGGACGGACGCCCCGTGACAGAGGCCGACGAGCTCATCGTGTCGATCCGGGCCAAGGCGCCGGGGGACTCGGTGACCCTCACGGTCAGGTCGGGGGACCAGCAGCGCGACGTGCGCATGGTTCTCGACGAGTTCACCAGCGCGGACTGACGCGCGGTCCCGGTTAGTCTGACGAGATGTTCGGGATCAACGGCTCGGAGTTCCTGATCCTGCTCGTCATCGCCGTCATCGTGGTCGGACCCGAGCGGCTGCCCTCCTATGCCGAGCAGCTGGCCGGGTGGGTCAGGCGGCTGCGCGAGTTCGCCGGCACGGCCCGGGAGCGGGTCGCCTCCGAGCTGGGCGAGGAGGTCAGCGACGTCGACTGGGCCTCGCTGGACCCGCGCCGGTACGACCCTCGGCGCATCGTCCGCGAGGCCCTGATGGAGGAGCTCGCGCCGCCCGTGTCCCTGGCCAAGCCGACCGGCCGCACGTACACCAGCGGCGGGGCGGCGGCCGCTGCGGCGTCCGGCACTGCGGTCGCCCGCGGTGCCGCGGAGCAGGGTGCCCCCGCACCGTTCGACGACGAGGCGACCTGAGGACGTCCGGCTTCGAGGCACCCCTGTGGACCTGCCAGAATGCTCGGCATGTCCCATGCGGCCCGGCCGGCAACGGCCCAGCGTCCACGCATCCTCTCGGGGATGCAGCCCACCTCCGACTCGCTGCACCTGGGTAACTACCTCGGTGCGCTGACCAGCTGGGTGGCCCTGCAGGACGACTACGACACCCTCTACTCGGTCGTCGACCTCCACTCGCTGACCGTCGGCCCCGACCCGGCCGTGCTGCGTGAGCGCACCCGTCGGACGGCTGCCCAGTACCTCGCGGCGGGGGTTGACCCCGACAGGTCCGTGCTCTTCGTCCAGAGCCACGTCCACGAGCACGCCGAGCTGGCCTGGGTCCTCGCCTGCAACACGGGCTTCGGTGAGGCCGCGCGGATGACCCAGTTCAAGGACAAGTCGGCCAAGCAGGGGGCCGAGAACACCAACGTCGGCCTGTTCAGCTACCCGGTGCTCATGGCCGCCGACATCCTGCTCTACGACACGGCGCTGGTGCCGGTCGGCGAGGACCAGCGCCAGCACCTGGAGATCACGCGGGACCTGGCCCAGCGGATGAACGCTCGCTTCGGCGGGATGTTCGTGGTCCCCGAGCCGCACATCGTCCGCGCCACGGCCAAGATCTACGACCTGCAGAACCCCACGGCCAAGATGAGCAAGAGCGCGTCGACGCCCACCGGCCTGATCGAGCTCCTCGACGACCCGAAGGTGGTGGCCAAGCGGATCCGCTCGGCCGTGACCGACGCCGAGCGGGAGATCCGGTTCGACACCGAGTCCAAGCCCGGCATCTCGAACCTGCTGACGATCTTCGCCGCGCTCACGGGCCGCGCGGTCCCGGAGATCGTCCAGTCCTACGAGGGCAAGGGCTACGGCGACCTCAAGAAGGACCTGGCCGACGTCGTCGTGGAGTTCCTCGTCCCCTTCCAGGAGCGCGTGCACGGCTACCTGGACGAGCCCAAGCGGCTCGACGACCTGCTGGACGAGGGCGCCGACCGCGCCCAGGTGATCGCCCGGGCGACGCTGGAGCGCGTGTACGACGCCATCGGCCTCCTGCCGCGCCGCGGGCGACGCGGATGAGACTCCCGGAACGCGTCGGGGACCAGGTCAGGATCGGGGTCGCGGTCCAGGTCCCCGCACCCTTCGGCCCCGCCCTGCAGGAGGCGCGCGCAGGCTTCGGCGACCCGCTCGCCGAGGACATCCCCCCGCACGTCACGCTGCTCGGCCCGACGGTCGTGGGGCCCGACGAGCTCGCGGCCGTGCGTGACCACCTGGCCGCGGTCGGGCGCGCCCATCCGCCGTTCACTGTGCACCTGCGGGGGACCGGGACCTTCCGGCCGGTCTCACCCGTCGTGTTCGTCCCGCTGGTCCAGGGCATCGCCGAGTGCGAGCGGCTCGAGCGCGCGGTGCGCTCCGGTCCCCTGGAGCAGGACCTGCGCTTCAACTACCACCCGCACGTCACCGTCGCCCACGAGGTCGACGAGCCGGCCCTCGACCGAGCGTTCCGTGAGCTCGAGCACTTCGAGGCGCGCTTCCGCGTGGAGGCGTTCCAGGTGTTCGAGCACGGCGACGACGGCGTCTGGCGTGCCGTGCGGGACTTCCCGCTGGCAGCGTCCGAGAACGGGTCCTGGGACGGGTCCTAGAACGCCCGCGTCAGCATGGCGCGCTTGACCTCTTGGATGGCCTTGGTGACCTCGATGCCGCGCGGGCACGCCTCGGTGCAGTTGAAGGTCGTGCGGCAGCGCCACACGCCCTCCTTGTCGTTGAGGATCTCCAGGCGCTGCGAACCGCCCTCGTCGCGGCTGTCGAAGATGAACCGGTGCGCGTTGACGATCGCCGCCGGACCGAAGTACTGGCCGTCGGTCCAGAACACCGGGCACGACGACGTGCACGCGGCGCACAGGATGCACTTGGTGGTGTCGTCGTAGCGTTCGCGCTGCTCGGGCGACTGCCGGCGCTCACGGCTGGGTTCGTTCCCGCCCGTGATCAGGAACGGCATGATCTCGCGGTACGAGGCGAAGAACGGCTCCATGTCGACGACCAGGTCCTTGATCACCGGCAGGCCCTTGATGGGCTCGATGGTAATGGGCTTGGACGGGTCGAGGTCCTTGAGCAGCGCCTTGCAGGCGAGGCGGTTGCGGCCGTTGATGCGCATGGCGTCGGAGCCGCAGATGCCGTGGGCGCACGAGCGGCGGAAGGTGAGCGAGCCGTCGATCTCCCACTTGACCTTGTGCATCGCGTCGAGCACACGGTCGGTGCCGTGGGCGGTGACCGTGAACTCCTCCCAGTAGGCGCCCTGCTCCTCGACGGCGGCGTCGGGGTCGAAGCGCCGGATCCGGAGCGTCACGTCGAAGCTCGGCACGGCGCCCGCCTCGGCGGCGGGCGACTGACGGGTTCCCAGGTCGGTGCTCATCAGTACTTCCGCTCCATCGGCTGGTAACGGGTCACGGTCACCGGCTTGGTGTCGAGCCGGATCTCCGTGCCCCCGGTGGGGACCCGTCGGGCGTAGGCCATCGTGTGCTTCATGTACTTCTTGTCGTCCCGGGTGGGGAAGTCCTCGCGGAAGTGGCCACCGCGGGACTCCTCCCGGGAGAGCGCGCCGACCACGACGACCTGCGCGAGGTCGAGCAGGAAGCCCAGCTCGATCGCCTCGAGCAGGTCGGTGTTGAACCGCCGACCCTTGTCCTGGACGCTGACGCGCTGGTAGCGCTCCTTGAGGTCGGCGATGTCGTCGAGCACGCGGGTCAGCGACTCGGCCGTGCGGAACACCTGGGCGTTCGCGTCCATCGACTCCTGCAGCGCCCGGCGGATGTCCGACACGCGCTCGCCCTGGGGCTGGTCCCGCATGCGCTCGAGCTCGCCGACCACGGCCGCAGCCGGGTCCTCGGGCAGGTCGACCCAGGCGGCGGTGGAGGCGTAGGCGGCCGCGGCGATGCCGGCACGCTTGCCGAACACGTTGATGTCCAGCAGGGAGTTCGTGCCGAGCCGGTTGGACCCGTGGACGGACACGCAGGCGACCTCGCCGGCGGCGAACAGGCCGGCGACGACGTCGGTGTTGTTGCGCAGCACCTCCGCGTCGATCGTCGTGGGGATGCCACCCATCGCGTAGTGCGCCGTGGGGTAGACGGGCACCGGCTCGGTGTAGGGCTCGATGCCGAGGTAGGTGCGCGCGAACTCGGTGATGTCCGGGAGCTTGGCGTCGATGTGCGCCGGCTCGAGGTGCGTCAGGTCCAGCAGCACGTAGTCCTTGTTCGGGCCCGCGCCGCGGCCCTCACGCACCTCGTTGGCCATCGACCGCGCCACGATGTCGCGCGGTGCGAGGTCCTTGATGGTGGGGGCGTACCGCTCCATGAAGCGTTCGCCCTCGCTGTTGCGCAGGATCGCGCCCTCGCCACGGGCCGCCTCGGAGAGCAGGATGCCGAGGCCCGCGAGGCCTGTCGGGTGGAACTGGAAGAACTCCATGTCCTCGAGCGGGATGCCGCGCCGCAGCGCCAGGGCCATCCCGTCCCCGGTGAGGGTGTGCGCGTTGGAGGTCGTCTTGTAGACCTTGCCGGCGCCTCCGGTGGCGAAGATGACCGCCTTGGCCTGGAACACGTGGATCTCGCCGGTGGCGAGCTCGTACGCCACGACCCCGCTCACGCGGACCGTCTCGCCGTCGGGCACCTCGCCGGTGGACAGGTCGGCGGTGAGCAGCACGTCGAGCACGTAGAACTCGTTGAAGAACGCGACGTCCTGCTTGACGCACTGCTGGTAGAGCGTCTGCAGGATCATGTGGCCCGTGCGGTCCGCGGCGTAGCAGGACCGGCGCACGGCCGCCTCGCCGTGGTTGCGGGTGTGACCGCCGAAGCGACGCTGGTCGATCGTGCCCTCAGGCGTCCGGTTGAACGGCAGGCCCATCCGCTCGAGGTCCAGGACCGCGTCGATGGCCTCCTTCGCCATGATCTCCGCGGCGTCCTGGTCCACCAGGTAGTCGCCGCCCTTGACCGTGTCGAAGGTGTGCCACTCCCAGTTGTCCTCCTCGACGTTGGCCAGAGCGGCGCACATGCCGCCCTGAGCCGCGCCGGTGTGGGAACGCGTGGGGTAGAGCTTGGTCAGCACCGCGGTGCGCGCCCGGGTCGAGGACTCCAGGGCCGCGCGCATACCGGCGCCCCCGGCACCGACGATGACGACGTCGTACTGGTGACTCTGCATCAGGTCTTCAGTCCTTGGCTCGGGCGGGCAGGCTCGGTGGCCCGGTGGGGCCGGCTGGCTGGGGAGGCGTGGACGTCACGCTCAGGAGGTGCAGAACGAGGGGAGCAGGTCGGCCGGGCTGCCGGCGGGGCAGGGGTCGAAGGTGAAGATGACGAGCGTGCCGAGGACCACCGTGATCGCGAACGCGAGGTAGGTGAGCGACTTCAGGACGATGCGTGTCCCGGTCCGCTCGGCGTAGTCGTTGATGATGGTCCGGATGCCGTTGGTGCCGTGGATCATCGCCAGCCAGAGCATCAGCAGGTCCCAGACCTGCCACAGCGGTGAGGCCCACTTGCCGGCGACGAAGCCGAAGTCGACGGCCTTGATCCCCTCGCCCGCCACCAGGTTGACGAAGAGGTGGCCGAAGATCAGGACCAGCAGCAGCGCACCCGACGCGCGCATGAAGACCCAGCCGTAGAGCTCGACGTTGGTCCGGGTGGTGCGACGGGAGGCCCGGTTCTGCCGCGGGCTGCGCGGCGCCGGGACGGCCGTCGTGGCCATCTGGGTCATCACTCGCCTCCGAACACGTGCATCAGGTGGCGGGGCAGGAACCCGGCCATCGTGATGACGAAGAGCCCGACCACGATCCACAGCATGACGCGGTGGTAGCGGGTCCCCTTGGACCAGAAGTCGACCAGCATGATCCGCACGCCGTTGAACGCGTGGAAGACGACGGCCGCCACGAGCCCGGCCTCACCGAGTCCCATGACGGGGTTCTTGTACGTCCCGATGACCGCGTTGTACGCCTCGGGGGAGACGCGGACGAGGGAGGTGTCGAGGATGTGGACGAGCAGGAAGAAGAAGATGAGGAAGCCGGTCACGCGGTGCGCGACCCAGGACCACATCCCTTCCCGGCCTCGGTAGAGCGTCCCAGCCGGCGCTTCGGGCACTGGTGATCCTCCGGGCTCCTGGGGGACGGCACCGTCCCGGGCATGACCTTCTGACGATGTCACTCTACGACCGACTCCTGCCACGTCCGACGACTCTGCTCCCGAGTCCGTGGCCTGCTCCGCAAGGGTCCGTGGTCCCGCTGGGTGTCGATGTGACGAAGACCACAGACAGAGGCCGGCCTGCGGGGCGCTGGCACAATCCACGTCATGTCAGCCAGCACCCCGGTCAGCCCGTCCAGCGCCCCCGCACCGATCCCCGGATTCCGCGCCGTGGTCCCCGCCGGCGGCGCCGGGACGAGGCTGTGGCCGCTCTCGCGTGCCGGTGCGCCCAAGTTCCTGCACGACCTGACGGGCACCGGACGGACGCTGCTCCAGGCCACCGTGGACCGCCTGGCGCCGCTCACAGGTCCGGGCGGCGTGGTCGTCGTGACGGGGACCCGCCACGAGAGCGCGGTGCACACGCAGCTGCCCGGGCTCGGCGCCGACGCTGTGCTGGCCGAGCCGTCGCCACGGGACTCGATGGCAGCCATCGGGTTGGCCGCGGCCGTGCTGGCCCGCCGCGAGGGGGACGTCGTGATCGGCTCGTTCGCCGCCGACCACGTGATCGACGCCGGTCCGGGCTTCGCCGAGGCGGTCCGCCAGGGCGTCGCTGCCGCCCGCGAGGGCTACGTCGTGACCATCGGGATCGCCGCCACCGGGCCGTCCACCGCGTTCGGCTACATCCACCTCGGTGACGACCTGGGCGTGGCCGGAGCGCCCGACGCCCGCCATGTCCGGGGCTTCACCGAGAAGCCGGACGCCGACACGGCCGCCGGGTACCTCGCAGGTGGGGACTACCGCTGGAACGCGGGCATGTTCATCGTCCGCGCCCAGGTGCTCCTCGCCCACCTCGCCGAGCTCCACCCCGACCTGCACCGTGGGCTGCTGGAGATCGCCGAGGCGTGGGACGGTCCCGGGCGCGCCGAGGTGCTGGGCCGGGTCTGGCCCGGGCTGCTCAAGATCGCGATCGACCACGCCATCGCCGAGCCGGTCGCCGCTGCGGGTGGCGTCGCCGTCGTGCCCGGTGACTTCAGCTGGGACGACGTCGGCGACTTCGACTCGCTCGCCGGGCTGCTGCCGCCGACCCCTGACGACCCGTCGGCCGCGCGGGTGCTCGGGTCGGCTGCCGACGTGCTCACCGTCGACTCCTCCGGGGCGTTGGTCGTTCCCGGCTCCGGCCGGCTGGTGACGGTGCTCGGGCTGGACGACGTCGTGGTGGTCGACACGCCCGACGCGCTGCTCGTCACGACCCGGGCGCACGCGCAGCAGCTCAAGGCCGTCGTCGACGCCGTGCGCGAGTCCGGGAGGGACGACCTGCTCTGAGGTGCGCTGCTCCGAGGCGTGCTGCTCTGAGGCGTCGCGCTCTGAGCCGTCAGCCGTCCGGCGTGGACCCACCCGGGGGGACGACGCGCCGAGCAACTAGGCTCGACAGGTGCTCGAAGCTGCCCGCACCGTGACCGTCGACAGGCTCAACGCGCGCGTCGACGCCCACATCGACGAGATGGTCGCCGTGCGGCGCGCCCTGCACGGGCACCCTGAGGTCGGCCGGACCGAGCGGCGCACCACCGACCTCGTCCACGAGCGGCTCGTGGCAGCAGGGCTGAAGCCGCGTCGGCTCCCCGGGACCGGCGTGGTCTGCGACATCGGTCCGACCACGGTGGCGAGCGGACGTCGCCGCGTGGCCCTGCGCGCCGACCTCGACGCGCTCCCGGTGCCCGACTCCTGCGGCCGGCCGTGGCAGTCGACGGTCCCCAGCGTCGCCCACGCCTGCGGGCACGACGTGCACACGGCCGTCGTGCTCGGTGCCGGCCTGGTGCTCGCCGAGCTCGCCGAGGCCGGGCAGCTGCCCACAGGTGTCCGGCTGATCTTCCAGGCCGCCGAGGAGATCCAGCCGGGCGGTGCGCTCGACGCCATGGAGGCCGGCGCCATGGACGGCGTCAGCCAGGTGTTCGCCGTGCACTGCGAGCCGAAGCTCGACGTGGGTCTGGTCGGGTCGCGCATCGGCCCGATCACCTCGGCCTCCGACCCGGTCACCGTCACGCTCACCTCCGACGGCGGGCACACGTCCCGGCCGCACCTGACCGGCGACATCGTCTTCGCTCTCGGCCAGGTCATCACGCAGGTCCCGGCCGTGCTCGGCCGCCGGCTCGACCCGCGCTGGGGGGTGAACCTGACCTGGGGCCAGGTGCACGCAGGCACGGCCAGCAACGCGATCCCCGCCATGGGCACGCTGCGCGGGACCCTGCGCTGCCTGGACGCCCGCGCCTGGGACGCGGCGGCCGCCGTGCTCCTGGAGGCCGTGACCCACGTGGTGGCGCCGTACCACGTCGGGGTCGACGTGCAGCACCACCGGGGCGTGCCTCCGGTCGAGAACGACGCCGCCTCGACCCGCCTGCTCGACATCGCGACCCGGGACGTCCTCGGGCCCGACGCCGTCGTGCTCACCGAGCAGTCGCTGGGCGGCGAGGACTTCGCCTGGCTGCTCACCCGGGCGCCCGGGGCGATGGCCCGGCTCGGCACGCGGACGCCCGGAGGTCGCACCTACGACATCCACCAGGGGGACTTCGACGTCGACGAGGGCGCCATCGCCGTTGGCATGCGTGTGCTGACCCGCGTCGCCGTGCTCGCCGGCACCGCGCGCGCCCCCCGTCCCGCGTCCTGACGGGGTCCTGACGGTTCGGTGCCTTGATGGTGGAATGTGCCCGCCCGACGTCCGGGCAACATTCCGATCCCGTAACGACTCGGCCTTGATACCGGGGAGTAACACCCGCGCCCTGGCCGCCGGATAGGCTGCGGAGCACAGCAGCCGGCCAGAGGGCGACTGCTCGTGGACGCCCTTCTGAGCGCCCTGGCCGCTCCGGCGGCCTCGGACCGCCAGACCCGGTCGGCGAGCAGTGGGTCACCCCTGGGACGGCATGGCGTCGAACAGACACAACACAGGAGTGACGACGTGAAGAGACTGACACGAGCAGCGGTGCTCGCAACCGCTACGGCTCTGGCCCTCGCCGCGTGTGCAGCGGCGCCTGAGGCGAAGCCGACGACGAGCACCTCTGCCGGCGGGGGCGCGAGCGCCTCGGCCACCACCTCCGACTACACCGCATGCATGGTGTCCGACGAGGGTGGCTTCGACGACGCATCCTTCAACCAGTCCGGCTTCGAGGGCCTCAACAAGGCCAAGGACGACCTGGGCATCAACGTCAAGTCCGCCGAGTCGGCAGACCCGGGCCAGTACGTCGACAACGTCGACTCGATGGTCCAGGCCAAGTGCAACCTGATCATCGGCGTCGGCTTCGCTCTCGAGGACGCGATCCAGGCGGCCGCCGAGGCGAACCCGGACATCAACTTCGCGCTGGTCGACTCGGCCTTCAGCGACAAGGACTTCAAGCCGGTCACGCTGCCGAACGCCAAGCCGCTCCTCTTCAACACGCAGGAGTCGGCCTACCTGGCCGGGTACCTGGCCGCCGGCACCACCAAGACCGGCACCGTCGCCACCTACGGCGGCATGCCCTTCCCGTCGGTGACGATCTTCATGGACGGCTTCGTCGACGGCGTCGCCGCCTACAACACGGACAACGGCACCTCGGTCAAGGTCCTCGGCTGGGACAAGGCCGCGCAGAACGGCTCGATGATCGGCAACTTCTCCGACACCGAGGCCGGCCGCACCACGACCGAGCAGTTCATCGCCGCGGGCGCTGACGTCATCCTCCCGGTTGCCGGCCCGGTCGGTGCGGGTTCGCTCAACGCCGCCTCGCAGGCGCCGGGCACCTCGGTCATCTGGGTCGACTCCGACGGCTACCTCCAGGCAGCCAACGCCGACTTCAAGCAGCTGATCCTGACCTCGGTCATCAAGCAGATCGGCACCGCCGTCTACGACACGATCGCCGACGCCGCCAAGGGCAACTACACCGCTGACCCGTACGTCGGCACGCTGAAGAACGGCGGCGTGGACCTCGCCCCGCTGCACGACTTCGAGTCCAAGGTCGACCCGGCACTGGTCTCCAAGATCGACGAGCTCAAGCAGAAGATCATCTCGGGCGAGCTGAAGGTCGAGTCCCCCTCGGCCAACGCGACCTCCTGACAAACCAGCGGTCTCCTCTGGGACCGCCCGGTGGCCCGGGGCGCACGTCGCCCGGGGCCACCGGCCTGCCTGCAGCGCAACGGTCCCCGACTGGTGCACGCTCTGGGTGAGCACGGTCAGAGGTCCGATGCGGTGCCGCGGTAGGCACCCGCATCGCTAGTCTCGATGCGCAACGACGTGTGGAAGGCGATGAAGCCGTGAAGCTGGAGCTCCGTGGGATCACGAAGCGGTTCGGACCGCTCGTGGCCAACGACGCGATCGACCTGACCTTCTTGCCGGGAGAGATCCACGCTCTCCTCGGCGAGAACGGTGCAGGCAAGTCGACGCTCATGAACGTCCTGTACGGGCTGTACGACCCGGACGGGGGCGAGATCCTCATCGACGACCACCCGGTCCGGTTCGCCGGCCCGGGTGACGCGATGGCGGCGGGGATCGGCATGGTGCACCAGCACTTCATGCTCGTCCCGGTCTTCACCGTCGCCGAGAACGTGGTCCTCGGCCACGAGCCCACGTCCGGCCCCGCAGCGCTGATCAACCTGGCCGAGGCCCGCCGCCTGGTGCGCGAGATCTCGGACCGGTTCGGGTTCGCCGTGGACCC
Source organism: Actinotalea sp. (assembly GCA_036504175.1). Classification (GTDB taxonomy): domain Bacteria; phylum Actinomycetota; class Actinomycetes; order Actinomycetales; family Cellulomonadaceae; genus Actinotalea. The sequence goes on along the minus strand of DASXVR010000256.1, from coordinate 15,807 downwards.
CGACGCCCTCGTCGAGGACCTCCCCGTGGGTGTCCAGCAGCGCGTGGAGATCATCAAGGCCCTCAGTCGCGACGCCAAGGTGCTGATCCTCGACGAGCCGACCGCGGTGCTCACCCCGCAGGAGACCGACGAGCTCATCGGCATCATGCGTCAGCTCAAGGACGCAGGGACGTCGATCGTCTTCATCACGCACAAGCTGCGTGAGGTGCGCGCCGTCGCGGACCGGATCACGGTGATCCGGCGCGGCAAGGTCGTCGGTGTCGGCGACCCGTCGGACAGCGAGGCCCAGCTGGCCTCGCTCATGGTCGGCCGGACGGTCGACCTCGGTGTCGACAAGACCCCCGCCGAGCCCGGGGACGCGACCTTCCAGGTGCGCAACCTGACGGTCATGGACGCGATCGGCACGCGGGCCGTCGACGACATCTCGTTCGAGGTGCACCGCGGCGAGATCCTCGCGATCGCCGGTGTCCAGGGCAACGGGCAGTCCGAGCTCGCCGAGACGATCCTCGGTCTGCGCCCGGCGCGGAACGGGTCGATCACCCTCGACGGCACCGAGCTGCTCGGTGGGAGCGTCGACGACGTCCTGCGCGCGGGCGTGGGCTTCGTGCCCGAGGACCGCAGCACGGACGGGCTCATCTCGTCGTTCTCCATCGCCGAGAACCTCATCCTCGACCTGCACGGCCAGCCGCCGTTCGCGCGCGGCGGGGCGCTCAGCCCGGCCCGGGTCGCGGAGAACGCCGACCGGCGCGTCCAGGAGTTCGACGTCCGCCTGACGTCCATCCAGGACCCGATCAGCACCCTCAGCGGTGGCAACCAGCAGAAGGTGGTCCTCGCCCGCGAGATGTCGCGGCCGCTGCGCCTCCTCGTCGCCTCGCAGCCGACCCGTGGCCTGGACGTGGGCTCCATCGAGTTCGTGCACCAGCGCATCGTGGCCGAGCGTGACCACGGCACCCCCGTGGTCATCGTGTCGACCGAGCTCGACGAGGTGCTCGCCCTCGCCGACCGCATCGCGGTGATGTACCGCGGCAAGATCATCGGCATCGTCCCGGCGGGCACCGCCCGCGACGTGCTCGGCCTGATGATGGCCGGGGCCTCGGCCCAGGACGCGGAGCACGAGGCCGCCCGGCACCGCACGGCTCTGGCCGAGGCGGATGCCCAGGCGGAGCAGGCGGCCGCCTCGACGGCGCCGACCGCCGCCACGGCGACACCTGTCGCTCCCGCGGCGCCGGTCGCCACAGCGACGACAACCCCCCGCGCCGACGCGGGGACAGCAGCAGACCAGGAGACCCTGTGACCACCACCGACACCGTCGTCGCACCCTCCGCGGCGCCGGCACCCAAGCCAGGGGCTCCGCGCCGGACCCTCCTGGAGCAGATCCTCGACGCCTCGTGGGTGACGATCGTCATCGCGATCCTCATCGCCCTGATCGCGTCGTCGGTCCTCATCGCCGCGGCGAGCTCCGAGGTCCAGGCGTCGGCGTCGTACATCTTCGCCCGCCCGAGCGACTTCTTCAGCGCGGCGTGGGACTCGATCTTCGGGGCCTACTCCGCCCTCTTCCGCGGGGCCATCTACGACTACGAGGCCACCGGGGCGCGCACGATCCGCCCGATCACCCAGACCATGACCGCCGCCGTCCCGCTGATCTTCGCGGGGCTGGGGCTGTCGGTCGGCTTCCGTTCGGGCCTGTTCAACATCGGTGCGCAGGGGCAGGTGCTCATGGGCGCCGCCGCCGCGACCTGGGTGGGCATCTCGATGACGCTCCCGCCCGTCGTGCACCTGGTGATCGCCTGCCTGGCCGCGCTGGTCGTCGGGGCGATCTGGGCAGGCATCGCCGGTTTCCTCAAGGCCCGGACCGGGGCCAACGAGGTGATCGTCACGATCATGCTCAACTCGATCTCCTTCTACCTGATCTCCTACCTGCTGACCACGAGCCTGCTGCGCCAGGGCGGCACCCGCCCGGTGTCCCCGCCGGTGCACGAGAACGCCGTGTTCCCGCTGCTGCTCGGCGAGCAGTTCCGGCTGCACGCCGGCTTCCTGGTGGCCATCGCCGCGGCCTTCGGGGTCTGGTGGCTGATGGAGCGCTCGGTCCTGGGCTTCCAGTTCCGCGCGGTCGGCGCCAACCAGCGCGCGGCCCGCACCGCCGGCATCCGGGTGAACCTCGTGTTCGTGCTCGTCATGCTGACGGCCGGTGGTCTGGCCGGGCTCGGTGGTGCCGCGCAGATCCTCGGTACCGACAAGACCCTGCAGGCAGGCAGCGCAGGCTCGATCGGCTTCGACGCGATCACCGTCGCGCTGCTCGGCCGCTCCAAGCCGCTGGGCACGGTCATGGCCGCGCTGCTCTTCGGCGCGCTGCGCGCGGGCTCCCCGCTCATGCAGACGGCCGCGAGCACGCCACCCGACATCGTCCTGGTCATCCAGGCGTCGATCGTGCTGCTGATCGCGGCACCTGTCCTGGTCCGTGAGCTCTCGCTGGTGCACCGCGTCGCGCAGCTCTTCGGCTACACGATGAAGGAGGCCCGCGCATGAGCACGCAGACCCTGCCGCCCACCGTCGGCAACCTCGACGCACCGGTTCCCGGCCAGGTCCAGGTGAAGATCGCCTGGCGTGGACCCGTGCTCTACCTCGGTGTCGGCGTGCTCGCGCTGATCCTGTTCGCCCTGCTCACCCCGGGCGCGGAGAAGACCCACTTCATGGTCGCGACCGGTCGCGACTTCGTGAAGATCGCCCCGTTCGCCGTCCCGTCCCGGGCCAGCGCGCTGGTGCTCTGCATCGGTGCGCTCGCGCTCGCCGGGTGGATCACCTGGCTCACCGCCGGACGCCGACGCGTCCCGGTCTGGGCGCCGCTGACCTTCGCCGGGCTCATCCTGCTCGCGTTCCTGGTCTGGGTGATGGCGGGCAACACCAACGCGCTCCCGCTGACGGTCCTCCTCACCGGCGCCCTGACGCTGTCCGTCCCGCTCATCTTCGGCTCCCTGGCGGGCCTGCTCTGCGAGCGTTCGGGCATCATCAACATCGCCATCGAGGGCCAGCTGCTCGGCGGTGCGTTCCTGGCCGTCGTCGTGGCGAGCACGACCGGGTCGCCGTACGCGGGCCTCATCGCGGCGCCCATCGCGGGCGCGCTCGTCGGGCTGGTCCTCGTGATCTTCGCGGTCCGCTACCGCATCGACCAGATCATCGTCGGCGTCGTGCTCAACGTGCTGGTTATCGGCATCACCAACTACCTGTTCTCGACGGTGCTGACGGCCAACCCGCAGACGCTGAACTCACCCGACCGGCTGCCGACGCTGCCGATCCCGGTGCTGTCGCAGATCCCGATCCTCGGGCCGGTGCTCTTCAACCACTCGATCGTCGTCTACCTCATGTACGTCGCGGTCGCGGCGCTGCAGGTCCTGGTGTTCCGCAGCCGCTGGGGCCTGCGCATGCGGGCCGTCGGCGAGCACCCGAAGGCGGCCGACACGGTCGGCATCAACGTCAACCGGACGCGGTACCGCAACACGATCCTCGGCGGGGCCGTCGCCGGTCTCGGTGGCGCGGCGCTGGTCTCGGCCGGCCTGGCGTTCACCAAGGAGCTCACGTCCGGCAAGGGCTACATCGCCCTCGCCGCGATGATCCTGGGCCGGTGGAGCCCCAAGGGCGCCCTCGCCGCCGCGCTGCTCTTCGGCTTCGCCGACTCGCTGCGTCAGGTGCTCAACAACCTCGGGTCGCCCGTGCCGAGCCAGTTCCTGTCGATGCTGCCGTACCTGGCCACCATCTTCGCCGTGGCGGGCCTCGTCGGCCGGGTGCGCGCACCCGCCGCCGAGGGCATCCCGTACGTCAAGTGAGCACCGACGTGACGGGCAGGTCGGGCGAGGTCGACTGGGACGCCCTGCGCGCAGCCGCTCGTGAGGTGATGACGAAGGCGTACGCGCCGTACTCCCGGTTCCCGGTGGGGGCGGCGGCCCTCGTCGACGACGGGCGGATCATCGTCGGCTGCAACGTGGAGAACGCCTCCTACGGGCTCGGTCTCTGCGCCGAGTGCTCGCTGGTCAGCGCGCTGCACACCTCCGGTGGCGGCCGCCTGGTGGCGTTCGCGTGCGTGGACGGCCACGGCACGGCGCTGATGCCGTGCGGGCGGTGCCGGCAGCTGCTCTGGGAGCACGGCGGCGCCTCCCTGCTCGTCGACACGGTGAGCGGGATCAAGCCCATGACCGAGGTGCTGCCCGACGCCTTCGGCCCCGATGACCTGGTCGAACGAGCCTGAGAGGCCTTCCCCATGACTGCTGCACCTGAGCCCTTCGACACCGTCGACGTCATCCGGACCAAGCGGGACGGCGGCCGCCTGTCCGACGGGCAGGTCGACTGGGTCATCGATGCGTACACGCGTGGGGCTGTCGCGGACGAGCAGATGGCTGCACTGGCGATGGCGATCCTGCTCAACGGGATGGACCGTTCGGAGATCGCCCGGTGGACGGCGGCGATGATCGCCTCGGGGGAGCGGATGGACTTCTCCGGGCTGTCCCGCCCGACCGCCGACAAGCACTCGACCGGTGGGGTGGGCGACAAGATCACCCTGCCGCTGGCGCCCCTGGTCGCCGCGTGCGGCGTGGCTGTCCCTCAGCTCTCCGGCCGCGGCCTCGGCCACACCGGCGGGACGCTGGACAAGCTCGAGTCGATCCCCGGCTGGCGGGCCGCGCTGAGCAACGAGGAGATGATGCGCCAGCTCGAGGAGGTCGGCGCCGTCATCTGCCAGGCGGGTTCGGGGCTCGCGCCCGCGGACCGCAAGCTCTACGCCCTGCGCGACGTGACAGGCACCGTCGAGGCGATCCCGCTCATCGCGTCGTCGATCATGAGCAAGAAGATCGCCGAGGGCACCGGTGCGCTGGTGCTTGACGTCAAGGTCGGCACAGGCGCCTTCATGAAGGACGTTGCGCGCGCGACGGAGCTGGCCCGGACGATGGTGCAGCTCGGCACCGACGCAGGGGTGCGCACCGTGGCGCTCCTCACCGAGATGTCCACGCCCCTCGGCCTGACGGCGGGCAACGCGCTCGAGGTGCGCGAGTCGGTCGAGGTCCTGGCCGGCGGTGGTCCGGCTGACGTGGTCGAGCTGACCGTCGCCCTGGCCCGCGAGATGCTCGAAGCCGCGGGACGCACCGGGATCGACCCGGCCGACGCCCTCGCCGACGGCCGGGCCATGGACGTGTGGCGCAGGATGATCTCCGCCCAGGGTGGCGACCCCGACGCCGAGCTGCCCGTCGCGCGGGAGAGCGAGCACGTGCTGGCGCCCGCCGACGGCGTCCTCGTCGGTCTTGACGCCCTGGCTGTCGGCGTCGCCGCCTGGCGGCTCGGGGCGGGACGCGCCCGCAAGGAGGACGTGGTCCAGGCCGGCGCCGGTGTGGAGCTCCACGCGAAGCCCGGCGCCCTGGTGCGCGCCGGCGAGCCGCTGATGACGCTGTACACGGACACGCCCGACAGGTTCGCGCGGGCCCGCGAAGCCCTCGAGCACGCCGTCGTGATCGCCCCGGAGGGTTCGCGCCCGCCGGACCGGCCCCTGGTCATCGACCGCATCACGGCCGACTGACCATGCCGGGCGGCGCGGTGGGCTGGCAGCTGACGACGCTGTTCCATCGCGCTCGCGGGCGCGGCGTCACGGTCCCCGTCGAGGTGCCGCCGGCCGGCGGGGACCTGCGGCTCGAGGTGGCGACCGACAGGCGTCGGGCGCTGACCGGGTCGTCGCGAGCCGCGCTCGACAGCCTGCTGGGCGGGAGCGTCGACGCGCAGACCCGGCTCGTCGTCGAACGCACCCTGGCCGGCACGGGCTCCATCGACTCCGCTGCCCGGATGGCCCAGGCCTGGGGCGACCTGCCTGAGCGGACCCGCAGCGAGGTGCTGGACCCCGTCCGCACCCTGGCCCGTGCGGGGAGGCAGAGCGACCAGACGACGTGCGGCTCGTCTGCGCTGACCATGCTCATCGCCGCCGGCGACCCGACGTTCGCCCTCTGGCTCTCGAGCGGGCGCCTGATCACGACGCTTCCGGTCGAGCTGCGCACGGCGCCGGCCGGGGCGCTCGCCTCGCTCGCCGACGCCCCGCAGGAGGCGCGTTTCGCGGCCGTGCAGCGCGTGATGAAGCGCCGCAGCAACAGCGGTGCCGTGCTGGGACTGCCGTGGCCCTCGTCGCTCGGGACACCACCATGGGGCGCCGCCCGTGCCGCCCGCTTCCCCGGCGTGACCTATCGCCCGCGCATGCTCGACGACACCGACGGGACGGACCTGCGCGGCGTGCTGGCCGCCGTCGGCGGCTGGGTCGACAGGCAGGTGCCGGTGCCGCTGTACAGCGGAGGGGACTCGGCGGGCGGATGGTCGACCGCCCTCCCACGCCACGTGGTGCTGGCGATCGGCCGCAGCGGCTCGGACCTGGTGGTCTGGGAGCCGTCGGCCGGCTCCCTGGAGACGGTGGCCCCTGACCGGCTGGTCGCCTCGACGGGCCCCGTCCGGGCCCTCGGCGGCTGGAGCCACCTGATGTGGGCGGTCCTGCCGCACTGCTGACGGAGGGGGCGCTGGGGCTGGCGGTGCACCTCACGCCGGGCGACGATGGGAACGTCCGGCGCGCGGGTGGACCGCGGTGCCCCGGTGAGGCGAGAGGTGAGTGCCATGACGACGGCTCCTGGTCACAGCTCTTGGGCGGACGCCGGTCTTGTGCCCCCGGACAATTCCCTCGTGCCCGACTCCGAGCGGTCGACGGTGCCGGTGCCGGCCGAGGACCAGCCCCGCGCACCCAAGCCGGACCTGCGGGACGAGGCAGACGAGGCGGACGTGCTCGAGCAGCAGACGGACGTCCCCGACGACGACGCGGACGACTACCCGGTCGGCTGACCGAGGCTGAGGACCGGCGTCCGGGCCGATACCGTGGGGGCATGACCCGTACTGCTCAGCGCCTGACCCCGGAGGCGATCGCCGGCCTGCCCAAGGTGGTCCTCCATGACCACCTCGACGGGGGCCTGCGCCCCACCACAGTGATCGAGGTGGCCTCGCGGAGGGGCCACGAGCTGCCGAGCCAGGACCCGGACGAGCTCGCCCGGTGGTTCGTCGACGCCGCCAGCTCAGGGACGCTCGAGCGTTACCTGGAGACCTTCGACCACACGATCGCGGTGATGCAGACAGCTGACGACCTGGCCCGCGTGGCGCGCGAGTCGGTGCTCGACCTGGCGGCGGACGGCGTCGTCTACGCCGAGCAGCGGTACGCCCCCGAGCAGCACGAGCGCGAGGGCCTGACCCTGCAGCAGGTCGTCGACGCGGTGCAGCGCGGCCTCGAGGAGGGGGTCGCGGAGGCGGCCGGGGCCGGCAGGACCATCCGCGTCGGGCAGATCGTGACGGCGATGCGCCACGGCGACCGTGGGCGTGAGATCGCCGCCCTGGCGCTGGCGAACCGTGACCGCGGGGTGGTGGGCTTCGACATCGCCGGTGCGGAGGCCGGTTTCCCGGCGTCACGCCACCAGCGCGCGTTCTGGATGCTGCGCCGGGCGAGCTTCCCGGTGACGGTGCACGCCGGCGAGGCAGCCGGTGTGCCCTCGATCGAGGAGGCGCTGCACGTGGGCGGCGCCCTGCGCCTGGGCCACGGTGCCCGGATCACCGAGGACATCACCTTCGGCGAGTCGACCCCGGACGACCCCCGCGGCGTCGAGCACGCCCGCCTCGGTCTGGTGGCCCACTGGATCCGCGACCAGCAGGTCCCGCTCGAGCTGTGCCCGACCTCCAACCTCCAGACGGGCGTGGCCGCCTCGATCGCCGAGCACCCGATCACCGTGCTCGGACAGCTCGGGTTCGCCGTGACCGTCAACACCGACAACCGGCTCATGTCCGGCACGTCGATGAGCCGCGAGATGCAGCTGCTGGTCGACGAGGCCGGCTGGACCCTCGACGAGCTTCGGGACGCGACGGTCACGGCGGCCTGGAACGGATTCATCCACCACGACGAGAGGCAGGCCCTCGTGGACGAGGTCATCCTGCCCGGCTTCATCGACCAGACGAACGGACGGCACCGAGCATGAACGCAGCACCGACCACCGACCAGACCACGCCGCGCCCCGATCGCGCTGCCGTCGCCCGCATGGTCGACCACACCCTCCTCAAGCCCGAGGCGACCCGCGCCGACGTCGACGCCCTCATCGCCGAGGCGCGGCGCCTGGGCGTGTACTCGATCTGCGTCTCGCCCTCGATGCTGCCCGTCGACGCGGGAGAGGTGCTGGTGGCGACCGTGTGCGGCTTCCCGTCGGGCAAGCACCACAGCGAGGTCAAGGCCGCTGAGGCGGCCCGGTCGGTCGCCGACGGGGCCGACGAGGTGGACATGGTGATCGACCTCGGCGCGGCCAAGGCGAAGGACTTCGACGCCGTCCGCAGCGACATCGCAGCGGTCCGCGCGGCAGCGCCGTCGCCGACCGTCCTGAAGGTGATCATCGAGTCGGCGGCTCTGAGCGACGACGAGATCGTCGGCGCCTGCCAGGCGGCCGAGGCTGCCGGTGCGGACTTCGTCAAGACGTCGACGGGCTTCCACCCGGCGGGCGGGGCTTCCGTGCACGCGGTGGCGCTCATGGCGCAGACCGTGGGGGGCCGGCTCGGGGTGAAGGCCTCGGGCGGCATCCGCACGGGTGCCGCGGCACGCGAGCTCATCGAGGCCGGGGCGACGCGGCTGGGCCTGTCCGGGACGGCGGCCGTGCTCGACGGGCTGGACGAGCCCGCGACGGACACCGGCGCGAGCTCCGGGTACTGACGGCACGGGCACTGACGGGCACTGACGGGCACTGACCGGCACTGACCGGTACTGACGCGGATCGGGCGGGCGCGGTGGCCTATCTGGACGGCTCAGGGCCGATCGCGCTCGCTCACCGGGGATTCTCGCTCGACGGCGCCGAGAACTCGATGGCGGCCTTTGCCGCGGCCGTCGGCCTCGGCTGCCGCTACGTCGAGACCGACGTGCACGCGACGCAGGACGGGGTGCTCCTCGCTTTCCACGCCGAGACCCTCGACCGGGTGACCGACGGGTCAGGGCGCATCGCGGACCTGCCCTGGGCCCGCGTGCGTGAGGCCCGGATCGCCGGGCGGGAGCCGGTGCCGACGCTCGAGGAGCTGCTCGGGACATGGCCGGACCTGCGCGTCAACATCGACGTCAAGGCGGCGGCGGCGATCGGCCCGACCGTCGACGTCATCGAGCGCACAGCCGCGCACGACCGGGTGTGCATCGCGTCGTTCTCCGACGCGCGCCGCACGGCGGTGCTGCGCCGGCTCTCCCGGCCGGTGGCGACCTCCGGCGGGATCGGCACCACCGTCAGGTTCCGCGCGGCAGCAGCGGCCGGCTCGTCGGGCGCGGTGCAGCGGGCTCTTCGCGGGGTCGACTGCCTGCAGGTCCCCGAACGCTTCGGGAGCCTGCCCGTGGTGACCCGCCGGACGGTCGAGGCGGCCCACGCGGCGGGCACCGAGGTGCACGTGTGGACGGTCAACGACCCCGCCGACATGCACCGCCTGCTCGACCTCGGCGTCGACGGGCTCGTCAGCGACCGCGCGGACCTCCTGCGGGACGTCCTCGTCGACCGCGGTCAGTGGAGCGCCTGAGTCTGGAGCGGCCGGCGCAGGGCCGGACTGGTGTCACAGCGTGCATGGCGCAGCCGTGCTGCGCAGGGCCTGGTCGAACCTGGACGACCAGCGGACGCCCCACATCCGGTACTCGACCTGCCACGCGCCGATCGAGGCGTCCTTGGTCGAGTCGATCACCTGAAGGTGCAGGATCGGGGCCTCCTCGACGCCGGCCCGCAGGTCGGCGCCAGCCAGACCCCGTTCAGCCGCCCAGTCGAGGGTCAAGGTGGCACGGTCGGCGTCGGTGAGCGGCCAACCCCTCGTCACCCCGTGAACGGTGGCGCCGCCCCCGGGCTTCGCCACGACGGGCACGATCAGGGCATCGGCGAGCGTGATGTTCACCGGGTCCACCAGCCTGATCGACAGGAGCTCCAGGTCGCGCGGAGCCGTGAAGGTGATGCCGCCGGTCACCAGGTCACGGTCGTTCGGCTTCTGCCCGCCGGCGCACGTCGTGCCGCCGCCGGGCTCGCTCAGGTCTGTGCCCCGGTGCGCCGTGCCGAACCACCAGGCTGCAGTCCCGGCGAGCACGACGACGCCGGCCGCGACGGCGCGGGAGGACACGCGCCGATGCCGCCGACCGCTCCCGTGCGCCTCGCCCCCGTGCGCCTTGTCCCCACGCGTCTCGTTCTCGTGCGCCGGGTCGCCGGCCGTGAGATGGCTGGCCCCCTCAGCGGTCTCGGCGTCCGAGCTCTGCCGCAGCCGCTGCTCATCACTCGACATCCTCGTGCCCCCTGCCCGGTCGGTCCCTGGTGCGCGGTGGTGTCAGCTCTGCTCGAGCCCCAGAGCCGCCGCCACGTCGGCCCGGACCGCGTCCAGACGGGCGCGCGCCGTCCGCCGGGCCTCGTCGACGTCACCCTCGACCGGGACGATGACCTCGAGGTAGCACTTGACCTTGGGCTCCGTCCCGCTCGGCCGGATCACCACGCGCGTCCCGTCGGCGGCGAGCAGGCGCAGGCCGTCCGTCGGGGGCAGGGCGTCGACGCCCTCGCCGCTGCCGAGCGAGAGGTCGGTGAGCTCGACCACCGGCGATCCGGCGAGAGTCGACGGCGGTGTGGCCCGGACCCGCGCCATGGTGGCCGGGATCAGGTCGAGGTCGGCGAAGCGGGCGGAGAGCTGGTCGGTCAGGTGCAGGCCGTGCTTGACGGCGAGGTCGTCCAGGAGGTCCACGAGGGTGCGGCCCTGCTCCCGGACAGACGCGGCGAGCTGGCTGAGCAGCAGCGCGGCGCTGAGCCCGTCCTTGTCCCGCACCAGGTCGGGGCTCACGCAGTAGCCGAGGGCCTCCTCGTAGCCGAAGACGAGGCCGTCGACGCGGGAGATCCACTTGAAGCCGGTGAGCGTGGCGCGGTGCCCCATGCCGTGGTCCGCGGCGATCCGGGCGAGGAGGCGCGAGGAGACGATCGAGCTGGCCAGGACGGGCGCCGGCGCGTCGGGTGCCTGCGAGGGGCGGTGGCGGGAGGCGACGTACTCCCCGAGGAGCGCACCCACCTCGTCGCCGTGGAGCATCCGCCACCCGGCTTCAGCGGGCGTCGGCTCGCCCGGGCCCGGCGTGGCCGTGGCGGCGCGCGGGTCGCGCACGGCGGCGGCGCACCTGTCGGCATCGGGGTCGTTGGCCAGCACGAGGTCGGCGTCGAGCCGCTGGGCCAGGGCCAGGGCCAGGTCGATGGCGCCGGGCTCCTCCGGGTTCGGGAACGCCACCGTCGGGAACAGCGGGTCGGGCAGAGCCTGCTCAGGGACGATGTGCAGGTCGGCGAACCCGGCTCCGCGCAGCACGAGCTCGGCGAGGTGCCCGCCGACGCCGTGCAGCGGAGTCAGGACGATGCGCAGGGTCGTGGGGACGGCCGGGTCGCGCAGGTCGGCGACACCGGCGAGGTAGGCCTCGACGATCTCCTCGCCCAGCACGGTCCAGCCGCCGGGCGCCCGGCGGACCGAGGCGACCGAGGGCACCTGGGCGATCCTGGCGGCGATGGCCTCGTCGTAGGGCGGGACGATCTGCGAGCCCTGGCCGCTGTCGGTGACCACGCGGCCACCGAGGTAGACCTTGTAGCCGTTGTCCGCCGGCGGGTTGTGGCTCGCGGTGACCATCACACCCGCATCGGCCCCCAGGTGCCGCACGGCGAACGCGAGGACGGGCGTCGGCAGCGGGGCCGGCAGGAGGAGCGCGTGGCCGCCGGCTGCCATGACGACCGCGGCGGTGTCCTGGGCGAACACGTCGGAGTTGTGCCGGGCGTCGTAGCCGATGACCACCCGCGGTCCCTCGACGTCGAAGACGCCACCCTCGCGCGAGCCGTTCAGCGAGTCGGTCAGGAACCGGACCAGACCCGCGGCGGCGCGGATGACGACGGCGCGGTTCATCCTGTTCGGTCCGCCGCCCAGCTCACCGCGCAGCCCGGCGGTGCCGAACTGCAGCATGCCGCGGAAGCGGTCCTCGAGGTCGCGGAGCGCATCGTCCCGGTCCGCAGGCTCGCCGTTCTCGACGGTGGAGACCAGGGCTGTGAGCTGCGCGGCGGTGGCCTCGTCGGGGTCGTCGTCGATCCACGCGCGAACGGCGGTGAGCAGGCTGTCGGTGACGTCCAGGTCGGTGGTCATGTCAGATCCGTCCGGCGATCTCGGCGAGGAGGCGGCTGATGCGAGGGGCTGCGGCCTGTCCGGCCTCGATGACCTCGCCGTGGGACAGCGGCACGGGGCTGATGCCGGCGGCAAGGTTGGTGACCAGGGAGATGCCGAGCACCTCGAGGCCGACATGGCGGGCGGCGATCGCCTCGAGAGTCGTGGACATGCCCACGAGGTCGGCGCCCATGCGGCCCGCCATCGCGACCTCGGCAGGCGTCTCGTAGTGCGGCCCGCGGAACTGCGCGTACACGCCCTCGGCGAGCGTCGGGTCGACCTCGTGCGCGACGTCGCGCAGGCGCTGCGAGTACAGGTCGGTGAGGTCGACGAAGGTCGCGCCCTCGAGCGGGGAGGTGGCCGTCAGGTTGAGGTGGTCGCGGATCAGCACGGGGGTGCCGGGAGCCCAGTCCCGGTTGAGGCCGCCGCAGCCGTTGGTCAGCACGACCGCGCGCGCCCCGGTGGCGGCAGCCGTCCGCACCCCGTGCACCACACGTCGCACGCCGCGGCCCTCGTACAGGTGCGTCCGCGAGCCCAGCACGAGGGCGAACCGGTCCGTGCCTGCGAGCCGGACCGACCTGGTCGTCGCACCGTGACCGACGACGGCCGGGGCGCTGAACCCAGGGATCTCGTGGCTCGGGATCTCGGCGACGGTCTCGCCGAGCAGGTCGGCGGCGCCGCCCCAGCCGGAGCCCAGGACCAGGGCGATGTCGTGCCGGGGGACGCCGGTGACGGAGGCGATGTGGGCGGCGGCCTCGTGGGCCACCTCGAGGGGGTCGGTGGCCGGGTCGTCGATGACCGTGGGCCCGCCCGGGGACGAGAGGGTGCTCATGGAGCGAGGCTATCGGCGCGCGCGGGGCCGCGCCGACGTCCGGGCGCGGGTCTTCGCGCGTCGCGGCACAATGCCCGGTGTGACGTCGACCACCCCAGGCCTGGCCCTGCCCGCTCCGGGCGCGAGCATCCCCGCCAGCCACCCCGTCCCGCACGTCGTGGTGATGGGCGGCGGCCCGGGTGGCTACGAGGCGGCGCTGGTGGCCCGCAGGTCGGGTGCGCGGGTCACCCTCGTCGAGAGCAGCGGTCTGGGTGGGGCCGCGGTGCTCACCGACGTGGTCCCGTCCAAGACCCTCATCGCCACGGCGGAGTGGATGACGATCGCCGACCGTGCCGGCGAGCTGGGCATCCGCACCGCGGGGGTGCCCGACGGCGGTGCCTCCGCGGCGCACCAGGTGGACCTCAAGGAGGTCAACGCCCGGGTCATGCGGCTGGCCCACGCCCAGTCGCAGGACATCCGCGCCCGGCTGGAGTCCGAGGGGGTCGAGCTGGTCGCCGGCCGCGGCCGCCTGGAGGGCCCGCAGCGGATCATCGTGGACCTGGCCGCCGAGGGCAGCGCCACGATCGATGCGGACGTCGTCCTCATCGCCACGGGGGCCACGCCCCGGGTGCTGCCCGAGGCGCAGCCCGACGGCGAGCGCATCCTGACGTGGACCCAGCTCTACGGTCTGGACCGGCTGCCGGAGCGGCTCGTCGTGGTCGGGTCCGGGGTGACCGGTGCGGAGTTCGCGGGCGCCTACAACGCCCTCGGCTCGGACGTCGTGCTGGTCTCCTCGCGCGACCGGGTCCTGCCCGGCGAGGACGCCGACGCCGCCCAGGTGATCGAGGAGGTCTTCACGACCCGTGGCATGACCGTGATGGGGCGCTCACGCGCGGCCGGCGTGCGCCGCGTCGGTGAGGGCGTCGAGGTCACGCTCGCGGACGGCAGGGTCGTCGAGGGATCGCACTGCCTGATGGCTGTGGGCTCGGTGCCGACGACCTCCGGGATGGGCCTGGAGGAGGCGGGCGTCAGGCTCGGCCGCGGTGGCGCGATCGAGGTGGACCGGGTGTCGCGGACCAGCGCGAGAGGCGTCTACGCGGCGGGGGACTGCACCGGCGTGCTGCCGCTCGCGTCGGTGGCCGCGATGCAGGGACGCATCGCGATGGCCCACGCGCTGGGGGACGCGGTGGTGCCGCTCGACCTGAGGTCGGTGGCGGCCAACATCTTCACCGCGCCCGAGATCGCCACCGTCGGGTACTCCCAGGCCGCCCTCGAGGAGGAAGGCGTCCGGTTCGTGACGAGCATGCTGCCGCTGGTCCGGAACCCGCGCGCGAAGATGCTGGGCATCCGGGACGGGTTCGTGAAGCTGTTCGCCCATGCCGCGACGGGCATCGTACTGGGGGGAGTGGTGGTGGCCCCCCGAGCCGGGGAGCTGATCTTCCCGATCACGCTCGCCGTCGTCCAGCGGCTCACCGCGGACCAGGTGGCGCAGTCCTTCACCGTCTACCCGTCGCTGTCCGGCTCGGTGGCGGAGGTCGCGCGGATCCTGCACCAGCGCGCGGACTGAGCCGCTCGCGTCAGGCGAACAGGCCCTCGCCGACGAACGCGCCACCGCGCCCGCCGATCCGTGCGGCGTCGGGGACCCCGGGCGGGACGGCCCAGAGCCCCGAACCGGTGTGCCGCAGGTACTCGCTCATGGCGTCGTCCCGGGCCAGCCGGGTCTGCATGGGGACGTACTGCGTGCGCGGGTCGCGGACGTAGGCGAGGAAGAAGAGCCCGGCGTCGAGCCGTCCGAGGCCGTCGGAGCCGTCGGTGTAGTTGTAGCCGCGCCGCAGCATGCGGATGCCGCCGTTGGTGCTCGGGTGGGCGAGCCGGACGTGGGAGTCGGTCGGGACCACCAGGGAGCCGTCGGGCGCGGTGGCAGCGAGGTCGGGCTCGGTGTGCTCCTGGCCGCCGGACAGCGGCGCGCCGCTGCCCTTGCTGCGGCCTACCACCGCCTCCTGCTCGCGCAGCGAGGACCTGTCCCAGGTCTCGATGGTCATCCGGATGCGCCGGGAGACCAGGTAGGTGCCGTCAGCCATCCAGGAGGCGTCGCCGCCGTCCCCTGCGCCGTCACCGGCGCGTGCCCAGACGTGCTCGTCGACGGCCGGCGTCTCCTCGGCCTTGATGTTCGCCGTGCCGTCCTTGAAGCCGAAGAGGTTGCGCGGGGTGGTCTGGGAGGTCGAGGTCGACGACGTGCGGCCGTAGCCCAGCTGGCTCCAGCGCACGGTGGCGGTGCCGAAGGCGAGGCGGGACAGGTTGCGGATGGCGTGGACCGCGACCTGCGGGTCGTCGGCGCAGGCCTGGACGGCGAGGTCCCCGCCGGTGCGGGCCTCCTCGAGGGCGTCCCCGGGGAAGTGCGGCAGGTCGGCCAGGGCGGCCGGACGGCGGGCCGCGAGGCCGAACCGGTCCACCCCGCCGGCGGTGGTGAAGAGCGTGCCGCCGAAGGCGAAGGTGAGGGTCAGTCGTGCGGGCTGCAGGTCGAGTGCCTCGCCGGTGTCGTCCGGCGGGGCGTCGTACGGGCCCCCGTCCGCCCCGCCCTCACCCGCGGGCAGGCCCTGGGTCATCCGTGCCGCGGCGACCGTCCAGCGGCGCAGGAGCGCGACGAGGTCGTCGCGGGAGGAGGTGGTCAGGTCCCACGATGCGAAGTGCAGGCGGTCCTGGGCCGGGGTCACGATGCCGGCCTGGTGCCGACCCGCGAAGGGGTGGACGGCGCCGACTGCGGCGTCCCGGTCGGTACCGGTGGAGGC
>DASXVR010000255.1:0-2036 GCA_036504175.1 Actinotalea sp. | reverse complement strand
TCGGCGGCGTCCTTCCAGGAGACGACCAAGGTGCTCACCGAGGCCGCCATGTCGAGCCGGTCCGACCCGCTGCTCGGCCTCAAGGAGAACGTCATCCTCGGCAAGCTCATCCCCGCCGGCACGGGCCTCGCCCGCTACCGGGACATCGAGGTCGAGCCGACCGACGAGGCGAAGGCCGAGCTGTACCCGGCGTTCGGGTACGACGAGATCGACTTCCCGACGCTCGGCCTGGGCACCGGCGACGCGATCCCGCTCGAGGACATCGACTTCGGCGACTTCCGCTGATCGAGGAGGCAGGGGCCCCCTCCGGTTCGCCGGGGCGGGCCCCTGCGCCGTCCGTCCTGGGGCCGCCCGGCCCCGACCCCGCGCTTCGCGTGCTCCCGCGGCCGTGCTGTATGCTCGGACACCGTGCCCGCGTCGTCGGGCCCTTGTGCGTGCGTGCACGTCGGATCCTCACCGGGGTCCGGGCAGCACCAGCGGGTGGACTCCCCACCGCCACGGACCGACCGGGATGACGTCCTGGTCCGCGCCGCGGAGGACCGGGGCGACACGCCCGGGCGCGGGGGTCGGTGCGGGACGAACGACCTCCGGGGTAGCCGCGCGACGAGCGGCGAGCCGGGAACCAGCCGGCCGTCCTAGGTGACGGGTGCCGGTCGACCAGAGAACACCGAGTGACTCGGAGAGTCCGTGCCTACGATTCAGCAGCTGGTCCGCAAGGGCCGGCAGGCGAAGACGAACAAGTCGAAGACGCCTGCCCTCAAGGGTTCGCCCCAGCGTCGCGGGGTGTGCACCCGCGTCTACACCACCACCCCGAAGAAGCCGAACTCGGCGCTGCGCAAGGTCGCGCGCGTTCGGCTCTCCAGCCAGGTGGAGGTCACCGCCTACATCCCGGGCGTCGGCCACAACCTGCAGGAGCACTCGATCGTGCTCGTGCGCGGCGGCCGCGTGAAGGACCTGCCCGGTGTCCGCTACAAGATCGTGCGCGGCGCGCTCGACACGCAGGGCGTGAAGAACCGCAAGCAGGCACGCTCCCGCTACGGCGCGAAGAAGGGCTGAGACACATGCCTCGCAAGGGTCCGGCCCCCCGCCGTCCGCTCGTCTCCGACCCGGTCTACGGGTCGCCCGTCGTCACGCAGCTCATCAACAAGGTGCTGCTCGACGGCAAGAAGACCGTCGCCGAGTCCATCGTCTACGGCGCCCTCGAGGGCGTCCGCGACAAGACGCAGCAGGACCCGGTCGTCGTGCTCAAGCGCGCCCTGGACAACGTGCGCCCCGCGCTCGAGGTCCGTTCCCGCCGCGTCGGCGGTGCGACCTACCAGGTGCCGGTCGAGGTGCGCCCCGTGCGCGCCACGACCCTCGCGCTGCGCTGGCTGACCGACTTCTCCCGCGCCCGTCGCGAGAAGACGATGACCGAGCGGCTCATGAACGAGATCCTCGACGCCTCCAACGGCCTGGGGGCGGCGGTCAAGCGCCGCGAGGACATGCACAAGATGGCCGAGTCCAACCGGGCCTTCGCGCACTACCGCTGGTAGTCCGGGACCGCCCGCCGGCCCGCCCCCACCCGGGGCGGGCCGCGGGCACCGACGCTAGACCGACAAGGGGCGTACACCTGTGGCACTCGACGTGCTCACGGACCTGACGAGGGTCCGCAACATCGGCATCATGGCGCACATCGATGCCGGCAAGACGACGACCACCGAGCGGATCCTCTATTACACGGGGATCAACTACAAGATCGGTGAGGTCCACGAGGGCGCCGCCACGATGGACTGGATGGAGCAGGAGCAGGAGCGCGGCATCACCATCACGTCCGCCGCGACGACCTGCTTCTGGCACGACAACCAGATCAACATCATCGACACGCCGGGTCACGTCGACTTCACGGTCGAGGTGGAGCGCTCGCTGCGCGTGCTCGACGGCGCGGTGGCCGTGTTCGACGGCAAGGAGGGCGTGGAGCCCCAGTCCGAGACCGTCTGGCGCCAGGCCGACAAGTACGACGTGCCGCGCATCTGCTTCGTCAACAAGATGGACAAGCT
>DASXVR010000254.1:0-2527 GCA_036504175.1 Actinotalea sp. | reverse complement strand
GGATCTCACCGTTGGCCCACGGGGAGCTCGGGTCGATCGCCGGACGCCGGTCCGAACCACCCGCGAACGCCTCGGTCTCGTCCTCGGCGGGCAGGAGCGGCTGGAGGTCGGGCAGTGCGGCGAGCTGCTCGGCGGCAGCCGCCGCTGCGGCGACCTGGGGTACGAGCGCTGAGGCGTCACGGTGGGGCGACGCCTCGTCGGCGACCGTCTGCGCGGCGGCCTCCGCCTCGAAGGCGAGCCCGAAGATCGCCGTCGCCTGGCCTCGCAGCAGCTCGGTCTCGACGGCGCGGTCGACGGCCCGGGGTGTGGTCTGCCCCCGGCTGACCACCCCGTCGACCCTGGCACCAGCCGGTGGCGTGGCGCGGGAAGGCGCCGTGCGCGCCAGGAGGGCCTGCAGCTGCTCCGCCGCGGCGACGAGGTTGGCGTGGAGGTCGGCCGGCGCGGCGCCCGTCGTCACGGCGGGGGTGGCGGCCGCGACCCGGGCCGCACGGAGCGCAGCCATCGCCAGCGCGCGGGCCTCGTCGTGCGCGCCGACGGCCTGAGCCGTCGCTCGGCCGGACCACCTGGCCGTCTGAGCGGCCAGCAGCCGATCGGCGGCTGGACGGACGTAGGGGACGCTGACCGCTCCACCGGCCTCGCGCGTCGGCTGCGGGGTGCCGGCAGCGGCAACAGCACCGCTGCTGAGCCCGACAGCGGCGGTCACCGTCACCACCGCGAGGGTGCGACGAGCGGCGGCCCGACGGGTGCCCCCGCTCACGGGCGATCCACTGCGGAGCGTCGATCGTCTGTCGGCATCACGCACCACCTCAGCTCACGGTCGCGACACGGCCCGCTGCCCCGACCGACCACGTCGCCGTGGCCCGTCGTCGGGCTGGTCCGAACCCTCATCGTCACACGGGTTGCGCCGCAGGAGGAGGGCCTTTGGGGTGATATGTCCCAACTTCACCCCCAGGGCGGCCGGAGGCGGGGTTGCGGGAGCCCCCGGCCGGCGTCCGGTGCTCGGTCGGTCCCGATGCTGCACCCATCGGCACCACTAGGGTTCTGGCTCGCATCGGACGGGTCGAGCACGGGAGTCCCTCATGGCAGGAAGCTGGCGGGTCAAGTCGGTCGAGCAGTCGATCCAGGAGACCGACGAGCCCGGTCACCGGCTCAAGCGGGACCTGCGGGCCTGGGACCTCGTCGTGTTCGGGGTCGGCGTCATCGTGGGCACCGGCATCTTCGTGCTCACCGGGACCGAGGCCGCGAACAGCGCCGGGCCCGCCGTCATCCTGTCCTTCCTGCTCGCCGGGATCACCTGCGGCCTTGCTGCGCTGTGCTACGCCGAGCTCGCCTCGACGGTCCCCGTCGCGGGCAGCGCCTACACCTTCGCCTACGCCACCCTCGGTGAGGTCGTCGCCTGGATCATCGGCTGGGACCTGCTGCTCGAGCTCATGCTCGGGGCGGCGGTGGTGGCGCGTGGGTGGTCGGCGTACCTCGCGTCGCTCCTGGACCTGCCGACCTGGCTGGCCGGCGACAAGGCCCGGCCCGACGTCGCCGCTATCGCGATCGTGCTGCTCCTGGCGCTGCTGCTCGTGCGCGGCTCGAAGACCTCCAGCCGGTTCACCGGCGTCCTGGTGGTCGTCAAGATCACCGTCGTCCTGTTCGTGATCGTCCTCGGCGCGATGCACATCAACACGGCGAACTACAGCCCGTTCATCCCGGCGTCGCAGCCGGCGACGGGTGCGAGCGGCGGGCTGCTCAACCAGCCCATCGTGCAGGCGTTCCTGGGGCTGGAGCCGACGCGGTTCGGCGGCTTCGGCGTGGTGGCCGCCGCGTCGGTCGTCTTCTTCGCCTACATCGGGTTCGACATCGTGGCCACCACCGCCGAGGAGACCAAGAACCCCCAGCGGGACATGCCGCGCGGGATCCTCGGCTCCCTGGCCATCTGCACCGTGCTCTACATGGCGGTGGCGGCGGTCATCACCGGGATGGTGCCCTACAGGCGCCTGGACACCGCCGCCCCGCTGGCCGAGGCGTTCGACGCCGTCGGCATCGGCTGGGCGTCGCGCCTGATCGCGCTCGGCGCCGTCGCCGGCATCACCAGCGTCATCCTGGTGCTGCTCCTGGGCCAGACACGCGTCCTGTTCGCCATGTCGCGCGACCACCTCCTCCCGCCGCGGCTGGCCCGGGTCCACCCGCGCTTCGGCACGCCGTGGCTCATCACCGTGATCGTGGCCGGGGCCGTCGCGGTGCTGGCCGGCTTCGTCCCGCTGGACGAGCTGTCCAAGCTGGTGAGCATCGGCACGCTCTTCGCCTTCGTGGTCGTCTGCCTGGGGGTGCTGGTCCTTCGCCGCACCCGACCGGACCTCCCCCGCGCGTTCCGGACGCCCGGCGCGCCGGTGGTGCCGATCCTGGGCGTGGTGGCGTGCGCCTGGCTGATGCTCAACCTGCCGATGCTGACCTGGCTGCGGTTCCTGGCCTGGATGGTGGTCGGTCTGGGCATCTACCTGGCCTACGGGCGCCGCAACAGCCGGCTCGGGGTGCACGG
>DASXVR010000253.1:0-5333 GCA_036504175.1 Actinotalea sp. | reverse complement strand
GCCTCGGGCGTGCCGCGCGAGCCGGCGAGCCAGAACGGCAGGCCCAGCTCGGCCACCTTGGCCACGTCGGCGAGGTCGCGCGGCCCGAAGACCGGCTGACCGGTCTCGTCGAGCACGAGCCTGCCCCGCGGCGGGGCGTTGTGCCCCCCGGCCGCCGGGCTCTCGACGACGAAGCCGTCCGGCCGGATGTGCTCGTCGCGCGCGAGGTAGGAGGCCAGCACGTGGGCGGAGACGATGGCGAGGAACATCGGCCGGGCCAGGGGCGGCAGCCCGCCACCCATGAGCTCACGAGGGTCCAGGTGCACCGCGTGCGTGCCGGCCGCGGCGCCCGCGACGTCGATCGGCAGGTCGACGGCGCGGTGCTCGGCGAGCTCGTCGAGGAGCCAGGGGATGTCACGCGGGATGCCCGCGCCCATGAGCACGTAGTCGACGCCGGCGAGCATGGCGCCGTACACCGCGGCGGGCGTCGCCATCTGGACCTTCTCGAGGTAGTTCACGCCGACGGCGCCGTCATGGCCTTCCTTGGCGAGCCAGACCTCGACGAAGTTCCCCAGCACAGCGAGCTCCTGCGCCGTCCGCCGCTGACGCAGCGCGAGACGGGGTACCGCGGCGTAGGGAGTCCCGGCCGGGCGTCCCTCGGGGCGGAAGTACCGGGCCATCGTCCGGGAGACGACGCCCGGGACGGGGAACGCGGCCATCGCGCGCCTGACCGCTCCCCCGCGGTCGCCGTCCTGCAGGCGTCGGGCGAGGACGGTGTCCAGGGCGATGCCTGACACCACGCCGAGCTGACCGGCACGCGCCACGGCCGAGGCGAGCCGCCACGACGACACCGCGACCCCCATGCCGCCCTGCACCACCGTCGGCAGCGACCTGCCCGGCCAGCGCGGGTGGTGACGCACGGGAGCGACAGGTGCAGCAGTGGCGTCGGGCGCAGTGGCGTCGGCAGCAGTGGCGTCGGGCGCAGTGGCGTCGGGCGCAGGGGTGACGGTCACGGGGACCCTCTCGGGCAGGCGAGCCCTCGCGGGCGGGTGCGGACCGGTTACGGTTGCGTAGGTTACGAGACCGTAGGTTCGCAGACCCCTCAGGCCGCCGTCAGGACGAACGTCCCTGGCGGGCTACGCCGAGACTGGTCAGAGGCCTTGCCACCCGGGCTTGCCGGCCCACGTCTTCCGGTAGTAGTCGGCCAGCTGGAGCCTGCTGGCCGCGCCCTCGTCCAGCAGGACGGTCACGTGGGGGTGCATCTGCAGCACGGTTCCCGGCCACATGGCGCTGATCGGCCCCTCCACCATCTGGTGCACCGCCTCTGCCTTCGCCGTCCCGAGCGCCATGAGCACCAGGTGGCGCGCGGCCATGATCGTCCCCAGACCCTGGGTCAGGACGTGCCGCGGCACAGCCTCGACGTCCCCGCCGAAGAACCGCGCGTTGTCGCGGCGCGTCTGGTCGGTCAACGTCTTGATCCGGGTGCGCGAGGCCAGGGACGAGCCCGGCTCGTTGAAGCCGATGTGCCCGTCCGTGCCGATCCCGAGGATCTGCACGTCGACCCCGCCCGCGTCGGCGATGGCCTTCTCGTAGGCGGCGCAGGCGGCGACGAGGTCCTCCGCCCGGCCGTCCGGACCCAGGACCATCGCGGGGTCCAGGTCCACACGCTGGACGACCTCGCGCTCGATCGTCGCGCGGTAGCCCTCCGGATGCCCCTCGGGCAGGCCGACGTACTCGTCGAGCAGGAAGCCGCGCACGCCCGCGAAGGACAGCCCCCGCGCATGCCGGGCCGCGAGCTCGTCGTAGATGGCCAGCGGGCTCGAGCCCGTCGCCAGGCCGATCACCGCCGAGCCGCCGGTGGCAGCCCGGCGCACGACCGCTTCAACGGCGTCGGCGGCCAGTCCGGCGAGCATCTCCACCGACGTTCCGATGACGACCTCCATCAGTGCACCACCTCCACTGCGTCGGGCGTCGCGGCGTGACCGAGGGCCAGCGCGGCGCCGATGGGTGCGACGAGGACGCCGCGTGGGACGAGCTGGACCCGGTCCGCAAGCCTCAGGCTAGCCAGGAACGGTGACGCCTCCGCCTGCACGGCCAGGGCGTCGCACACCGCGTCGAGCAGGGGCGTGCCCACCTCGGCCACGCCTCCTCCGAGGAGCACGTGCTGCACGTCGGTGGTGAGCACCACCAGCCGGACCGCTGCGGCCACGGCGTCGACGAACGTGTCGCGGATACGCCGTGCCTCCGGGTCCCCGGCGGCAGCGGCCTCGAAGACCTCCGTCGGGGCCGGGCGACCGGTGCGGCTCGGCCACGCCGCGTCGATGGCCGAGCCCGAGGCGTAGAGCTCCAGGCACCCGCGCTGCCCGCAGGGGCACCGAGGGCCGTCGACGACGTACGGGATGTGGCCGATCTCGCCGGCGCCACCCAGGTGGCCGCGCCGCAGCCGGCCGTCGAGGAGCAGACCTGCGGCCATGCCCGTGCCGAGGGCGATGAAGGCGAGGTCGCGGGGCAGGCCCAGCACGTGCGCGGCGCCGAGCGCGGCGGCGTTCAGGTCGTTCTCCACCTCGACGCGCACCCCGCCGAGCGCCTCGGACAGCAGCGCGCCCAGCGGCACGTCGCTGCCGTCGACACCCACGTTGACCGCGTACGAGACGGCGCGCGTGAGCGGGTCGACCAGGCCCGGGACTCCCGCACCCACCCCGACCAGGGCGGACGGCTCGATGCCGGCGGCCGAGCAGAGCTGCCTGACCACCTCGGCGGCCGAGTCGACCACCCCCTGCGCACCCCGCTCGGTCGGGACGCGGAGGGCACCACGCACGGTGGCGGTGGCGTCGAGGAGGACGCCCAGCACCTTGGTACCCCCCACGTCCAGCCCGACGGACCAGCCGCCCGGGGTCGAGACCATCGCTGTCGCGGACATCAGCCCTTCACCGCCCCGCTCACCAGACCGCTGGTCATGCGCTGCTGCACAAGCAGGAAGAAGATGATCACGGGGATCGCGATGAGTGTCGCACCGGCCATCACCACACCCCAGTCGGTCGCCCGGTTCGCCTCGACCAGGCCCTGGAGCCACAGGGGCAGCGTCCGCTTGGCCGGGTCGGTCATCACCACGAGGGCGAGGGTGTACTCGTTCCAGGCCTGCAGGAAGCCGTAGACGCCCGACGCCACCAGGCCGGGGGCCAGGAGCGGGAAGGTGATCCGGAAGAACGCGCCGGTGCGCGACAGACCGTCGACCATGCCTGCCTCCTCGAGCTCGATCGGCACGCCGTTGACGAACCCGCGCAGCATCCAGATCGTGAACGGCAGGATCGCCGCCACGTAGACGATGGTCAGACCGCCGATGGCGTTGACCAGCCCCCAGCCGTCGAGCATCTGGTACTGGCTGATGAAGAGCCCCTCGGCCGGGATCATCTGGACCACGAGGATCGTCACGATGAACCCCTTGCGGCCGCGGAACCGGAACCGGCTCACGGCCAGCGCCGCGACGAACGCGAAGAGGATCGCCGCCACGAGCGTCGCAGCGGTCACCCCGAGCGAGACCTTGAACGATGCGGCGAACCCCGGGTCGTCGAACACGCGCCGGAAGTTCGAGAGCGTCCCGTTGGTCGGGAAGAAGTTCGGCGTCGGCGTCTGGAGCCGGTTGGTGGGCAGGAACGCGCTGGTGACCATCCAGTAGATGGGGAAGACCCACAGCAGGGCGACGACGACGGCGAGGACCCCGAGGAGCCAGCGCCCGACGCCGGCGCGGCGCGTGGTGCCCGAGCCCCTCCCGGTGCGGGAGCCCCTGCCGGTGCCGGAGGCAGTGGTCGTCACGGCGGTGACGGGGGCGGCCTGGGCGCTCACAGCTCCTCCTCACGCAGCATGCGACGGATGTAGAAGCCGGTCAGGACCAGGGTCAGGACCAGCATGATCGTGGCCATGGCCCCGGCCATCGAGAACTCCTTGGCGAGCGAGAAGATGTAGGTGCCGAGCAGGTGCGTCTCCCGCGTGGGGGCACCGGCCCGCTGGAGCACGTAGATCTGGGTGAACACGCGCAGGTCCCAGATGACCTGCAGCAGGGCGACCACGAACAGGACCGGCTTGATCATCGGGATGGTGATGAGCCAGAACCGCTTCCAGCTGTTGGCGCCGTCGAGCTGGGCGGCCTCCATCGTCTCGGTGGGGACCTGGAGGAGGCCCGCGTAGACCGTGAAGACGACGAAGGGCACGCTCATCCAGACAACGATGACGGTGGCGACGAAGTAGAAGGACAGCGGCTCGATGAGCCACGAGTGGTAGCGCATCCCGTCGATGCCGAGCGGCTCGGCGAGCAGCCAGTTGATCACGCCGTACTGGGAGTCGAAGAGCCACTGCCAGACGGTCATCGTCGCCAGCACGGGCGTGCCCCACGCGAGGAGCATGCCGACCTGCAGTGTGATGCGGGCGGCACGGCCGACGCGGGCCATCAGCACCGCCAGGGCCATCCCGATCGCCATCGTGGCCACCGCGTTGACGACGCAGAAGGCGATGGAGCGACCGATGACCCCCCACACGTAGGAGTCGGTGAGCAGGGCGACGTAGTTGTCCAGGCCCACCCACTCGGCCGGACGGCCGAACTGCTGGGCGAGCCCGTACTCCTGGAAGGAGATGACGAACTGCCGCACGAGCGGGTAGCCGAGGCCGACGGCGATGGCGACGACCGCCGGCACGAGCAGGAGGTAGGCGCCCAGGCGGGTGGCCAGAGGCCGGCGGCGGCGAGCGGGCACCGGAGGGGCGGCGGGTGTGACGCCCGAGACGGGCGACGACGGCGGGGCGGGTGCGGCGACCCCTGAGCCGTGGGGTGGTGCTGACATGACGTCGCTCCAAGCGATCGGGAGAGGGCGCGCGAGGGGCGCGGGAGGCGGCATGGCGAGAGCGCGGCCGCGGGGGGACCTGGTCCGCGACCGCGCTCTCAGTGTGCGTAGGTGTCCCCTGCACCTGCCGGCCCTGGGGAGGGCCGACAGGCTCAGGAGGTGACAGGCAACCTCAGCGGTCAGTTGAGGGTGTCGGCGATCTGCTGGTCGGCGTCCTTCGCGGCCGAGGCCAGGTCGGCGCCGCCCGCGATCTTCTGGAAGAAGTCTTCCAGGATGCGAGCACCCTCGACGTCGGCCCACTTCTCCGCCGGCGGCGTGAGCTTGGCCGGCAGGGCGGCGGCGATGGCTGCCTTGGCATAGACGTCGTCACCGAGCGCGGACGCGTACTTCGTGTTGGCCGGGATGAGGCCGTTCTTGGCGAGCATGGTCTGGTACTGCTCGCTGAAGATGATCCGCATCAGGTTCTTGGCGAGGTCCTGGTGCTGCGACTTCGCCGGGATGGCGATGTTGGAGCCGCCGGCG
>DASXVR010000252.1:0-5094 GCA_036504175.1 Actinotalea sp. | reverse complement strand
CCGGGTGAGGACGCCGTCGGCCAGGTGGTCATGGACGAGTTCCACTTCTACGGGGACCCGCAGCGGGGCTGGGCCTGGCAGGTGCCTCTGCTGGAGCTGCCCCGCACGCAGTTCCTGCTCATGTCGGCGACGCTGGGCGAGGTCGACTTCTTCGTCGAGGACCTCGAGCGGCGCACCGGCCGCGACGTCGCGACCGTCACGCACACCGAGCGGCCGGTCCCGTTGACGTTCTCCTACGTCGTCGAGCCGCTGCACGAGGTCGTCGAGGACCTCGTCCACACCCGCCGCTCCCCCGTGTACCTCGTGCACTTCACCCAGGCCGCCGCCGTGGAGCGGGCCCAGTCGCTGCTGTCGAGCACGCTCGCCTCGCGTGAGCAGCGGGACGCGATCGCCACCGAGCTCGGCGCGTTCCGCTTCGGCACCGGCTTCGGCCGGACCCTCTCGCGCTTCCTGCGCCACGGGGTCGGGGTGCACCACGCCGGGATGCTCCCCCGCTACCGCCGGGTCGTCGAACGCCTCACCCAGCGCGGGCTGCTCACGGTCGTGTGCGGCACGGACACCCTGGGCGTCGGCATCAACGTCCCGATCCGCACGGTGGTGCTCACCTCGCTGGTCAAGTACGACGGCGTACGGATGCGGCACCTGTCGGCGCGCGAGTTCCACCAGATCGCCGGGCGCGCCGGACGGGCCGGCTACGACACGGTCGGCGAGGTCGTCGTCATGGCGCCCGACCACGTCATCGAGAACCGCAAGCTGCTCGCCAAGGCCGGCGACGACCCGCGCAAGCTGAAGAAGATCGTCCGGAAGAAGGCGCCCGAGGGCGCGGTGAACTGGACCGACAAGACCTTCGAGCGGCTCCGGGACGCCGAGCCCGAGCCGCTGACCTCGAGCTTCGCCGTCAGTCACGCGATGGTCCTCAACGTGCTGGCGAGGCCCGGCGACCCGGTCGAGGCGATGACCCACCTGCTGACCGACAACCACGAGCCCGAGAGCGCGCGCGGCCGCCACGTCCGACAGGCCGTCGCCGTCTACCGGTCCCTCAAGGCTGCGGGGGTCATCGAGCGCGTCCCCCGTCCGGACGGGCGCGGGCTGACCGTCCGCCTCGCGGTCGACGTCCCGGCCGACTTCGCCCTCAACCAGCCGCTGTCGCCGTTCGCCTACGCGGCGCTCGACGTCCTCGACCCGGAGTCACCCTCCTACGCCGTCGACGTCCTGTCGGTGCTCGAGTCGACCCTGGACGACCCGCGCCAGGTGCTCATCGCCCAGGAGAAGAAGGCCCGCGGCGAGGCCGTCGCCGCGATGAAGGCCGAGGGCTACGACTACGACGAGCGGATGGCCGTCCTCGAGGACGTGACCTACCCCAAGCCCCTCGCCGAGCTGCTGCAGGCGACCTTCCAGATCTACCGGCACACCAACCCCTGGGTGGCCGACCACGAGCTCTCTCCCAAGTCGGTGGTCCGCGACCTGCACGAACGCGCGATGACCTTCATCGAGTACGTGTCCTTCTACGGCCTGGACCGCACCGAGGGCGTCCTGCTGCGGTACCTCGCCGACGCCTACCGTGCGCTGAGGCAGACGGTGCCCTCCGAGCGGCGGACCGAGGAGCTCGAGGACATCCTGGAGTGGCTCGGCGAGCTGGTCCGCGGCACCGACTCGAGCCTGCTCGACGAGTGGGAGCGCCTGCAGAGCCCCGACGCCGTCGAGGAGGCCGCGCAGCACCCCTCGGGCGGGCGGGACGAGCCGCCCCCGCCGATCACGGCGAACCCGCGGGCGTTCCGGGTCCTGGTGCGCAACGCCCTGTTCCGCCGGGTCGAGCTCGCCTCGCGTCTGCGCTGGACCGAGCTGGCCGCGCTCGGCGACCTGGATCCCGACGGCGAGCCGTGGACGGCTGACCGCTGGTCGGCAGCCCTCGACCCCTACTTCGACGAGCACGAGGACATCGGGACCGGGCCCGATGCGCGCGGTCCCGCGATGCTCATGATCACCGAGCGCCCGCGTCCCGAGGGAATGCTGTGGGAGGTCCGCCAGGTCCTCGACGACCCGGCCGGCGACAGGGACTGGCGGATCGATGCCGTGGTCGACCTGACGGCGAGCGACGCGTCAGGAGCCGTGGCTCTGTCCGTCGTGACCGCCGGCCGCCTCTGACCCAGCAGGCTCGGTCGCGCCCCGGGCCTGCCGGCGGTGCGCCGGTACAGTGCTGGCCGTGGCCAAGAACAAGCCGGTCGCCGGGACACCCGCCCTCGTGATGCTGCAGAACGCTGGTGTGCCGCACACCGCCCACCCGTACGACCACGACGCCGCGAACGGCGTCGGGTACGGCCTCGAGGCTGCCCAGGTGCTCGGCGTGCCGGCCGAGCAGGTCTTCAAGACGCTGATAACCGACGTCGACGGGACCCTCACGGTCGCCGTGGTGCCCGTGACGGGCAAGCTCGACCTCAAGGCGCTCGCAGCGGCGGTCGGCGGGAAGAAGGCCGCGATGGCTGACCGCGTGGCCGCCGAGCGCGCCACGGGCTACGTCGTCGGCGGGATCTCGCCGCTGGGCCAGAAGTCTGCTCACCCCACCGTGGTGGACGAGACGGTCGAGCTGTTCGACACCGTCTTCGTCTCCGGGGGGCGCCGCGGGCTGGACGTCGAGCTGGCGCCCGCGGACCTGGTGCGTCTGACCGGCGCCGTCGTGGCGGACATCGCACGCGACTGACCTCGCGCGTCCGACCGACGCCGCCGTCCGACCGACCGCGCCCGTCCGCCGGGAGGAGAGCCCTCAGCCCCCGAACACCCGGTCGCTCGGCACGATGGTCTTGCCCAGCGGCAGCAGGGACACCGGGATCAGCTTGAGGTTCGCGACCCCCATCGGGATCCCGATGATGGAGACGAACAGCGGGATCGCCGTCGCGATGTGCCCCAGGGCGAGCCAGATGCCCGCGACGAGGAGCCAGATGACGTTCCCGATCGCGGAGAAGGCCCCGGCGGTCGGCTTGTCCACGACGGTGCGCCCGAACGGCCAGAGGACGTAGCTCGCGATACGGAACGAGGCGATGCCGAAGGGGATCGTCACGATCAGCACGCAGCACAGGATCCCGGCGGCGACGTAGCCCAGGGCGAGCCAGAAGCCCGCGAAGACGAGCCAGATGAGGTTCAGGAGGGTCCGCACGCGATCACCCTGCCATGCCGCGCGCTGCGCGCAGCCTCATGCGGCGAGCAGTCGGGCCGGCGCGGTGGACGCAGGTACGGCGGCGACCTCGCGGCGGGCCTCGGTGCGCAGCTGGGCCGGACGCACCTGGGCCCTCAGCGGGGCGAACGACAGCGGCAGGAGCGTGAGGCTGACCACCCCGAACGGGAGCCCGATGACGGTCAGGCACAGCAGGACGCCGACGGCGACGTGGACCAGGGCGAGCCACCACCCGGCGGTGAGCACCCACACGGCACCGGTGACCCGCGGGCTCGGCTCGGACGGGAGCCCGACCAGGGCCCTGTCGAACGGCCACACGGCGTACCGGGCGAGCCGCAGCGCCGCCGACGCGAACGGCCCACCACCGGTCAGGGCGGCCGAGAGCGCGGCCGCGACCAGGTAGGCCAGACCGAGCCAGATGCCCACGAGGAGCAGCCAGAGGACTCGGATCGCGGCGGTCACAGGACCACTCTGGCCGACGTGACGAACCGGGACATCAGGGACCACCCTGATCCTTCCCCGAGAGGGGCGGCGACTCGACGATAGGGTCCGGGCTGTGAGCTCAGCGTCGCCCGGCACCGCACCCGCTGGGTCGGCCTTCCGGCTCGCCGAGGTGCGCGCCCGTGTCGACGCCGCAGCCCGGGCCGCCGGTCGCGACCCCGGTGACGTCCGGCTCCTCGTGGCCACCAAGACCCTGCCCCTCGAGGTGGTCCGCGCGGTGGTCACGGCCGGGGCCCACCTCATCGGCGAGAACACCGTGCAGGAGCTCGTGGCGAAGGCCCCCGGCCTGGCGGACCTCGGCCCCGAGGTCCACCTCATCGGTCACCTGCAGTCCAACAAGGTCGCGTCGGCGGTGCGCTGGGCGGCGTGCGTGCAGAGCGTCGACACCGCGCGCATCGCCCGGCTGCTGTCTGCCCGGAGCGTCGCCGCCGGCAGGGTGCTCGACGTGATGGTGCAGGTCAACGTGTCGGGTGAGGTCAGCAAGCACGGCGTGGCCCCCGAGGACGCCCGCCGGCTCGCCGAGGAGGTCGCCCTGCTGCCCGGGCTGCGGCTCACCGGGTTCATGACGATCGGTGGTCGGTGGGCCGAGCCAGCCGACGTCCGGGCCGGCTTCGCCTTGCTGCGCGGGGTGCGCGACGACGTCGAGGGATCGGGAGCACCGGGTACGCAGGCAGCCCACGAGCTGTCGATGGGGATGAGCGGTGACCTCGAGGAGGCCGTCGCGGAGGGGTCGACGCTCGTCCGGGTCGGGACCGCGGTGTTCGGGGCTCGTCCGAAGCGAGACTGACCGGGGCCGGTCAGGGGACGCGAGCGGTCCACTCCTGGGTGGCGAACTTGGTCTCGACGAGCTCCTCGGCGCGCGCGCGCTCGGCCGCCGTCACCTCGCCGTCGACGGTCCGGTAGAGGGAGCGGAAGTGCTCCTTGAAGGCCTCGATGACCGCGGCGCGCGGCAGCCCGCTCTGCGAGCGGAGCGGATCGACACGCTTGTTCGCGCTCTTCGTGCCCTTGTCGGACATCTTCTCCCGGCCGATCCGCAGGACCTCGAGCATCTTCGTGGCGTCGATGTCGTACGCCATCGTGACGTGGTGCAGCACCGCTCCGCTGGCCATGCGCTTCTGCGCGGCGCCGGCGATCTTGCCCGCAGGCGACGCGATGTCGTTGAGCGGTACGTAGGTGGCCTGGATGCCCAGGCCGGCGAGCGCCCCGAGGACCCAGTCGTCCAGGAACGCGTACGAACGCTCGAAGCTGAGCCCCTCGACGAGCGACGGCGGGACCGTCAGCGAGTAGGTGATCGTGTTCCCCGGCTCGATGAACATCGCCCCACCGCCGGAGATGCGGCGCACGACGGTGATGCCGTGACGCTCGGCACCCTCCGGGTCGACCTCGTTGCGCAGCGACTGGAAGGAGCCGATGACCACGGCTGG
>DASXVR010000251.1:0-9947 GCA_036504175.1 Actinotalea sp. | reverse complement strand
CAACGAGCCGATCCCCGTGGCAGCGGGCGAGAACCGGACGACCCTCGACCCGACCACGGCGGGCCTGCGCTTCGACGCCAAGGCCACCATCGCGTCGGTGACAGGCTTCGGTCTCGAGCCGGTCCGCCTGTGGCACCAGCTCTTCGGCATCGGTGTGGTCAAGCCCGTGACCTCGGTGGACCAGGCTGCGCTCGACGCAGCCGTCTCCGACCTGTCCGACTCCCTGGCCGTCGAACCGGTCGACGGGACCGTCGTGTTCGTGGACGGCAAGGCGCAGGGGACCGACGCCGTGGACGGCACCTCGATCGACCAGCCCGGAGCCGTGGCTGTCGTCGCCGACGGCTGGCTGACGGCGCCCCGCCCGCTCGAGCTCCCGACGAAGGTCACGCCCCCGGCGATCACCCAGGTCGAGGTCGACCGCGTGCTGACCGAGGTCGCGAAGCCGCTCGTCGGCGCACCGATCAGCGTGGCCGTGGCCGACCAGGTCGCCGAGCTGCCGCCGGACGTCGTCGCCGACGCGGCGTCTTTCGCTCCCGACGGCGATCACCTGGCCCTGCACCTCGACGGTCCGATGCTGGTCGACGCGGTCACCGCCAGGACGACCAACCTGCTCACCGACCCTGCGGACGCCTCCTTCGTGTTCCAGAACGGGGCGCCTGTGGTGGTCCCCGGGGCGCCGGGCACCACGCTCGACCCGGACGCCCTGGCCGCCGCCGTCGAGAAGGCGGGCACCGGTTCGGACCGGACGGCCCACGTCGACCTGGTCGAGCGCCAGCCCACCGAGTCGACCGAGGCCCTGCAGGCGCTGGGGATCACCCAGATCGTCTCGGAGTTCTCCACCCCGCTGACCAGCGAGCCGCGGCGCACGGGCAACATCACCAACGGCGCCTCCAAGATCAGCGGCGTCCTGGTGCGGCCGGGCGAGACGTTCAGCCTCACCGAGGCGCTCGGGCCCATCGACGCCGCGCACGGCTTCGTCGAGGCCGGCGCCATCGTCAACGGGGAGCACACCGACGCGTGGGGTGGCGGCCTGTCCCAGATCTCCACGACCACGTACAACGCCGCGTTCCTGGCCGGCTTCGAGGACGTCGAGCACCACCCGCACAGCGAGTGGTTCGCCCGCTACCCCGAGGGGCGCGAGGCGACGATCTTCACCGGCCAGCTCGACATGCGCTGGAAGAACAACACCCCCTACGGCGCCCTGCTGCAGGCGTGGGTCGAGGGTGGTCGCGTCTACGTCCGGGTGTGGGGGACCCCCTACTGGACCGTCGAGACCACCACGGGTGGACGCTCCGGCGTGGTGACCCCGACGACCGTGTACTCCCAGTCGCCGACGTGCGAGGCGCAGTCCAAGGGCAACCCCGGCTTCACCGTGACGGTGAGCCGGCGGCTGCTGCTCCAGGGCGTCGAGAAGGAGAAGAAGTCCTGGACCGTGCGCTACAAGCCGCAGAACCAGGTCATCTGCGGGACGCCGCCGGTCACGCCGGCGCCTCCTGCGGGCGGCTGACGGACGCTCACCCGTCCGAGGCGGCAGCGTCGTCGGGCGGGGGGCGGCGCCGCGCCCGCGGGGGTGGCGGTGGCGGGATCCGCTTGCCGACGGCGATCACGTCGGCCGGGACGTGGACCTCGCCCGTGCGGGTCATCACGCGCACGCCCGACTCGTCGTTCGCCAGCAGCTCGCCGAGCACGTCGCTGTAGCCGCCCTCGGGCAGCCGTCGGCGGACCACGACGCGTGCACCCACAGGCCAGGTGTCCCGGGGCTCGCTCACCGGCTCGGGGTCCCGCAGTCTCGCGCTCTTCTCACGTGGGGGATACTAGGTCCGGCGCTGACAGCCGTGCCGACAGCACTCTCTGCCTCCTGGAGGGACCACCAGTGACCTATGTGATCGCTCAGCCCTGCGTCGACGTCAAGGACAAGGCCTGTATCGAGGAGTGTCCGGTCGACTGCATCTACGAGGGCAAGCGGTCGCTGTACATCCACCCCGACGAGTGCGTCGACTGCGGCGCCTGCGAGCCCGTCTGCCCCGTCGAGGCGATCTACTACGAGGACGACACGCCCGAGCAGTGGAGCGAGTACTACAAGGCCAACGTCGAGTTCTTCGACGTGCTCGGCTCACCGGGTGGGGCCGCCAAGCTCGGCCAGATCGACCACGACCACCCGATCATCGCCGCGCTGCCGCCGCAGAACGGCACCGCGTGATCTCCCCGTCCTGCTGACGTGGGACTCCTGACCGGCAGCCTGCCGGACTTCCCCTGGGACACGCTCGTCCCGTACGGGGCGAAGGCACGTGCGCACCCGGACGGGATCGTCGACCTGTCGGTCGGCACGCCCGTGGACCCCACGCCTGCCGTTGTGCGCGACGCTCTCGCGGCGGCTGCGGACGCCCCTGGGTACCCGACCACGCACGGCACCGCCGAGCTGCGTGAGGCGGTCGCCGCCTGGTACGCGCGCCGCCGTGGTGTGAAGGACCTCGATCCCGTCGCCGTGCTGCCCACCGTCGGATCCAAGGAGCTCGTCGCCTGGCTGCCGTCCCTCCTGGGGCTCGGCGCGGGCGACGTGGTGGTCCACCCGGAGACCGCCTATCCGACGTACGACGTCGGCGCGCGCCTGGCCGGCGCCACCCCGCTGCCTGCGGACCACGTGGGCGACTGGGCCGGCCGCGACGACGTCCGGCTCGTCTGGCTGAACTCGCCGTCGAACCCCACGGGCGCGGTCCTCGACGTCGCCGCCCTGCGCGAGGTCGTCGAGGCCGCCCGGCGCATCGGCGCGGTGGTCGCCTCGGACGAGTGCTACGCGCTCCTGGCCTGGGACGAGCCGTGGCTCACCGGCGGGGTGCCGAGCGTGCTGGACCCGAGGGTGTCGGGGGGCAGCCACGACGGCCTGCTCGCCGTCCACTCGCTGTCCAAGCAGTCCAACCTCGCCGGGTACCGGGCCGCGTGGGTCGCCGGGGACCCGCACCTCGTCGGGCGGCTGCTCGAGGTGCGCAAGCACGCGGGGATGATGGTGCCGGCTCCCGTGCAGGCCGCCATGGTCGCGGCTCTCGGCGACGACGAGCACGTCCGGGTGCAGCACGAGCGCTACCGGCGGCGACGCGCGCTGCTGCTCGAGGCGTTCGACGTCGCAGGTCTGGTCGTCGAGCCGTCGCCGGCCGGGTTGTACCTGTGGGTGCGGGCAGCCGGGGCGGGGCAGGACTGCTGGCAGACGGTCGCCGACCTTGCCGAGCTCGGAATCTTGGTGGCACCCGGATCGTTCTACGGAGCAGCAGCCGCTCGGCACGTGCGGGTGGCACTGACCGCGAGCGATGAGGCGGTCGTGAAGGCAGCGGCCCGTCTCACCGGGGCGTGATCATGTTCGGACTGCGAAACTGCCCGTCTCGGCGCAGCTATCTGCTTTACTTTGCCTTGACCCCAGCATGGTGTTCATCTGCCTCAGGCGACGGCGTCTGAGGCACCGCTGTCGATGGATGTCCTGCCGGTGGACTGATTTAGCCGTCCATCGAGAGCGCAGGTACCGTCATCGTGGCCACGACGCACGTACGAGAACGGTTCGCACCCCCAGGTGACCTGCCGTCGCTGTCCGCCAAGGAGGAACACATGATCCAGACCTCGACGACCGCCGTCGAGCTCCGGGTGCGCGACCGCGCCCTGGAGCTGCCGGTGGTCGGAGCGTCGATCGGCAATGACGGGATCGTGGTGTCCTCATTGCTCAAGGAGACCGGGCTGGTCACTGTCGACCCCGGCTTCATGAACACGGCGTCCTGCGAGTCCGCCATCACCTACATCGACGGGGACAGGGGCGTCCTGCTGTACCGCGGCTACCCGATCGAGCAGCTCGCCGAGCACTCCTCGTTCCTCGAGGTCGCCTACCTGCTCATCCACGGCGACCTGCCGACCCCTGACGAGCTCTCCGGCTGGATCGAGCGCGTCGAGCGGCACACCCACCTGCACGACAACTTCAAGGCGCTCATCGGGGCGTTCCCCACGAACGCCCACCCCATGGCGGTCCTGTCCAGCGCCGTGTCCGCCCTCCCGGGCTACTACCCGGAGAGCGTCGACCCGTTCGACCCGGTGACCGTCGAACTCGCCACCGCGCTGCTGCTGGCCAAGGCCCCCACGATCGCCGCCTACGCCCACCGCCGCGCTCTCGGCCAGAAGATGATCGGCCCGGACCAGGGCCGCGGTTACGTGGCCGACTTCCTGCGGATGGCGTTCCAGCCCAACGGGACCACGTACGACGTCGACCCGATCATGGTCAAGGCGCTCGACGTCCTCCTCCTGCTGCACGCCGACCACGAGCAGAACTGCTCCACCTCGACCGTGCGCATCGTCGGCTCGAGCCACGCCAACCTCTACGCCTCGGTGTCCGCGGGCATCAACGCCCTGTCGGGTCCGCTGCACGGCGGCGCCAACGAGGCCGTCCTGCAGATGCTCACGGAGATCCAGGCCGGCGGCGGGGACGCGACCGAGTTCATGAAGCGCGTCAAGAACAAGGAGGCCGGCGTCCGCCTCATGGGCTTCGGTCACCGGGTCTACAAGAACTACGACCCGCGCGCCGCCATCGTGAAGAAGGCCGCCGACCAGGTGCTCTCCAACCTCGGCAAGCGCGACGAGATGCTCGACATCGCCATGCGCCTCGAGGAGATCGCCCTCAGCGACGACTACTTCATCGAGCGCAAGCTCTACCCCAACGTCGACTTCTACACGGGCCTGCTCTACAAGGCGATGGGCTTCCCGACCAACATGTTCACCCCGCTCTTCGCCGTGGGGCGCATGCCGGGGTGGATCGCCCAGTGGCGCGAGATGATGGCCGACCCGGCGACCAAGATCGGCCGCCCGCGGCAGGTCTACACGGGCCCGACCCCGCGC
The DNA here is from genome assembly GCA_036504175.1 of Actinotalea sp. Lineage (GTDB taxonomy): Bacteria > Actinomycetota > Actinomycetes > Actinomycetales > Cellulomonadaceae > Actinotalea. The sequence goes on along the minus strand of DASXVR010000251.1, from coordinate 5,081 downwards.
GACTACGCCCCCACCCACACCCGCTGAGGGGCGCAGTGCGCAGGCCGCGTGCGCGGTGAGGCCGGCACCGCGCCGCCCGCTGAGGTCGCGGCGCGCCTGACAGGTCACGAGCCTGACGCGAGGACCACCCTCACCTGTCCGGGCGTGCCTGCTGCACCCTTCACCGTCGTCCAGAGGCCGGTCGCCCGGTCCCAGCGGGCACCCATGTGGTCGACCTCGACGATCTCGAGAGGCGCCGCGACGGCCACCGCCCAGTGCGCCACTGCCCAGCCGAGCCGGTCCGCGTCGTTGGCGGTCGCCATCGGCGTCGCGTCGACGGTGATGCTCCCGTCGGCCCCGACGGCGGTGGGCAGCGTGCCCAGGTCGCGCGTGATGCGGGCGGTCACCGCTGCCGGGTCGCCCGCCTTGGTCGGGTCGCCCAGGGTGCACGTGACGGCCTCAGGCGTGTAGCCGTAGAGGGCCGATGCCCACGCCCGGGCCTGGGGCTCGTGCGCGGCGTAGGCCTCCGGGAAGCCCGACCGCTGCACGGCCTGGGCCGCCTCGGTGATCGGCAGGTCCTGGTACCCGTCGACCTTGACGAGCGCGTCGTAGAAGGCGTTCGTGGCGTACACGGGGTCCATGATCTGCTCGGCCGTGCCCCAGCCCTGCGACGGCCGCTGCTGGAAGATCCCGAGCGAGTCCCGGTCACCCCCGGTCACGTTGCGGAGCTTGGACTCCTGCAGGCCTGTGGCCAGGGCGATCGTGGTCGCACGGGCCGGCAGCCCGCGCCGCAGGCTCGTCGCGGCCAGCAGTGCTGCGGTGTCAGCCTGGTCGGTCTGCAGGTACCAGGAGGTGCCGTCCGCCTTCGCGGCGCAGCGGACCACCAGAGGAACCTCGTCGAGATGCCGGAGGTAGCCGGCGACCCCGGCGGAGGCCGCCACCACCAGTCCGACGAACACCGTGATCCCGAGGAGCCGACGCCGCAGACGCCTGCGAGCAGGGCGGGTCACAGTCATCACAACCTTCTGTCGGCGCCGGGGGAGCGTTCCTGAAGGGTCACGCACCGCCGGCGGGCACGTGGCGTCAGTTGACGTGCAGGTCCGGGTTGAGCGCGATGCCGATCCCGGGGCGGCGAAGCACCTCGACGCCACCGGTGACGGAGTTGCGGCGGAAGAGGAGCCCGTCGCGGCCCGCCAGGTCGCGCGCCTTCACCGTCGACGTGGTGGTCGCGGCGTCGTCGTCGAGCACCCCGTCACCGACCACCGTCACCTTGGTCCCCGCCGTGACGTAGAGCCCCGCCTCGACGACGCAGTCGTCGCCCAGCGGGATGCCCAGGCCGGAGTTGGCACCCAGCAGCGAGCGGCGTCCGAGGGAGATCGTCACCCGGCCGCCCCCGGACAGCGTGCCCATGATCGACGCGCCGCCACCGACGTCACTGCCGTCACCGACCACGACGCCCGCGGAGATGCGGCCCTCGACCATCGAGACGCCGAGGGTGCCGGCGTTGAAGTTGACGAACCCCTCGTGCATGACGGTCGTGCCTTCGGCGAGGTGGGCGCCGAGGCGCACCCGGTCCGCGTCGGCGATGCGCACGCCGGACGGGACGACGTAGTCCACCATCCGGGGGAACTTGTCGATCCCGAGGACCGTCGGCAGAGCTCCGTGGGCGGCGCGCAGCCGCAGCCGGGTCTGCTCGAACCCCTCGACCTCGCACGGCCCGCGGTCGGTCCACACCACGTTGGGCAGCACGGCGAAGATGCCGTCCAGGTTCTGCCCGTGCGGCGGGACGAGGCGGTGGGAGAGCAGGTGCAGCCGCAGGTACGCGTCGGCCGTCGAGGTCGGGGGTGCGTCCAGGTCGACCTCCGTGGTTACCACCACGCTGCGGACTGCCCGGGCCTCGTCGTGGCCCGCGAGGGCCTCGAGGTCGGACCGCAAGGCCGCCGAGCCGTCGTCCTGCGCACCGTCGCCCTGGACTGCGTCGCCCTGCACTGCGTCGTCCTGCGGTGCGTCGCCCAGCGCCGGACGCGGGTACCAGACGTCCAGGACGGTACCCGCAAGGGTGACCGTGGCCAGACCGTGGCCCCAGGCCGTGCGTCGCGTCATGGGTCCAGGGTAGGGGTGGCCGGCGACCGTCCCTGATGGCGTCCGTGCTGCGGGCGGCCGCCTCGCCGTAGGGTCAGGGGCTGTGACCGACGACAGCCCCCGGACCGCGCCCGAGAGTCACCGAGCGCCGGCCGAGCTCGACCTCACAGCGGATCTCGTCGCCCTGACCCGGGCGCTCTGCGACATCCCCTCGGTCAGCGGCGAGGAGGCCCCGCTGGCCGATGCCGTGGAGCACGCCCTGCGCGCCTACCCGCACCTGGAGGTGCTGCGCGACGGCGACGCCATCGTCGCCCGGACCCACCTCGGGCGAGCCGAACGCGTCGTGATCGCCGGGCACATCGACACCGTGCCCGTGGCGGACAACCTCCCGACACGGCTCGTGGACGGACCCGACGGGCCTGAGCTGTGGGGACGCGGGACCGTCGACATGAAGGCCGGTGTCGCCGTCCAGCTGGCGCTCGCCGCAACCCTGACCGGGCCGACGCGCGACGTCACCTGGGTCTTCTACGACCAGGAGGAGGTCGAGGCCACGCGCAACGGCCTCGGCCGGCTCGGCCGCGACCACCCCGAGTGGCTCGAGGCGGACTTCGCCGTGCTCTGCGAGCCGACCGCTGCGGGGATCGAGGGCGGGTGCAACGGAACGCTGAGGGCCGAGATCCGCACCACCGGCAGGGCAGCGCACTCCGCCCGCTCCTGGCTCGGGGTCAACGCCGTGCATGCCGCCGCGGAGGTGCTGGCACGGCTCACCGCCTACGCACCGCGGACGGTCACGGTCGACGGCCTCGCGTTCCGTGAGGGGCTCAACGCGGTCGCCATCCGGGGCGGCATCGCCGGGAACGTCATCCCCGACGAGTGCGTGGTCACGGTCAACTACCGCTTCGCCCCGGCCCGGTCCGTGGCCGAGGCCGAGCAGCACGTGCGCGAGGTGTTCGACGGGTTCGCGGTCACCGTGACCGACGCGGCCGCAGGTGCCCGGCCGGGGCTCGACCGTCCCGCCGTTGCCGCGTTCGCGGCGGCCGTCGCCGAGCTCACCGGCCGGCCTCCGGTGGCCAAGCAGGGGTGGACGGACGTTGCGAGATTCTCCGAGCTGGGTGTCCCCGCGGTGAACTTCGGCCCCGGCGACCCGCTCCTCGCGCACGCCGACGACGAGCGGTGCCCGGTCGGCGACATCCACGCGTGCTTCGGTGGGCTCCGCGCCTGGCTGACCTCCTAGAGTCGAGGCCATGACCTCCGACCCCGATGCGCGCTCCGGTCAGGAGCGTCGCCACAGCGACGACCACGTGCCGGATGCCGCGGCGCCCCGCCACAACCGTCGCCGCGGTGACCGGGAGCCGCAGCTCGACGCCGAGAGCAGCCAACCGGGCCAGACGTACCGCAAGGGTCCCGTCCTCCTGCGCGGCGGTCAGGTCCCGCGGACCACGAGCGACCAGCGCCTGCTGTCCCAGGTGGGCGGCGCCGACTGGGTGCACGCGGACCCGTGGCGGGTGATGCGGATCCAGAGCGAGTTCGTCGAGGGCTTCGGGGCCCTGGCCGAGGTCGGACCGGCGGTGAGCGTGTTCGGCTCAGCACGGACCAAGCCGGACACCGTCGAGTACGACTGGGGCGTCGCCGTCGGCCGTGGTCTGGTCGAGGCCGGCTACGCGGTGATCACCGGTGGTGGCCCCGGGATCATGGAGGCGGCCAACCGGGGGGCCAAGGAGGCCGGCGGGCTGTCGATCGGCCTGGGCATCGAGCTGCCGTTCGAGCAGGGCATGAACAGGTGGGTCGACCTCGGGGTCAACTTCCGCTACTTCTTCGCCCGCAAGACGATGTTCGTCAAGTACGCGCAGGGCTTCGTGGTGCTGCCCGGCGGGTTCGGCACGTTCGACGAGCTCTTCGAGTCGCTCACGCTGGTGCAGACCCACAAGGTCACCGAGTTCCCCATCGTGCTCGTCGGGACCGCCTACTGGAGCGGGCTGCTGGACTGGCTGCGCGGGCCCGTCGTCGACCAGGGGACGATCAGCGAGAAGGACCTGGACCTCATCCAGCTGACCGACGACCCGGCCGAGGCCGTGGCCCTCGTCGTCGAGCGCGACGCCGAGCTGCGGGCGGTGGAGGAGAACGCAGCGGTGGTCGCGAACGCCGAGGCCGAGCAGGAGGCCGAGCGGGCCTCGTTGCAGCAGTGAGCCGCCGGTGAGCGAGCGAGCCGGGGTACCGGCGTCCGGTGTGCCCCTGCGTCTGCGCGGGCGGGTGCTCTGCCCCGACCGCCCAGCCGTGATGGCGGTGGTCAACCGGACGCCCGACTCCTTCTACGCCGCAGCCCGTGCGGCCGACACCGACGCCGCCCTCGCGGCGGTGGGAGCGGCCGTGGCGCAGGGTGCCGATCTCGTCGACATCGGCGGTGTGCGGGCCGGCCGCGGTCCCGCGGTGGGTGTCCAGGAGGAGCTCGACCGCGTGCTCCCGCTGGTCACGGCGGTGCGGCGCGAGTTCCCCGACCTGCCGATCAGCGTGGACACCTGGCGGGCCGAGGTGGCCGAGGTGGTCTGCGAGGCCGGCGCGGACCTCGTCAACGACACCTGGGCCGCTCACGACGAGCGCCTGCCGCAGGTCGCGGCCCGGTTCGGTGCCGGCCTGGTGTGCTCGCACACCGGGGGTCTGCCGCCGCGCACCGACCCCTTGCGCCCGCAGTACCCGTCGAGCGCCCGCGACCCCGAGGTGCTCGCCGACCCCGCGGGCGGTGTCGACCCCCTCGACGGGGTGCTCGAGGACGTCCTGGCGACCCTCGCCCGCTCGGCCCGGGTGGCGGTCGAGGCGGGGGTACACCCGCAGTCCGTCCTGGTGGACCCGACCCACGACTTCGGCAAGACGACGTGGCACTCGGTGCACCTGACGCGTCGCACGGCCGAGCTCGTCCGGCTCGGCCATCCTGTGCTCATGGCACTGAGCCGCAAGGACTTCGTCGGGGAGTCGCTCGGCCTCCCCGTGGAGGACCGCCTCGAGGGGACGCTGGCCGCGACCGC
>DASXVR010000250.1:0-4146 GCA_036504175.1 Actinotalea sp. | reverse complement strand
GCCTCGGGGAGCGCGTCGCCGTGGGCCTCGACCATCGCGTTGCACAGGTCCCAGATCTGCCCGACCGTGAGGCTCGCCGACGTGTTGGCGTCGAGCATCGCGGCCTGGCGCAGCAGGCGCGGGTCGCCCTGGACGGCGGCGACGACGGTGAGGGTGCCGGTGGAGATGTAGGCGGCGTTGACGGCCGCCAGCTGCACCGGCAGCGCGCCCATCGCCTCCGGGTGGATGCCGTCGCCGTCCACGACGGCGGGGACCTCGGCGGTGAACGCCTCCGGCACCCCGTCGATGAGGCCGGCGTTCGGGATGTTGACGACGATGCTGCGCGGCGTCCCGGTGACGATGCTGTGGATGATCTGCGGCGCGTACTCCTGGGCCTCGTGCTCGCGCTCGCCGATGTCCTCGCCGGCCCGCAGCTTGCGCCGCGTCTCCTCGTACTCGGCGACGTTCTCCCGGGAGATGCCGAGGTAGTCCCCGACGGGGATGCGCAGGCGCTCGACCTCGGCGTCGGAGTGCATGTACCAGGGCAGGTACTCGGCGGAGTGCTCGCTGGACTCGGTCGGGTAGTACCCGAGGTGCCGGTACATGTCGACCCGCACCCGGCGGCGCAGCTCGGCGTCCTGCGCGATGCGCTCGTCCAGGCGCGGGTACAGGTCCACGCCGTCGTGCTCCAGGCTGAGGATCCACGCCTGGTGGTTGACGCCCGCGCTCCGGTACGTCACCTCGTCGAACGGCACGCCGACGATCTCGCTCAGCCCGCGCACCGTCCAGTAGACGGAGTGGCACAGCCCGACGGCCTTCAGCCTCGGGGCCACGGCGTGCAGGTAGGCGATGTTCATCGCCATCGGGTTGGTGTAGTTGAGGAACCACGCGTCCGGGCAGATCTCGAGCACGTCCTGCGCGATCGCGGCGAGCACCGGGAAGGTGCGCAGGGCGCGGAAGATCCCGCCGATGCCGACGGTGTCCCCGATGGTCTGCCGCAGGCCGAACCGGGCGGGCACCTCGAAGTCGATCACCGTCGACGCGTAGCCGCCGACCTGGATCGAGTTGATGACGAAGTCCGCGCCCGCCAGCGCCTCGCGCCGGTCGAGGTGGGACGTGATGGTGGGGGCGGCGCCACGCCGGGCGGCGGTGGCACGCGCGATGCCCTCGGCGGTCTCCAGCCGGTCGGCGTCGATGTCGTGCAGCCGGATCGTCAGGTCGGGGATGTCGTCGAAGGAGAGCAGGTCGGCGAGCAGGTCACGAGTGAAGACGACGCTGCCGGCACCCAGGAACACGATGGTGGTCACGGATCACGACCCTGCACCACACCGCGCGGTTTTGCAAGATCCGCGCAGAATCGATCAATCGACGTGAACGGTCTCTAGACCGCGTGGATGCGGACCCCGGCCTCCGCGAGCTCGCGCAGCTGCGCGGGATCGGCGCCGTCGTCGGTGACGATGTCGTCGACGCGCGCGAGCGGGACGATCCGGGCGAAGGTGACGCGCCCGATCTTCGAGCTGTCGGCGATGACCACGGTGCGGCGGGCACGCTCGAGGAAGTTGCGGTCGGTCTGCGCTTCCATCTCGTGGTACGTGGTGCACCCCTCCTGCGCCGACAGGCCGTCGACGCCGATGAAGGCGATGTCCAGGTGGTAGTTGTCCAGCATCATCTCCGCGGCCGGCCCCACCATCTCGAAGGAGGGCCGCGCGACGCCGCCGATGACCACGAGCGTGAGCTGCGTGCGAACGGCCAGTTCAGCGGCGATGTTGATGGCGTTGGTCACGACCGTGATGCCGCGCCGGTCGGCGAGCGCACGGGCGAGCTCGGTGGCGGTGCTGCCGCCGGTGAGGCCGACGACCGCGCCGTCCTGGACGAGCGCCGCCGCGGCCTGGCCGATCCGGCGCTTCTCGGCCTGGTTCCGCGTCTCCTTGATCCGCACCGACAGCTCCTGGCCGGTGTCCCCGACGACGGCGCCGCCGTGCGTGCGCACCAGCAGGTGCTGCGCGCTCAGCGACTGCAGGTCGCGCCGGATCGTCGCCTCGGACGCTCCGAGGAGCTCCGCCAGGTCGGCGACGTCGACGCTTCCGGCGTCGCCGGCTCGCTTGAGGATCGCTGCCATCCGGTCGTTCTTACGCACAGCAGGGATGCTAGAACACGCATCCGTTCTGCGCAATCGAACGTCTCTGCGCGGATTTTCGATCATCAGAGGCTCTCTCGTTGACGCTCCGCGCCTCAGCGATCTACCGTCTGCGTGAAGCGCGCAGAATGACCTCGCCTCCTGGCGCCCACTGCGCAAACGATCAGCGCCAGCACGGCGCGTTTGGACCGGACCCAAGGGAGGGCCGAGGACCATGACGACAAGGCGATCTCGTGCAACCTGGCAAGGAGCCGCCGGGCTCACCGCAGTCGCACTTCTCACGGCCGCGTGCAGCGGTGGCGGTGGAACCGCCACGCCCACGGCTGGGTCGACCGAGCCGGCCAACGTGACGATCAACGTCGCGCTGCCCGCCGACCCGCCGCCGCAGGCGGCCCTCGACAAGTTCACCAAGGACACCGGCATCACGGTGAACTGGTCCAACTCCGACTGGGACAGCCTGCAGACCAAGATCTCCGCCGCCGCGACCGCGAAGACGTACTTCGCCGACGTGACGAACGTCGACTGGTCCCGCGTCGGCCAGCTCGGCAAGCTCGGCTGGTTCCTGCCGCTCGAGACCTACCTCGACGCCGCCTCGCTCAAGGCCGACATGCCGCAGCTCGGCTCGTTCACGCTGGACGGCCACATCGTCGGCGTGCCGTACGACTCGTCGTACATGGTCACCACCGTCAACACCGACCTGTTCACCAAGGCCGGCATCACGACGCTGCCGACCACGATCGACCAGTACACGAGCGACCTGAAGCAGATCAAGGACAAGGGCGTGGTCCAGTACCCGCTCAACATCCCGTTCGCGGCGGCCGAGGGCCTGTCGACCTACTGGTACGAGACCACGCAGGCCTTCGGCGGCACCGTGCTCGACGCCAAGGGCAAGCCGCAGTTCACCGACCCCGGCTCCGCCGGCTACAAGGCCGCGCAGTGGATGGTCGACGCCGTCAAGAACGGGCTCGTTCCCCCGGGCAACATCAACGTCAACGACAGCCAGGGCGAGCAGACCCTCATGGCGCAGGGGCTGGCCGCCAGCACCTTGTCCGACTACTCGGGCCTCATCAACAGCCTGTACAACGTCAAGGACAGCTCGACGGTCTCCGGCAACATCCAGTACCTGCCGACGCCCGGCGCCACCGGCCCCGCCTCGAACCTGTCGAACCCCGACGGCATGGGCATCCCCAAGCAGGCGAAGTACCCGAAGGCCGCCGCGAAGTTCATCGACTGGTTCAACAGCGCCGCGACGCAGGAGGACTTCGCCGGGCTCAACGGCCCCGACAAGCTGTGGGGCTCGTCGTTCATCCCGTCGCGCCTGAGCGTGGTCGAGAAACTGGCCCAGTCCGGCAGCCTCGCCGACGGCACGCGCCTCGCCGCGATGCTCAAGACCGCCTCGCCGGTGTTCCCCGAGGGCGCGCCGACCTGGTACCCGACGTTCTCCAACGCCGTGTACACCAACCTCCACGCCGCGGCCACGGGGTCCATGAGCGTCGCCGACGCCATCGCCGCCATCGCCGCCGTCGCGAACCAGCAGGCAGGCAATTCGTGATCCCCGCCCCGCGGAGGTCGGCGCAACCGACGCCGCGGGCGGACGACACCGTGCGTGACGAGGAGGTCCGGGCCGGTCGTTCCGACCGGCCGGCCCGGGCCGTCCGTCCGCTCGTGCGGCGCTTCGACGCGCTGCCCTACGTGCTCGTCGCCCCGGTGGCGCTCTTCATCGTCGGCCTCGCGATCGTCCCGGCCCTGTTCACGATCATCGAGTCGTTCTTCACGGTCAACGAGCTCGACCCGCCCACCCGCTTCTCGGGCCTCGACAACTTCGTCCAGCTGTTCCACAACCACGCGGTGATGAACAGCGCGGCCAACACGGCGCTCTACGTCGTCGTCGGCGTCGCCCTGTCGACCGTGCTCGGCATCGCGATGGCCGTGCTGCTGCAGCACCCGTTCCGGGGACGCGGGATCGTCATCGCGATCCTCATCCTGCCGTGGGCGCTGCCCGGGGTCGTCGAGGGCATCCTGTGGTCGGG
>DASXVR010000249.1:0-16835 GCA_036504175.1 Actinotalea sp. | reverse complement strand
GGACGTCGCCGGTCTGGATGGCCTCTTCAGCGAGGCCGCGCGCTACCTCCGCTCGCCCTACGCCGTCCCGCTCGTCGGCCTCGACGCGATCCGGCGCTTCTGGCCGGACTCGACGCCGTTCACGATGACGGCCGAGCCCGTCGCGGTGGACGGGGACACCGCGGTGGTGCGGGTGGAGGTCCGGTACGGCGGTGACGAGCCGCAGGAGTACCGGGACCTCTGGGTGATCCGGTTCGCCGACGACGGTCTCGCCGAGCACTTCGAGGAGTGGGCCTACTGGCCGGACAAGGCCTTCAGCGCCCAGGAGGCCGCGGCCTCGGACGAGCCCGGCGAGGCGGTGGGCTGAGCGTCGGCGCAGGGGCCCGGCGAGGCCACGGATCGGCACTCACCGCAGCACGGTGACCTCGACCTCGTTCCGGAGCCTGTAGACCTCTGCCCGTTCGAACCGCGCCGCTCCTGGCGTCAGCGGCTGGATCGCGCCGATCGTCTGCCAGATCGCACGAGGTCGTCGACTGAGCCGCTGCCGCTCAGGTGGCGCGCGACCACCGGGCGAGCTGACCCGCCGGGACCACCCGCCGGCGACCGACCGCCGCCGTCGCTGCGGCCACCCCGACCACCGTCCACACCACGAGGGCTGCTGCTGCGGTCCCGGCTCCGGACTCCCCGGTCACCACACCCTGGAGCCCGTGCAGGGCCGCGGACAGCGGGGAGGCGGTGAAGAGGTCCACGACCAGCGCCGGGACCGTGGAGACCACTGCCCCGGCGAGGCCCACCACTGCGACGAGCACCGCGATGAACCGGCCGACCCCACCGAAGACCGCGACGAGCCCCTGGTTCACCGCCGCGAATGCCACCCCGGCGAGCACGGCGAGGACGGTGAACGCCGCCCAGCCGCCGGCCGACAGGTCGAGCGCGAAGCCCAGCACGGCACTGAGGGCCAGACCCTGCACCGCGCCCACCAGGGCTCCGGGTGCGAACGCCCCGAGCGCGAGGGCGACCGAGGACCGGGTCGAACCGAGCGCGCGGCGCGGCACGGCACCGAGCACGACGAAGCTGGCCAGCCCTCCCAGCCACAAGGCGAGCGCCGCGAGGAACGGCACGCTCGTCGAGCCGAAGAGGCCCGCGTCGTCAGCGGAGCGAGCCGTGACGGGGGTCGCCACGACGTCCGCCAGGCGGGTGGCCTGGTCCGCGGTGTAGGTGGGGACCTGGCTGGTCGACGCGCTCAGGCCTGACGCGAGCTGGGTGGCACCCGCGGCGAGCGAGCCCACCCCGGCGGCGACCTGGCCTGCGCCGCTGGACAGGGCGCCCGCCCCGACGGCCGCGTCGGCTGCGCCACCCGCGAGGCTGTCCGCCCCCGCAGCGGCACTGCGCGCACCCGAGGCGAGCGTTGCGGCACCGTCGGCCGACTGGCGCAGGTAGCCGGCGAGGGTGCCCAGGCCGCTCGCGGAGGCGGTCACACCGTCAGCGAGCTGGTGACCGCCGGCGGCGAGCCGGCTGACGCTGGTGGAGAGCGCCGGTGCGGTCGCGGTCCCGGTGGAGACGGCCGCGTCGAGGCCTGCTGCTCCCGCCGCCAGCGCACCTGCGGAGTACATGACCGTCGGCTGCTGGCCTGCTGCCGGCGCCGTCGCGTCCTGCTGGGCGTCGATGATGGCCGAGACGGTCCCGCAGGCCACCTGGTCGCCTGCGGCGCAGGCGGTCGCGGAGGTGTCGAGGGTCTGCAGCAGGCTGCTGAGCCCGCTGCGGAGGCCGGCCGCGCCCGCGGAGAGTCCTGCCGCGCCCTGCGCGAGACCGCCGGGGCCGTTGACCCCGGTCACCAGGGCGTCGAGGCCCTGGGTGAACGCGGCGACCTGGCCCGCGGACGCCGAGGCGGTCGACGCGGACGCGGACGTCTGCGAGGCCAGCTGGGAGAGCCCGCTCGCCAGGCTGCCGGCTCCGTCGGCGATCCCGTGGACACCCGTCGCCAGCGTGCCGGCGCCCGAGCCCAGGGCGCTGACGCCGTCCGCGAGGCCGGTCGTGCCGTCGGCGAGCTGCGAAGCCCCCGTGCCGAGGTCACCGGCGCCCGAGGCGAGTGCGGCTGCGCCGTCGGCCGCCTGACCGAGGCCGTCGTGCAGCGTCGTGAAGCCGACGAGGACGCGGTCGAGGTAGGTCGAGGTGAGCTGGGTGTTGAGCAGGTGGATCGCGGTGTCCGTGACCGCCTGGGAGACGGCCGCGTCGACCAGGCGGGACCGGCCGCTCGTGGCGATGTCGATGGTGGCCTGCACCGCGTCGTCCGCGGAGCCGGCGGACGAGGTCGCCGCTGCGGAGAACGCCGGCGGGATGGTCACCACGGTGGCGTACGTGCCGGCGGCAAGGCCGCTGGCGGCGTCCTTGGCGTCCGTGAGCACCCAGGTGAAGTTGCCCGCGGAGTCCGAGCCGGAGACGTTGGCGGCACGCGCCGAGCCGGGCGACGTGGCGGCGGGCTCGGCCGCCCCGGCCGAGGTGACCAGTGCGGAGGCGAGCTGGCGACCCAGCGGGACCATCTGGCCCGCGACGGTGACCGGCTTGTCGAGGTTGACGACGGCGGCGGTCATCCGGTCGAGCCGTTCGGTGGGCTTCCAGAGCGCCCAGGTGAGCAGGCCGCCGACGAGGACCGGCACCAGGACAAGGCCCAGCACGCTGACCCAGGTGGCCCGCCCGGGGGTCCGGGCCCGCTCGGCTCGCAGGAGGCTGAAGGTCGAGGTCACGCCGATCACCGCACCTTGAGGTCGAGAGGGGCGACGGCCACGGCGAGCGCTGCGCCGGGCATGTCGGGTAGCAGGCCGGCCAGGGCTGCCGGGTCGAGGCAGCTGACGACGAGCGTCAGCGGACGGCCGTGCTCGGCGGCGTCGGCTCGGGCGGCGTCGACCTCGTCACGCACTGCTCCGCGCAGGGCCGGGTCGCCGACGGCGTCGAGGTCGTCGATCACGACGACGGGGACGCGCGTCCGGAAGGCCGCCCGCAGCTCGCCGACGGGGTCGGTGGCCCGCGCGAGCGACGCGACGGCCACCCGTGAGCGGATCGCCGGTGCACGCTCGGGGGCGACCAGCCCGGCGACCTTGAGGATGCCGTCGTCGGCGTGCGCCCTGCCGGCGAGGGTCAGCAGCAGGGCGGTGCGGCCGCTGCGGTGAGGTCCGTGCACGACCAGCAGCCCTCCCGCGGGCACCCGCACCGACACGTCGCGGTAGATGGCCGTGCCGTCAGGCGCGTCCAGTCGCAGCCCGGCGGCCGCCACGGCATCGGTCGCGCCCGGCTCCGGCCAGTCGGCGAGCTCGATCTCACGGGCGAGGCCCTCCCCCTCGACGTCGAAGGACGGCAGCGCGCGGTCGAGCCAGCGCGGCATGTACCAGGCGCGCTCCCCGAGCAGGTGGAGCACCGCCGGGACGAGCGTCATGCGCACGACGAACGCGTCGACGAACACGCCCACCGCCAGCCCGAGCGCGATCGGCTTGATGTTGACGTCGCCCTCGGGCACGAAGGCCGCGAAGACGGAGAACATGATCACCGCCGCGGCCGTGACGACTGTCGCGGAGGAGACGAAGCCCGTGCGGACGGCGCGTCGGGCGTCGCCGCCGTGCACGAAGTCCTCCCGCATCCTCGAGACGAGGAAGACCTCGTAATCCATCGCCAGGCCGAAGAGGACGCCCATCAGGACGATCGGCATGAAGCTGATCACCGGGCCGAGCCGGCCGACGCCCAGCAGGTCCGCTCCCCAGCCGTGCTCGAAGACGAGAGCCACCACGCCGAACGACGCGCCGACCGACAGGACGTAGCCGAGCGTCGCCTTGAGCGGCACCCACAGCGAGCGGAACACCATCGTGAGCAGCACGAACGACAGCCCGACGACGAGCAGGCCGAAGGGGAGCAGGGCCGCTCCCAGCCGCGCGGAGATGTCGATGCCGACGGCCGTGACGCCTGTCACCTTGAGGTCCACGCCGTAGCGGGCCTGCAGGTCGTCATGGCGGTCGCGGATCTCCTGCACCAGCGCCTTCGTCTGCTCGGAGTCCGGGCCGCCCTCGGGGACGACCTGGATGATCCCGGTGTCGGCGTTCAGGTTCGGCGTCGCGAGCGGCACGGCCGCCACCCCGGGCAGCGCGCGGATCTCGTCGGCGAGGTCGGCCATGAGGCCGAGGGGGTCGGTCGAGCCGATGATCGTGCCGGTGACGATGAGCGGTCCGTTGTACCCGGGGCCGAAGTGCTCGGCGAGGAGGTCGTAGGTCTCGCGGGCCGGGCTGCCCGCCGGCTGCGAACCGGCGTCGGGCAGCGAGAGCCGCAGGGTTGCGGCAGGCAGGGACAGTGCGCCCAGCGCGCCGACGACCAGCACGATCGTGAGCACGGGCACCCGCGTCACGGCGCGGACCCAGCCGAGGAAGAACCTGCTGTGCCCGTCGGGGGCGACGACCGGGTCGTGCGTGTGGTCCACCCAGCCGGAGGTCGCAGGGGCCGGTGCGGTCGTCACCGGCGCTGCCCCGTCCTGCCGCCCGCCGGCCGCGCGGAACCGCTCCGCACGGCGCGCCGCCCGGCGCTCACGCCGGTATCCCGGCCGCAGGCGATCACCGGCGAACCCGAGCAGGGCGGGCGTGAGGGTCACCGCGATGACGATGGCCACACCCACCCCGCACGCGGCCGCCACACCCATCGTGGTCAGGAACGGGATCTTGGCGACGGCCAGGCCGACGAGGGCGATCATGACCGTCAGGCCGGCGAAGACCACCGCCGACCCCGCCGTGGCGAGAGCCCGGGCGGTGGACTCCTCGGGGTCCATGCCCGCACGGAGCTGGCCCTGGTGGCGGGAGATGATGAAGAGCGCGTAGTCGATGCCGACCGCGAGCCCGAGCATGAGGGCCAGCAGGGGTGTGGTCGACGAGATGGGTGCGACGAGGGTCGCCAGGAAGATGCCCGACATCGACAGCGCGACGCCGAGGATCGCGGTCAGCAGCGGCATCCCGGCCGCCAGGAACGAGCCGAAGGTCACGACCAGCACCACCAGGGCGACGAGCAGTCCGAGGCCCTCGGTCAGCGAGACGCCCGGGACGGCGTTGGCGAACAGCTCTCCGCCGAGCGCCGTCTGCGAACCCGCGGGCAGCGTGCGGGCCAGGTCGGCGTCGACCTTCTCCAGCGCCGCACGGGTGTCCTTCGTGATGGCACCGGACTGACCGTCCATCTGCACGGCCACGACCACCGCGCTGCCGTCGTCCGACACGGCGCCGCTGACCTGGTCGCCGTAGGGGTCCGCCACGGCAGCCACCTGGTCGAGCCCACCGAGGGTCGTGACCGCGGCCGCGACGGCGTCACGCACGGCTGCGTCGTTCACCGTGGCGCCGGCCGGGGCCACGACGACGTAGCGGGCCGTGGTGCCGCTGACCTGCGGGAACGTCCGTGCAAGCTGGTGGAGGGCGTCACCGGCCTCGGTGCCCGGGATGGAGAAGGCGTCGCTGGTGCCCTGGTTGAGCAGGCCCGCTCCGGCCCCTGCGGCGACCACGACGACGAGCCACAGGAGAGCCACCCGCCGCCGGGCGCGGTACACGGTGCGGCCCAGGCGGTACAGGAGTGAGGACACAGGTGCCTCCGGGCACGGAGCAGGGGCTTGGGGTCGATACACCGGCGTATCCGATGCGCTAACGTATCCGATACGTTCGTGCATCGCCAACCCCGTCACTACGCTTCCGCCGAGAGGAGGCGAGCCCGATGACCACCAGGTCCCCCGAGCACGTGACGGTAGGAGCGGCGGAGACCGCGCGCCGTGGACGCACCCGCGAGCGCCTCCTGGACGCCGCGTACGAGGTCTTCGCCGAGCTGGGCGTGCACGCTGCGAGCGTGGAGCAGGTCTGCGAGCGTGCCGGCTTCACCCGCGGTGCCTTCTACTCGAACTTCACCACCAAGGAAGAGCTCTTCTTCGCGCTGATGGAGCGGGAGCACGCCCTGCGCCTCACCGCCCTCACGGAGAAGGTCGACGCCCTCCTGCCGACCCTCGACGGCCTGGGCGACCTCGACGAGCTGGGCGAGGCGAAGATCGGCGACCTCGTCCTGGAGTTCCTCGTCGGCCCGTTCGACAACCGCACCTGGTGCCTGGTGTCGAGCGAGTTCCTGCTGCTGGCCATGCGCGACCCGAGCGTGGCGACCGACTACCTCGCTTACCAGCAGCGCTTCGAGGACTCGCTCCTCCCCATCGTCCAGCGCGCCGCCGCCCGGGCGGGCCGTGAGTTCACGATGGATCCGCGGGCAGCAGTCCGCCTCCTGTGCACGGTCCAGGCCGACGCCATGCAGACGTTCATCCTCGCCGGCGGCGGTCCTGACGAGCGCGACCTCCCCCGGCTGGCACTGACCCGCACCCTGCTCGTGGTGACCCGCCCCCTCCAGGCCTGAGCCCGGTCCCGGGTCACGCCTGCCGACTGCCCGCCATGTCGGTGGCCGGACCTACCGTCGCGGTGTGACGTCGCCCCTGACACCCCTGGGCCCCTTCTCGCTCCGGGCCGCCCGGTCGTTCCTGACCGGCTTCACCCCGGCCGGCCTTCCCGCGGGCCCGGATGACGGGGTGCTCAGGCTCGCCCTGGTGCTCGACGGAGGCGGTCCCGTCGGCGTCGCGCTCCGGCAGGAGCCCACCGGCGAGGTGAGCGTCGATGCCCACGACGATCAGGGCCGTCCGGTGACCGGCCAGGCGCTGACCAGCCAGGTCGCCCGCATGCTCTCGCTCGACGTCGACGCCCGGGGCCTGGCCGGAGCCGTGGCGGCGGACGCGCAGGCGAGCCGGCTCGTGGCCGAGCAACCCGGTCTGCGGCCGGTCTGCTTCGGGTCCCCCTACGAGGCGGCGGCCTGGGCCGTGCTGAGCCAGCGGAACCGGATGACCGTGGCAGCGGCGGTGCGCCGCCGGATCGCGAGGGATCTGGGCACCCGCCACGAGGTCGCCGGGGTCGAGCTGGCAGCGTTCCCGGCACCGGAGGTCCTTCTGGCCGTCCGGCAGATCGAGGGCGTCGACGAGCGCCGGCTGGAGCGGCTGCACGCGGTGGCCCGCGCCGCGCGCAGCGGCGTGCTCGACGGCTCACGCCTGCGCGACGCCGACACGGACGCAGCTCGCGCGGCGCTGCTCGGCATCCCCGGCATCGGACCGTTCTCCGCCGAGCTCGTCCTGATCCGGGGCGCCGGCGCCCCCGACGTCTTCCCGAGCGCGGAGCCCCGCCTGCACGCCGAGATGGGACGGGCGTACGGCGTCGACCCGGGCGACGTGGACAGGCTCACCGCCGTCGCCGACGGCTGGCGCCCGTTCCGCAGCTGGGTCTCGTTCCTGTTCCGCCGACGCGCGGAGGACCGATCGGTGCGCCCGGACGCGTGACGGTCCCGGAAAATGACTCACATCTCGCCGAGTCGTAACGATACGATCTGAGCAGCGTCTGCTCGGCCACGGCCGTGAGGTGCCCGCCTCCTCGTCCCCCACCCAGTACGGAACTCCTCCCTCATGGCCAAGGTCCTGACCGCCGGCAGCCCGTGGCGCGTCATCCTCACGTTCGCCGTCCCGCTGCTGCTCGGGAACGTGGTGCAGCAGCTCTACCAGGTGACTGACGCCGTGGTCGTCGGCCGCACGCTGGGCGTCGACGCCCTCGCCGCAGTCGGGTCGACCGGCAGCCTCATGTTCCTGCTGCTCGGCTTCGCCTGGGGAATGACGTCAGGCTTCGCGATCCCGACGGCGCAGGCGTTCGGGGCCGGCGACCACGCCGCTGTCCGGCGCTCCGTGGCCTCCGGCGCCCTGCTCACGGCGGCCGCCAGCATCGTGCTGACGGTGGTCGCCCTCGTCGCCGTGGGACCGGCGCTCGGGATGCTGCGCACCCCCGCCGAGCTGGTCCCGCAGGCGGTCACCTTCGCGACGGTGAGCTTCGCCGGCGGTACGGCCACGATGTTCTTCAACTTCCTCGCCGCGATCGTGCGGGCCATCGGTGACTCCCGCACGCCGCTGGTGTTCCTGGCGATCTGCTGCGGCCTCAACGTCGGCCTCGTCGTGCTCCTCGTGCGGGTCGCGGGTCTCGGCGTCGGTGGCGCGGCCCTGGCCACCGTCACCTCGCAAGCGGTGTCGGTGGCGCTGTGCCTGGCCTACATCCGGCAGCGGGTGCCGGTGCTCCACGTGCGACGCGAGGACTGGCGTGTGGCTCGGGAGGACCTCCTGCGCCACCTGCAGATCGGGCTCCCCATGGGGCTGCAGGCCTCGATCATCGCGATCGGCGCGCTGGCCGTGCAGCTGCGGCTGAACTCCATCGGCGCCGAGGCCGTCGCCGCCTACACGACCGCGGCACGGGTGGACGGCCTCGCGGTGGCGCTGCTGGCCTCGCTCGGACTGTCCGTCTCGACGTTCGTCGCCCAGAACAAGGGGGGCGGGCGACCGGACCGCATCCGGCGCGGCGTCGCCCAGGCCACCGGGATGGCCGTGGCAGGAGCCGCGGTGCTGGGCGCCGTGCTCGTCACTGCCGGCTCGCCGATCGTGGCGACCTTCGTCGGGCCGGGCGAGGAGCGGGTCGTCGCGATGGCGGCGCAGCTCCTGGCCGTCAACGGGACCACGTACGCGATGCTCGGCATCCTCTTCGTGCTGCGCGGTGCGCTCCAGGGCCTCGGGCACACCCTCGTCCCCACGGTGACGGGGATGATCGAGCTGATCATGCGGGTCGGGGCGGCGATCGTGCTCGGGTCGGCTTTCGGCTACGCGGGCGTCGTGTGGGGCAACCCCCTCGCCTGGCTCGGTGCCGTGGTCGTGCTGGTGCCGGCGTACCGGCGAGCCCGCACGGCCTTCGGCAGCGCACCAGTCGCCCCGCCCGTGGAGACGGGCGAGCCGCTGGTCATCGAGGGGCCGGTCGAGGGCTCGATGGTGGTGGACGCGGTCATCCCACAGCCGCAGCCACGCATCGGTGAGCCCGCCCGCGAGCCCGCAGCGCACTGACGCCGGGGCCGCGGCCGGCTCACCCCAGCCGCAGGACCGTCCGCACCTCGGGCTCGACCAGCGCGAGCGCCGCCGCACGCGAGGCGACTGCCCTGTCGCAGCCCAGGGCGGCCGCGGCGATCGCCCGGCACTGCGCACTCGAGTGCCGGCGCACCACGAAGCGCACCGCCGGGACCGCGGCCGGTGCCATGGACAGGCTCGTCACGCCGAGGCCGACCAGGACCAGCGCCATGAGCGGGTCGGACGCGGACTCGCCGCACACCCCGACAGGCTTGCCGACCTCGCGGCCTGCCGTGGCGGTGGTCGCCACCAGGTCGAGCACGGCGGGCTGCCAGGCGTCCAGCAGGTCGGCCAGCTCCCCGCGCAGGCGGTCGGTGGCCATCGTGTACTGGGCCAGGTCGTTGGTGCCGAGCGAGACGAAGTCCACCTCGGCCAGGATCGCCCGGGCGCGCAGCGCCGCAGCAGGCACCTCGACCATCACGCCCACCCGGGCGATCCCGTGGGCCCGGGCCCGGGTGGCGACGTCGCGGGCCTCGGCCGCCGTTGCCACCATCGGGGCCATGACCCACAGGCGGGCACGCTCGGCCTCGGGCAGCGACCTGGCCACCGCGCCGAGGGCCTCGAGCTGGGTCTCGAGCAGCTCGGGTGCCGTGCGCACCAGGCGGTAGCCGCGCACCCCGAGCGCCGGGTTCTCCTCGACCGTCTGGCGGGCGAACGCCAACGGCTTGTCGGCCCCGGCGTCGAGCGTGCGCACCACGACCTTGCGATCGCCGAAGGCCTGCAGCACCGCCCGGTAGACCTCCGTCTGCTCGGCGAGCGAGGGCGCCGTCCGCCGTTCGAGGAAGAGCACCTCGGTGCGGAAGAGCCCGGACCCGGCGACGGCCGTCGGTGCTGCCCGCTCGGCGTCCTGCAGCGTGCCGATGTTGGCCAGGAGGTCGACGGGCACACCGTCGCGGGTCGCCCCGGGTGCCGTGTCCTCGGACAGGGCGGCTTCGGCGACGGATCGCACCGAGAACGTGGCGCGCAGGTCGGCCGACGGTGCGACGGTCACCTGACCGGCAGCCGCATCCACAGCGAGGAGCGTGCCCACCGGTAGCCGGGTGATGCCCGGGACCCGGACGACGCACGGCAGCCCGAGCTGACCGGCGATGATCGCCGTGTGCCCGGTGGGTCCGCCCTCCTCGGTCACGATGGCCGCGACCAGGCTGAGGTCGAGCGCCGCGGTGTCGGCCGGAGCCAGGTCCACGGCGGCGACGACCGAGGGTTCGAGCAGCGCGCCGAGACCCGGCTCGGCCACGCCCAGCAGGCGTGCGACGACGCGATGGCGGACGCTGCGCAGGTCGGTGACGCGTTCGGCCAGGTAGCCGCCGGCAGCGCTGAACACCGCGGCGAAGCCCTCGACCGCCTGGTCGACGGCGGTCGCGGGACCCGTGCCGGCCTCGACCCTGCGACGGGCCTCGGCGAGCAGCCCGGGGTCGGCCGCGATCTCGACGGTGGCGCCGAGCACGTCGCGCAACGTGCCCGTCGCGTTCGCAGCCTGGACCCGCAGCGCACCGGCGACATCGCACAGCGCCCGCTCGACGCGTGCCACGGCGGCCGCCCTCCCGGCCTCGTCGGCAGGTCCCGGCTCGTCCGCGGGGACGACGGGGGCCGGGCGGACCAGCGCGAGGGGTGCGACGGCGACACCGCGACCCACCCCGAGCCCGACGAGCACCTGCCCGCCGGCGGCACTCACGTCTCGTCCGCCGCATCGAGGTCGGTGCCGAGCAGGTCGGCGAGCGCGGCGAGAGCCGGGGCGGCGGAGGCCCCAGGCGCGCTGAGCACCACCTGCTCGCCGTGCTGCAGGCGCAGCCCCATCACCATGAGGATGCTCGAGGCGAGGACACCGGGTTCGCCGGCGCGGCCGATCGTGACCGCGTGACCGCTGGCCGCCGCCGCCTGCGTGAACCGCGAGGCCGGTCGTGCGTGCAGACCGCTGGCCGCCATGATCGTCGCTCGTCTTTCGGACACGTGTCGCTCTCCCCGTTCGCCCAGTTCCTGCCGTCGTCGGCAGACAACAAAAAAGACCCGGAACGGTGCATGGACCCGTTCCCGGGTCATGCGGTGCTCCAGGTCTTGCCTGATCGAGTCAGTAACAATCCAGTCGGGGGAATGTATACGCGCGGCCCTGGCTCGGCGTCAAGCGCGGGCGAGACGGCGCGTGCTCGCCGGTGCAGGGCCCTGCGCCTACCGGGCGACCTCCCCCTCGGTTGCCAGGTAGCGGGCGGCGGACGCCTCGTCGTCGAGCGGCTCGGACCGCTCGGGAGCTGCTGCCCCGGACGGGTCGTACCCGATCGCCGTCACCGTCGTCGTGCCGTCGCCGGCCACCTCGACCGTCGTGACGGAGGCGTTGGCCAACGGTGTCAGGCGGTCCGGGCGGACGCCGCCGATCATCGCGAGGTAGGCCATCAGGGTCATCCCGTGACTCACGACGAGGACGTTCTCGCCCGGCTGGTGGGCCCGTTCGATGGCGCTGAAGATGCGACGGACGCGAGGCAGGTACTCCGGGCCGGGCTCGCCGCCGGGAAGCCCCTCGAACGTCCCCTCGAGCACCGAGCGGAACATGGAATAGCCGCTGAACTGGGAGAACAGCGCCTCCTCGGGGCCCGCCTCGTAGTCGCCGAAGCTGAACTCCCGCAGCCCCGGGTCGGTGGTCAGCGGGGTCCCGGGGTGGTGGACGAGGATCTCCTGGGCCGTGGTGACGGTGCGTCCGGACGGGCTGGCGTACGCCGCCGCGAAGCTCAGCCCGCGCAGGTGGTCGGCCGTGGCCCGGACGCCGAGGAGGCCCTCGGGGGTCAGCGGCGAGTCGCACCAGCCCTGGAGCCGGCCCTGGGTGTTGTAGACGGTCCGGCCGTGCCGCACCAGGTGCAGGGTCACGGGCGGCTGGGCGGCGGGAGCGGGTCGGTCTGTCGGCACGGGGCCAGATCGTACGCGCACGCCACCAGGGGGCTGGACAGCCGGGGTCGGCGGCGCTATCGTCCTCACCCAGTCGCTCACGCGACCACCTCGTCTGGGATTGTTACTGCGCAACAGGCAAAACCCGAACGATGGTTCTCGAGGTCCCGCTCAGGGATCGACAGGCCGTCGTTTGGGTTTTTTTTGTGCCCTGTGACGGTCCTCCCCCGGCTGATGCAACGCGTGTTTCAAGGAGGAATCATGGCTGCCCCGAGCAAGTACGACACGATCGCCGACGACGTCCTGAGGAATGTCGGCGGCGCTGAGAACGTGAAGTCGGTGACGCACTGCGCGACCCGCCTTCGATTCGTCCTCAACGACCGCGCCAAGGCCGACAAGGCGGCCGTCGAGGCCACCCGGGGCGTCATCACGGTGGTCGAGGCCGGCGGCCAGTTCCAGGTCGTCATCGGCAACACCGTGGCGAACGTGTACGAGTCCCTGACCAGCAACAGCCGCGTGACGGCAGGTGAGGGCGGCTCGTCCGGCGGGCTCCTCGCCAAGGCGATCGACCTGATCACCAGCATCTTCACCCCGTTCCTCTGGGTCCTGGCCGGTTCCGGTCTCCTCAAGGCCTTCCTCGCCGTGTGGGTCAAGGTCTCGCCCGAGGCGGCAGCGACGTCGTCGTACGCGGTGCTGATGACGGCGGGCGACGCGATCTTCCAGTTCCTGCCGATCCTGCTGGCGATCACCGCCTCCAAGCGCTTCAAGGCCAACCAGTTCGTCTCGGTCGCCATCGCCTCGGCGCTCATCTACTCGGCGACCATCGCGGTGATCCCCAACGCCGAGGGTGCGAGCGTCACGCTCAGGGCGTTCGCCGACGGTGGCGGTCAGCTGACGTTCTTCGGGGTCCCGATCGTCATGATCAGCTACCTCTCGGCCGTCATCCCGACGATCCTCGCGGTGTACGCCCAGTCCCACCTCGAACGCCTGCTGAACAAGGTCCTGCCCGAGGTGCTGCGCAACTTCGTCACCCCGCTCGTCGTCCTCGCCGTGATCGTGCCGCTGACCTTCCTGGCGATCGGCCCGGTCTCCAACTGGGTCGGCACCGGGCTGTCGGACGCGATCAACTGGTTCTGGGGGCTGTCGCCGCTCATCGGCGGTGCGCTGATGGGTGCCGGCTGGCAGATCTTCGTGATCTTCGGCGTGCACTGGGGCTTCGTCCCGATGATCGTGCAGGACCTCTCGCTCCAGGGCTACTCGCTGCTCACCGGACCGCTCTTCGCCGCCGTCCTCGCGCAGGCCGGTGCCGGCTTCGCGGTGTTCCTCAAGACCCGCAACCGCGAGCTCAAGGAGGTCGCGGGCCCGGCCACGGTCTCGGCCTTCCTGGCCGGCATCACCGAGCCGATGATCTACGGCGTCACGCTGCGCCTGAAGAAGCCGTTCATCTACGCCTGCATCGGCGGCGCCGTCGGCGGTGCCATCGCTGCCGCAGGTGGCTCGGCTGCTGAGGGCTTCGTCCTGCCGGGCGCCATCACGCTGACCGCCACGATGAACGTGGGCAGCTTCCCCCTCCAGCTGCTCGGCACCGGGCTGGCGATCGTCATCGCGTTCGTGCTGACCATGACCCTCGGCTTCAAGGACGTCCCCACCACCGCGGCAGCCGCCGGCTCGCCCGAGGACACCGCCACAGGGACCGTCCCGTCCGAGGCCGTCGCCATCGCGGCGCCCGTCGCCGGCCGGGTCGTCCCGCTCGACGCCGTCCCCGACAAGGTCTTCTCGTCGGGCGCGATGGGCAGCGGCATGGGCGTGATCCCCTCCGAGGGCAAGGCGTACGCGCCGATCTCGGGGACGTTGGTGACCGTCATGCCGCACGCGTTCGGCATCCGTGGCGACGACGGTCTCGAGGTGCTGGTGCACGTCGGTCTGGACACCGTCGAGCTCAAGGGTGCCCACTTCACCACGTACGTGAGTCAAGGTGAGCGGGTGAGCGTGGGTCAGCTGCTCACGGAGTTCGACATCGACGGGATCGTCGCCGCGGGCTACAACCCGATGACGGTGATGATCATCACGAACTCCGCGAGCTACTCGGCCGTGGTCCCTGTGGCCGAGGGCGACGTGGTCCCGGCAGAGCTCGTGCTGGACGTCGTCGCCTGACGCACCACCGGCCGGTGACCGCACCCGCGGTCACCGGCCGCCCGGCGCCCGCGCGCCACGACAGGACCTGCACCACCGGGGCAACCCAGAACACGGAGAACGACCATGAACGACGCAGCAGCCGCCCTCTTCCCGCCGACGTTCCTGTGGGGGGGCGCCACGGCGGCCAACCAGCTCGAGGGCGCCTACGACGAGGGCGGCAAGGGGCTGTCGATCCAGGACGTGCTCCCGCACGGCGGGTTCCCCGGCGGACGGACCGAGCGGCCCACCCCGGACAACCTCAAGCTCGTCGGGATCGACTTCTACCACCGCTACGCGCAGGACATCGCGCTGCTCGCCGAGATGGGCTTCACCACCTTCCGCATCTCCATCGCGTGGAGCCGCATCTTCCCGCAGGGCGACGAGACCGAGCCCAACGAGGAGGGCCTCGCGTTCTACGACCGCGTGTTCGACGAGTGCGCCAAGCACGGCATCGAGCCGCTCGTGACGATCTCCCACTACGAGACGCCGCTGCACCTGGCCGAGACGTACGACGGCTGGGTGAGCCGCGACCTGATCACGTTCTACGAGCGCTACGTGCGGGCCCTGTTCGCCCGCTACGGGTCCAAGGTCAAGTACTGGCTGACCTTCAACGAGATCAACTCCGTGCTGCACGCCCCGTTCATGAGCGGTGGCATCAACACCCCCAAGGACCAGCTCTCGCAGAGCGACCTCTACCAGGCGATCCACCACGAGCTCGTGGCGAGCGCGCTGGCCACCAAGATCGCCCACGAGATGATGCCCGACGCCCTCGTCGGCTGCATGGTCCTGTCGATGCCGATCTACCCGCTGACCCCGGACCCGGCGGACGTGCTGGCGGCGATGGAGGCCGACCATGCCAACCTCATGTTCAGCGACGTCCACGTGCGCGGGGCCTACCCCGGCTACGCGCTGCGGTACTTCCGTGAGCACGGCATCGAGCTGACCATCACCGATGCGGACCGCGAGCTGCTGACGAACACCGTCGACTTCGTCTCCTTCAGCTACTACATGAGCATCTGCGAGACCGCGGACCCCGCCAAGAAGGTCGCCGGCGCGGGCAACATCATGGGTGGCGTCCCTAACCCGACGCTGGCCGCGAGCGAGTGGGGCTGGCAGATCGACCCGATCGGCCTGCGCCTGGTGCTCAACCAGTTCTGGGACCGGTGGCAGAAGCCCCTCTTCATCGTCGAGAACGGCCTCGGCGCGCGCGACCAGCTCGTCGAGGTCGACGGGGTGAAGACAGTCGTCGACGACTACCGGATCGACTACCTCGACGCGCACCTGGTGCAGGTGGCCGAGGCGATCGCCGACGGCGTCGAGGTCATGGGCTACACGTCGTGGGGCTGCATCGACCTGGTCTCGGCCAGCACCGCGCAGATGAGCAAGCGGTACGGCTTCATCTACGTCGACCGCGACGACGACGGGACGGGCACCCTCGCGCGCTACAAGAAGAAGTCGTTCGACTGGTACGCCGAGGTCATCCGCACGCGGGGCGCGAGCCTGCGGCGTCCCGTCTAGCGGACCGCTCCGCCATAGTTGTCGTACGCGGTCTGCAACGGAGGAGAGGCGCGTGAGGATCAAGAAGGTCTTCAACAACAGCGTCGTGCTCGGGGTCGACGACCGCGGGACCGAGCTGGTCCTCCTCGGGCGCGGGCTCGGCTTCCAGGCGTCCCCGGGTGACCGGATCGACGAGTCGCTCATCGAGAAGACGTTCGTCCCCGGTGGCACCACCACCGCCGAGCGGCTCGCCGCCTTCGTCGACGAGATCCCGCTCGAGGACATCGACGTGTGCGAGGAGATCGTCCGGGCCGCCAAGGTCGCCCTGGGTCCGCACGTCACCGACCACGTGCTCGTGCCTCTCGCCGACCACGTGAGCTTCGCCCTGCGGCGGGCGCGGGAGGGCGCGGGCGAGATCGAGTACCCGCTGCGCTGGGAGGTGCAGTACCTCTACCCCGCCGAGGTCGCCTTCAGCCGCGAGGCGCTGCGCATCATCGAGGCCCGCCGCGGGATCCGGCTGCCCGACCTGGAGGCGGTGCCGCTGGCCCTGCACTTCGTCAACGCCCAGTTCGGGTCGAGCGACCTGTCCGCGACCATGCGCATGACCGAGGTCCTGACCGAGACCCTGGCGATCATCCGGGCCGAGTACGGCGTGGACATCGACGAGGACTCGGTGCCGGTCGCCCGGTTCGTCACCCACCTGCGCTACCTGTTCCTGAGGCAGGCGCAGGGGCGCCAGTTCGTCGAGACGGGCTCGGACCTGCACGACGTGGTCCGTGCGGCCAAGCCCCGCGAGTGGGCGTGCGCCGGACGGATCTCGACGCTGCTCGCCGAACGGTTCGGCTGGGCGGTGACCACCGAGGAGCTGCTCTACCTCGCCCTGCACGTCACCCGGCTCACCGCCCAGGCAGCCTCGCCGTCGACTGGGACGGAGCTCCGATGAACGACGACGAGCTGGCCGAGCAGATCCTCGGGCTGGTCGGAGGGGCAGGGAACGTCGCGCTCCTGACCCACTGCTACTCGCGCCTGCGCTTCTCCTTGCACGACGACGGCGCCGCGGACGAGGCAGGGCTCGGCGCGCTGCCGGAGGTCGTGATGGCGCTCCGGCAGGGCGGGAAGCTGCACGTCGCCCTCCGTTCGCGCGTCGTCCCCGTGCACGACGCGGTCGCGGCCCGCCTGGGCTGAGCACCGTTCCTATGCTGTCCCGATGAGGCTGGAGTTCGCCGGTGAGGTCTGGTTCTGGCACGGGCCGGCACCGTTCCACTTCGTCACCGTGCCCGCCGCGGAGAGCGCC
>DASXVR010000248.1:0-7983 GCA_036504175.1 Actinotalea sp. | reverse complement strand
CGGCCATGTCGGCTTCCTGGCGGAGAGCGAGCGGGAGGACATCGACGAGGCCGTTCGCCGGATCGCTGCGGGTGCCTACGACGTCGAGGAGCGGCGGACGGTCGACGTGCGGGTGATGAGGCCCGGCGGCGACGTCGAGGTGGGCTGGGCGCTGAACGAGGCGACGGTCGAGAAGTCGGACCGTGCCCGGATGGTCGAGGTGGTCGTCGAGGTGGACGGGCGCCCGTTGTCGTCCTTCGGCTGCGACGGCGTCGTCATGGCCACGTCCACCGGGTCGACGGCCCATGCCTTCTCGGCGGGCGGCCCTGTCGTGTGGCCGGATGTCGACGCCATGCTGCTGGTGCCCGTGTCGGCTCACGCGCTCTTCTCACGCCCGCTCGTCGTGGGGCCGACGTCGGTCCTCGCTGTCGAGGTCGTCACGCGCTCTCCCACGTCAGCGGTACTCACCTACGACGGTCGGCGCAAGTCCGACCTGCCGGTCGGGACGAGGGTCGAGGTGCGTCGGGGGACGGTGCCTGTGCGCCTCGCCAGGCTCTCGCACGCACCGTTCACCGACCGGCTGGTCACGCGTTTCGCCCTGCCCGTCAGCGGCTGGCGCGGGCGGGCACCGAACGGCAGCTCTGCCAAGCGGGCGGCCGCGGCGGAGGTGCCCGCTACGGGCGTCGCGGCTGAGGTGCCCGTGACGGGGGCCTCGGGGTCGCCCGCATGATCGAGGAGATCCGGATCGCGGACCTCGGCGTCATCGGCGGCGCGGAGGTCCGCCTCGGTGCGGGTCTGACTGCCCTGACGGGGGAGACCGGTGCCGGGAAGACCATGGTCCTGACCGGCCTGGCCCTGCTGCTCGGCGGACGTGCCGACGCCGGGGCCGTGCGGGTGGGCAGCCGCCAGGCCAGTGCGGAGGGTCGCTTCTCGGTGGACCCGGACTCGGCAGCCGCGGTACGCGTCCGCGAGGCCGGTGGCGAGGTGGACGAGGACGGGACTTTGCTCGTGGTGCGCACGGTGGCCGCCGGGGGTCGCTCGCGGGCGTTCCTCGGAGGGCGCAGCGTTCCACAGGGTGTGCTCGCGGAGATCGCCGACGAGCTGGTCACCGTGCACGGGCAGCAGGACCAGGCCCGGTTGCGTTCCCCCCGGCGCCAGCGCGAGGCGCTCGACGCCTTCGCCGGACCGGAGCACGGCGAGACAGTCGCGCGCTACCGGTCGGCATGGGCCGAGCGTGCCCGCCTGCAGGCGGAGCTCGACGACCGCGTCGCCCACGCCGAGGACCGGCGGCACGAGGCAGAGCTCTTGCGGCTCGGACTCGCCGAGGTCGAGCGGATCGACCCGCGCCCCGGCGAGGACGCCGATCTGGCGGCCGAGCAGGAGCGCCTGGCCCACGCCGAGGACCTGCGCCTCGCAGCAGTCACCGCCTACGCCGCCCTCGCGGGAGACGACGACACGGGGGCGTCCGAGGGAGCCGTTGCCGCGGTCGACCGGGCGCGCCGCACCCTCGACCAGGTCTCCCACCATGACGAGGCGCTCCGCACGCTCGGTGGGCGGCTTGCCGAGGTGGGGTACCTGTTGGCCGATGTCGTCGCCGAGCTCGCCGGCTACGGCGACTCGGTGCAGGCCGACCCCCAGCGGCTCGAGGCGGTGCACCGCCGCAGGTCGGACCTCGCCGCGCTGGCCCGTCAGCACGGCGGTTCCGTGGACGACGTGCTCGCGTGGGCACAGCGAGCGGGCCTGCGACTCCTCGAGCTGGACCAGGGCGACGAGGGCTCCGAGGCGCTCCGGACGCGGCTCGCCGACCTCCAGGACCTCCTTGTCCAGGACGGGCAGGCCATCACCGCTGCCCGGAGCGATGCCGCTCGTCGCCTGGGCGAAGCGGTGACCGAGGAGCTGAACGGCCTGGCGATGGCCTCGGCTCAGCTCGAGGTGCGGCTGACCCCGACACCCGAGCTCGGCCCGTGGGGCGCCGAGGACGTCGAGATGCTCCTGGTCGCCCACGCGGGTGCACCGGCACGACCCCTCGGGCAGGGCGCGTCGGGCGGGGAGCTGTCGCGGGTGATGCTCGCGATCGAGGTCGCCCTCGCGACGTCGCCGCACTCGGCTGCCGCCCACCCGCCCACGTTCGTGTTCGACGAGGTCGATGCCGGGGTCGGGGGGAAGGCGGCCGTCGAGGTGGGTCGTCGTCTGGCCGAGCTCGGTCGGCAGGCGCAGGTGGTGGTGGTCACCCACCTCGCCCAGGTCGCCGCCTTCGCCGACCACCACCTGGTCGTGACGAAGTCCCACGACGCCGCGAGTGCTGCGGACGTGGTCACCCAGTCCGACGTCCGCCTCGTCGAGGGCCCGGAGCGTGTGACGGAGCTCGCGCGCATGCTCTCGGGCCAGGAGGACTCCGCCACCGCTCTCGAGCATGCCGCTGAGCTTCTGGAGCGCTCAGTCGTGGGACGATGAGCGACGATGAGACTCAGCCTGCGTCAGCGTCGAGCCGCGCCCAGTGAACCCGGGCTGCACGGCACGGTGCGCGTCGACCCCAGGACGAAGAACCTCACCAAGCGTCTGAGACCCGGTGAGATCGCCGTGATCGACCACCTCGACATCGACCGGGTCTCCGCCGAGGCGCTCGCAGCGTGCCGTCCCGTCGCGGTGCTCAACGCCGCGCGCTCGACGTCAGGTCGCTACCCCAACCTCGGCCCGGACATCCTGCTGACTGCCGGGATCGCCCTCGTCGACGACCTTGGCCCGGACGTCCTGGCGCTGCACGAGGGCGGCCAGGTCCGGGTGGTCGACGGCTCGGTGTTCTCCGGCGAGCAGCTGGTGGCCGAAGGGACCGTCCAGGACGACGCCAGTGTCGCCGCGGCGATGGAGGCGGCGCGCGCGGGCCTGGCGGTACAGCTGGAGTCGTTCGCGGCCAACACGATGGACTACCTGCGTCGGGAGCGTGAGCTGCTCCTCGACGGGGTCGGCGTGCCGGACGTGCGCACGGTCATCGACGGGCGGCAGGTGCTGATCGTCGTGCGCGGATACCACTACAAGGAAGACCTGCAGGCTCTTCGCCACTACGTGCGGGAGTACCGTCCGATCCTCATCGGGGTCGACGGCGGGGCCGACGCCATCCTGGAGACGGGGTGGACGCCGCACATGATCGTCGGCGACATGGACTCGGTCTCGGATCGCGCGCTGACCTGCGGTGCGGAGATCGTCGTCCACGCCTACCGTGACGGCCGTGCGCCGGGCGTCGAGCGGGTCGAGAAGCTGGGCGTGCCGCACGTGGTGTTCCCCGCGACCGGGACGAGCGAGGACGTCGCCATGCTCCTCGCCGACGACAAGGGCGCCGAGCTCATCGTCGCCGTCGGCACCCATGCCACCCTCGTGGAGTTCTTGGACAAGGGTCGCTCGGGGATGGCCAGCACGTTCCTGACCCGCCTGCGGGTCGGCGGCAAGCTCATCGACGCCAAGGGCGTCTCGCGGCTCTACCGTCAGCGCATCTCGAACTGGCAGCTCGCGTGGCTGGTGGCGGCCGGGCTCCTCGCCCTGGGCGTGGCCCTCGCATCGACCTCCGCGGGCCAGACGATGTTCGGGCTCGTCGCTGCGTCCCTCGACGACCTGTGGTCGGGCGTGCGGTCCCTGTTCGGTGGCGGTGCATGACAGCGTCGTCCGTCTCCTACCGAGAGAACCCATCGTGATCGACTTCCGGTACCACCTGGTCTCCCTCATGTCCGTCTTCCTCGCGCTCGCCGTCGGCATCGCGCTGGGCGCGGGCCCGCTCAAGGAGGCGATCGGCGACACGCTGACCGGCCAGGTGGACCAGCTCCGCTCGGAGAAGGCCGACCTGCGCGACGAGCTGTCGGCGCGAGCGAGCGAGCTCTCCCAGCAGGAGGCCGCGTTCGCAGCGGTGGCCCCGTCCCTGCTCCAGGGCGTCCTGACGGACAGGCGCGTGGCGATCATCGAGCTCGCCGACGTGAGCGGCGACGTCCGCGACCAGGTCGCCGCCCGCCTGGGCGACGCCGGCGCGACCGTCACGGCGACGGTCCAGGTGACCGACGGGTGGAACGACCCGGCCAAGGTCACCTACCGGCAGACGCTCGCGGGGACCCTCGTCGACTACCTCAACCCGGTGCCCGCCCAGGACGCCGGTACCGACACCGAGCTGGCCGAGGCCCTGGTGCAGGCCCTGACGGCGGCCGCACCCACCGACCCGGACAGGCTCTCGGACAACTCCGGGGTGGTGCTGCAGCTGCTGACCGACGGTGGGCTCATCTCGTCGGAGGGCGACATCACGCTCCCCGCCGACGCGATCGTGATCCTGGCCGGACCGACGACGGCGGGAGAGCCCAGCACCGGCACCGTCACGCCCTCGCCGTCCCCCTCGGAGTCGGCGGACAACGAGCTGAGGGACGCCCAGCTCGCTGCCGCGCTGCAGATCGGCCTGGCGGCCCAGGCACGGGCGACGGGCGCGGTGATCGCCGGGGGCGAGCTGGCCGACAACACCCTGATCGACAAGGTCCGCGCCGACGACGACGCGGCCGCGAAGCTGAGCACCGTCGAGTCGGTCCATACGCTCACCGGGCAGATCTCGGTGCCCCTCGCGCTGAGCGCGCGGATCGCCGGCACCGTCGGCCACTACGGACCCAGTGACGGGACCACGGCCGCGATGCCCCCGCGGGTGGTCCTGCCGCCCATCATGCGCGCCGCGGTCCAGACGGACCAGCCGGCCGATGCCGGTACCCCGACCGCGCCGAGCGGCGGCGCGACGCCGTGACCGACGGGCGCGCCGTCCGGGACGTCCTCGTGGCCGGCGTGGGGGCCGCGGTCGCCACGCGGCTGGCACGGCGCGCTGCCGACGCGTTCCCGGGTGCGCGCGGGCCGCGGTGGACCAGGACGAACCACCGAGGTGCGCCGATCAGCCTGCTCGAGGGCCCCGCCACGGCCGCGGGGCTCGTCGCCGGAGCGATCCTCGGCGGCCACGGGCGTGCTGCGGCAGCAGCGGGCGTGGCAGGCGCTGGAGCCGCAGCGTTCGGGCTCGTCGACGACCTCTCGGAGGACGCCGGCCGGAACCGCAAGGGACTGCGCGGTCACCTCGGTGCGCTCGCCCACGGTGAGCTCACCACGGGCGGTCTGAAGGTCCTCGGCATCGGAGCGACGTCGATCGCTGCCGCCGCGATCCTGACGCCCTGGCCCGGTGGATCGGCCTCAGCCGGTGGGAGGGGCCGCGGCGCCGCCTGGGGGCTCGACGTCGTGACGTCAGGGGCGCTCATCGCTGCGAGCGCCAACCTGGTCAACCTGCTGGACCTGCGCCCTGGCCGGGCGCTCAAGGCCGCTCTCGTCGCGGCGGCGCCGGCTCTCGCCGGCGCGGGTGGTCCGGCAGCGGCCGCGTGCATCGGCGCAGCCGCGGCGTCGCTGCCCGGGGACCTGGCCGAGCGGGACATGCTCGGGGACGCCGGGGCGAACGCCCTGGGTGCGCTGGCCGGGACGGCCGCCGTCCTGAGCGCGCCGCGGCCCGCACGATGGGCGCTGCTCGCCGGCGCCGTGGCGCTGACGGTGGCCAGCGAGCGCGTGAGCTTCACCAAGGTCATCGCACGCACGCCCGTCCTCCGTGACCTCGACGCATGGGGTCGTCGAGGGTGAGCGAGCAGGGCCGTCCCCTGGTGGCGGGCCTTGCCGGTGCCGCGGCCACGATCGCCGTCGTGACGGTGGCCAGCCGGGTAGTCGGGTTCGGACGGACGCTCGCGCAGGCGGCCGCGATCGGCCCCACGGCGCTGGGCGATGCCTACAACGCGGCGAACACCCTGCCGAACGTGCTCTTCGAGGTGGCCGCCGGCGGCGCGCTGGCAGGTGCTGTCGTCCCTCTGCTGGCGACGGCCCTGACGCGGGGGATGCGCGCGGACGTCGATCGCATCGCCTCGGCGCTCCTCGGGTGGATGCTCGCCGTCCTGGTACCGCTGGCGGTCGTCGTCGCCCTCGCTGCCCGGCCGCTCGTGGGGTTCTTCCTGGACGACCCCTCGCCCGAGCAGCTCGACGCCGCCGCCGGGTTCCTCGCCGTCTTCGCACCGCAGATGCCCCTGTACGGCCTGGGCGTGGTCCTCACAGGTGTGCTGCAGGCGCACCACCGCTTCCTGTGGCCCGCTGTCGCCCCGCTGGTCAGCAGCCTCGTGGTGGTCGGCGTCTACCTCTCGTTCGGTGCCATGACACCGTCGGCGGACCTCGCGGCGGTGCCGGGGACAGCGCTCGCGTGGCTGGCGTGGGGGACGACGGCGGGCGTCGCGGCGATGACGGTGCCCCTGCTCTGGCCGGTGCACCGCCTGGGCGTGCGGCTGCGCCCCGCACTGCGCTTCCCCGAGGGCATCGCGTCCCGTGCGCGACCGCTGGCGGTGGCCGGCGTGGGTGCGCTGCTCGCCCAGCAGGCGGCCGTCGCCGTCGCACTGCGCCAGGCGAACGCCTACGGCACCGACGGCACGTTCACCGTCTTCAACTTCAGCCAGGCCGTCTACCTGCTGCCCTACGCCGTGCTCGCGGTGCCGGTGGCGACGACGACGTTCCCGCGGCTCGCCGAGCGGGCGGCCCACCACGACCGGATCGGCTTCGCCCGGCTCACGTCGGCGACGACGCGCGTGCTGCTGATCGTCTCCGCAGCGGGTGCCGCGACCCTCCTGGCGGTGAGCCCGGCCGTCGAGCAGGCGTTCGCGGCGCTGCGGCCGGGGGCGGACTTCTCCGGCATGGCGGTGGGGCTGGCCTGGACGGCGCCCGGCCTGCTCGGCTTCGCGCTGATCCTGCACCTCTCGCGTGCGCTCTACGCCCTGGACCGGGGGCGGGCGGCCGTGATCGCGACCGTCACCGGCTGGACGACGGTGATCGCCGTCGCGCTCGTCGCCGTGCCCCTGCTGACCGGGGGTGCGCCCGACCGTACGGCAACCCTCCAGGGCCTCGGACTGGCGACCTCCCTGGGGATGACCGTGGGCGGGGCCGCGCTCCTGGCCGCGGTCGTGAGGACAGCGGGTCGTGAAGCCGCGGCTGGCGTCCTGCGGACAGCGGCGGTCCTGCTGGTGGCGGGCGCCGTGGCCGCCGTCGTCGGGCGCCGCGTCGCGGACGCGGTCCTCTCCGCGGCAGGGACGGGCCTCGGTGGTGCTGTGCTCGCCGGGGTGGTCGGTGCCCTCGGGGCGGTGGCCCTGGTGGCCCTCGCTGCTGCCGCGGCCGACCGCGATGCCGTCCTCGCAGCGGTGCGGTCGCGTCGGGCGGGTGGCTCGCCGTCCGTCGACGGTTCCGCGGCGACCGACGGCGTGCCGGCGACGGCATCCACGGAGGGCGACGATGGCTGAGCTGCGTGTGCTGGAGGTCCTCGGGTCGAGCGCCGGTGGTGTCGCCCGCCACGTGGCGCAGATCGCCGCCGGCGCGCATGCCAGGGGGGTGCAGGTCGTCGTCGCCGGGCCCGGAGCCCTGGGGTCGCAGCTGGTGGCCGTCGGGGGTCCGGCCTTCCGACCGGTGGAGATCTCCGACCGCCCCGGAGCGTCCGACCTGCGTACCGTCGCCCGGCTGCGGTCGCTCGCGTCGGGCGCCGACGTGGTCCATGCGCACGGGCTGCGGGCGGGGGCACTGGCTGTCGTCGCGGCGCGACTGGCCGCCGGCCGTCCACCCGTCGTCGTGACGTTGCACAACCTGCCCGTCGGGGGACGCGCCATCACGGCCGTCGCCGGCGTGCTGGAGTCAGTCGTCGCGAGGGGGGCGCACACGGTCCTCGGCGTCTCGGGGGACCTGGTTGCACGGGCCCGCGACCGAGGGGCACGCCGAGTGGCGAGGGCGCTGGTCCCGGCTCCGCCGCGGCGAGGGGTCACGGCTGCCGTCGACACCGTCCGTGCAGCGCTGGATGTGGGCGCCGACCAGCGCCTGCTCGTCACGGTGGGCAGGCTCGCGCCGCAGAAGGGCCTCGACCTGCTGTGCGACGCCGCATCGTTGCTCGGCTCGACCGCGCCGACCTCCTCGACCGCGCCGCTCGCGCCGACCGCACCG
>DASXVR010000247.1:0-1656 GCA_036504175.1 Actinotalea sp. | reverse complement strand
TCCGCGTGGCTGAGGGCGTCGGCGAGGACGATGCGGCCCTCGGCGTCGGTGTTGGCGATCTCCACGGTGGTCCCGCCGTAGACCCGCAGCACGTCGCCCGGGCGGTAGGAGGCCGCGCCGAACGCGTTCTCCGCCAGGGGCAGGACGGCGGTGACCCGGTGACGCACCCCTGCCTGCGCGGCGGCCAGCACGGTGACCAGCGCGACGGCGGCACCTGCCATGTCCGTCTTCATCGGCACCATCGCCTCGCGGGGCTTGATCGACAGCCCGCCGGTGTCGTACGTGATGCCCTTGCCCACGAGGACGACGTGGCGGACGGTCCCGCGCCCGCGGGCTCCGCGCCCGGTGGCGGGCGGCTCGTAGCGCACGGTCACCAGCCGGGGGCCCGTCGCCGAGCCCGAGCCCACCGCGAGGAGGCCGCCGAACCCGCGCACAGCCAGCTCGTCAGGTCCGAGCACCTCGACCGCGAGGCCGGCGGCTACCGCCAGCTCCCGAGCACGCTCGGCCATCCACGCCGGGTTCTTGGTGTCCGACGGTGTGACCGTCAGGGCTCGGGCGGTCCACGTCGCGGTGGCACCGATGCGGGCCTGCTCGAGGACCGACTCGGGGTACCTGCCGAGCAGGATGAGCGAGCCCGCCGGTCCCGGCGCCGGGGTGCCGGTGGAGCGCGTGGGGTGGCGGTACGCGCCGAGCAGGTAGCCCTCGACCAGGGCTCGGGCACCGTCCGCCCCGGCGTCCTCACCGACTGTCGTCACGGCGCGGGCGAGCCCCCGGGTGGAACGTGCGATGGCGGCCCCGGCCCGGCGCAGGTCGGCCGGCGACCCGGTGCCGACGCCGATCAGCACGACCCGTGCGGGCAGACCCGACCAGGGCAGCTCTGCGGTGCCGTTGGGTCGCGGGAGCTCGACCGTCTGCGCCTCGCCGGCCGCGCCCGTGTGGCCGAGACGCTCGGCCAGGTCTCCCAGGTCGATCCCGTAGCGCGCGGCCGCGTCGGCGGTGCCGGTGCGCGGGTCCACACCCTCCTCGTGGTCGACAGGGGGTGCCACCGGGAGCAGCAGCGCGTCGACGCCTGCACCGGCCAGCAGCGGCGAGGTGGCGACAGACCCGCGGGCGACGCGTACGTCGGGAAGGGCCTCCACCAGGGGAGGCACCGCCGGGACCTTCTCGGCCGCACGTCGTCGCGGCACGCCAGGAGCAGGGGTCCTCACCACGCGGCGATCCTCAGCACGGCACCGGTCACGACGGGATGCGCTTCAGCTGACGACTGACGTCAGCGCCTCGCCCAGCTCACGAGCCTCGGTGGCGTTGAGCTCCACGACCAGACGACCGCCGCCCTCGAGCGGGACGCGCATGACGATGCCGCGCCCCTCCTTGGTGACCTCGAGCGGCCCGTCGCCGGTCCTCGGCTTCATCGCAGCCATCGGTGGCTCCTCCTCGTCCGTCTCGTGCCCTCCCCGGGCGCCGCCAGGGAGGCCTTTCGGCACAGGCCGAGGCGCACGCTCTGGACGGCGGAGAGGACGGATGTCCGAGATCAGTCTAGGTCACCGGCGGCACCCGCCGTCACGGCGGCCAGCCCGACGGTGGGACAAGTCGCCAGATCAGGCCGATCCAGCCCGCCTGGCCGAGCACCCCGAGGACCAGCAGCGTGGTGAGCGC
>DASXVR010000246.1:0-3218 GCA_036504175.1 Actinotalea sp. | reverse complement strand
CCCGGCAGGGCGCCCCCGGCAGGATTCGAACCTGCGACCTGCGGATTAGAAGTCCGATGCTCTATCCACTGAGCTACGGGGGCGGGGCGCGCGATGGCCCCACCCGACGCCCCGCGGGCCGGGGGCGGGAGGGCCTTGCCGCGGTCCCAGCGTACCCAGGCACGGGCAGCGCCCAGGCGGAGGTGCGCAGCGATCCGCGCGTGATGCCTCGGGTAGCAGGCGACGTCCGGGCGCGACGACGGGCAGGCCCCCGCGAAGGGGACCTGCCCGTCGGTCATGCGATGTGCGGGTCGATCGTCAGACCGTGGTCCGCCTCCGCCGCGCGAGGACGATGCTGCCCGCGCCGGCCACGAGGAGCGTGCCCGCCAGCATGAGCATCGTGGCCGGGCTGCCACCGGTCACTGCCAGGGCTGCCAGCACCAGGCTGACCGGCGTGACGGGCGCCGTCGGCGCCACGACCGCCGGCGTGAGGACCGTCAGCCGGACCCCGTCCGAGGCAGCCGCACCGCCGTCGTTGGCGGTGTAGACGCGCACCCACAGGCCGTTCTGGGCAGCCGTCACGTCGGCGAGGGTGAGGGTTCCGGTCGTCGCGCCGGCGACGTCGGTCCAGTAGACGCCGTCGACCGAGGTCTGCCACTGGTAGGTCGGGGCGGGGTCGCCCGTGGCGGCGGCGGTGAAGACGGCGTCGTCCCCGACGTCGACGGTCCGGGCCACGGGCGCCGTGGTGATGACAGGGGCCGCAGCGGCGACGGACAGGGTCGCGGGACCGCTCGTCGCGGAGCCACCGGCGTTCGTCACGATCGCCCGGTAGGCGTGACCGTCCTGAGCGGTCGTGACGCCCGACAGGACGAGGTCGGTCCTCGTGGCGCCGGCGACGTCTGTCCAGAGCACGCCGTCGGCCGAGGTCTGCCACTGGACCGTCGGCGCAGGGTCGCCGGTCACCTCCACCGAGAAGGTCGCGTCACCGCCCGACGCGGCGCTCACGTCGGCCGGGTCGGTGACCGTCGGAGCCGACGGGTCGACGGTCAGCTGCGCCGACGCGCTGGTGTCGGTTCCTGCCGTGCTGGTGGCGACCGCACGTACGAGGAACCCGTCGTCGTCCGTCGTGACACCCGGCAGCACGAGGTCGAGCGCGGTCGCACCGTCGATGTCGGACCATGACGTCCCGTCGGTCGACAGCTGCCACTGGATCGTCGGCGTGGGGTCGCCGGTCACGGTGACGCTGAAGGTCGCGTCGTTGCCGGACACGACGGTCGTGTCGGACGGGTCGGACACCCCGGGTGCGATCGGCGTCACCGTCAGAGTGGCGGACGACGTGACGGCCGTGCCCTGGTCGCTGGAGATGAGGGCACGGTAGAGCGTGCCGTCGAGCGCGTACGTCGCGGCCGGAACGGTGAGCGTGCCGGACGGGGCGCCGGTGACGTCGGTCCACGTGGTGCCGTCCGACGAGGACTGCCAGGTGACCGTCGGCGTCGGCGTCCCGGTGCCCGACGCGGTGAACGTGGCGTCAGCGCCCGAGGCGACCGTCTGGTCCGCCGGGTTCGTGGTGACCGACGGCGCGGTGTACAGCCAGCTCAGCGGGAAGGGGTTGGCCGCGTAGACACCTCCGCAGTCGCCGCCGCCGAAGACGTCGATGACCTGTGTGTTCGCCGACATCGTCGTGCTGCCCCAGCCGCTGTGCACGAAGTTGTCAGTGCTCATGCCGAAGGGCGTCCCGGTCAGGTCCAGGTTCGCGCTGTTGGGCTGGTTGAAGCAGCTGCCCGTGGACCCCCAGGTGCGCTGGGGTGCGCCGTCGCTGGTCGCGAACCGGTCGTCGGTGGGGTCGACGGAGAAGCTGTCACCCACCGCGCTCGGCAGGTTGAGACGCACGCGGGTGTAGTGCGTCGTCACCTGGACGAAGAACGTGTCCTGGCTGAAGTTGTACGAGCCGCCGGTGTTGGGGAGCGTCAGGTACTCGACCGGGGTGGTTGCCATGTCGGCGCACCAGACGGTGACCGTCTTGTCGAAGACGGTGATCTCGTACTCGCCGTCGGGCGCCGTCGGCTGGGCCAGCAGGACGTCGGCGCAGCTGGCGGACGTGCTGACCGCGGAGGCGGGTGCGATCGCCCAGCCAGGGGCGAGGAGGGCGGCCGAGGCGAGCCCGGCAGTGAGGAGGCGTGCGACGACGGCGTTCGGCATGTGGCCTGGTCCTTCGGTCGGCGTGCGAACCGGCAGAAGGGACCGGACACAGGGAGCTCCGCTCGCGGTCGCGGCGGGGGAGTTCGAGACGTCCTGTCAGCCGGGCACGCGCGGTGTCCGGCAGGGGAAGGCTAAAGGTAGTTGACGTATCCAGCATCCGCTGCCGCAGCGACACGCGGTCAGTGCACTGCGGCAGGGAACCGGGGCGGTGCAGGTCAGGCGGCCGGGCGCGACCGGGTCCCGGGTCGGCGCGCCAAGATCACTCGTGGTGGGCGGACGAGCAGGATGGCGGGGTGCACCTGACACGCCGACAGGCCCTCGCTCTCGGAGGCTGGGCCGGCTTGTCCGCCGTCGTCGCCGTGGGCGCCGTCACGGAGGGCGGCAAGGTCCTCGACAGGTTGAGCCCGCCCCGTGGCGCCGTTCCGCCCGGCCCGACCGGTCCGGTGATCCGTGGGGACCTGGACTCCTCGGCCCGGGGCCGCACGGTGAGCTGGGCGGTCGCCTACCCCCCGGGGGCCGAACCTGGGGATCCCTTGCCGGTCGCCCTGGTCCTGCACGGTCGAGGGGGTGGTGCCGCCGATGCGTTCGGGTCCCACGCCCTGCACCGGTTCCTCGCGGCAGCGGTTCGTGAAGGGACGCCTCCCTTCGCGCTGGCTGCCGTCGACGGGGGCGACCACACCTACTGGCACCGCCGGGCTGAAGGCGACGACCCTCAGGCGATGCTGCTCGAGGAGCTCCTTCCGTTGCTGGGCGAGCGCGGTCTGCGAACCGATGCCATCGGCCTGACTGGCTGGTCGATGGGCGGCTACGGCGCGCTGCTGCTCGCCGAGACGGTCCCGGAGCGTGTCCGGGCCGTGGCGGTCGATGCGTCAGCGCTGTGGCGGCGAGCCGGCGAGACCGCAGACGGCGCCTTCGACGACGCCGCCGACTTCGACGCCCACGACGTCCTGGCGCACACCGACCGGCTGCGGGGAGTCGCCCTGCGGGTCGGCTGCGGCCGCTCCGACCCGTTCATCGCCGCCAACCACGCCCTCGTCGAC
>DASXVR010000245.1:0-2977 GCA_036504175.1 Actinotalea sp. | reverse complement strand
CGCGCCATCGACGACCGCGGCGTGCTCACCCATGGGCCGTCCGGACCGGTCACCCTTCCCGCGGACACCGTGG
Organism: Actinotalea sp.; assembly: GCA_036504175.1. Lineage (GTDB taxonomy): Bacteria > Actinomycetota > Actinomycetes > Actinomycetales > Cellulomonadaceae > Actinotalea. The sequence continues at coordinate 2,904 of DASXVR010000245.1, read as the reverse complement.
TCACCGCGTTCGGGGTCCGTCCGAACGTCATGCTGACTGGTCCGTCAGCGCTCGAGGACCCCCGGGTGCACCTCGTGGGCGACTGCCTCGAGCCGGCCAAGGTAGGCGACGCGATCCACGCCGGCTTCCGGGTGGCCCAGTCGCTGTAGGAGCCCGTCCGGCTCCCCGTCGCCACGGGGCGCCACCCACACCGCCACCCACACCACCACCCACACCACCACCCACACCGCCACGCACACCGCCACCCACACCGCCACCCACACCGCCACTCAGCCCGCACCTGCCCCGCACCTGCTCCGTACTGGCGTCCGACGACCGTCAGGGCCATCCTCGGAGCAGGCTGCGGGGGAGGTGGCGTGTGTACGGGGTGCACTCCGAGGTGGGGCGCCTGCGCACGGTGATCGTCCACCGCCCGGACATCTCGCTCGAACGCCTGACGTCCGGCAACCACGACGACCTGCTCTTCGACGACCTGCCACGGGTCGAGGACGCCCAGCGTGAGCACGACGCGTTCGTGGCCCTCCTGCGCGAGCGCGGTGTCGAGGTGCTCTACCACCAGGACCTGCTTGCGGAGGCCCTCGACGCCGACCCGCGCGCCAGGCTGCGGGCGGTCGAGCGGACCGTGAACGACCTGACCGTGGGCCCCGTCCTCGTGGACACGGTGCGGGCCCAGCTCGAGTCCTGGCCGGGGGCGCGGCTCGCCCGTCACCTCGTCGGTGGGCTCATGGCCGCGGAGCTCGATCTGGAGGGCGGCTCAGCCGGGCGCGGCGACTCCCTCGTCGGCGCCGCGGGCGCACCGAGCGGGCTCATCCTGCCGCCGCTGCCCAACTCCCTCTTCCAGCGCGACCCGGCGGCCTGGCTCTACGGGGGCGTGTGCCTGAACCCGCTGTTCTGGCACGCCCGGCGGCGCGAGACGCTCAACCAGTGGCTGATCTACCGGTTCCACCCGCGGTTCGCCGGCGCCGGCTTCGAGTTCTGGTACCCGCCGGACGGCGCCCTGGCCGATGCCGAGGAGGAGGACTTCGGCGGCGCCTCGATCGAGGGCGGGGACATGATGCCGATCGGCGCGGGCACCGTGGTGATCGGCATCGGGGAGCGGACCACCGCCTCGATGGTCGAGAAGGTGGCGCTGAGCATGTTCGGCAAGGGGGCCGCGACGCGCGTCATCGCCGTGGCGCTGCCGTCCGTGCGTGCCTACATGCACCTGGACACCGTCTTCACGTTCCTGGACGTCGACAAGGTCACGGCGTACCGGCCGGTGATGGACGCCGCGCCGGCCTACTCCTTGCGCCCGGGCTCGGCCGACGGAACCCTCGACGTCCACCCCGAACCGTCGTTCTTCGGCGCGGTCGCGGATGCCCTCGGTCTGGCGTCGCTCGAGGTGGTTCCCACCGGGGGCGACGAGCACGAGCAGGTGCGCGAGCAGTGGGGGTCGGCGAACAACGTCCTGGCGGTCGAACCGGGCGTCGTCATCGGTTATGGCAAGAACCGCCGCACCAACCGGGCGATCGCTGCCCGCGGGGTCGAGGTCCTGGAGATCGACGGCGCCGAGCTCGGCAAGGGTCGCGGAGGCGCCCGCTGCCTGACCTGCCCGGTGCTGCGCGACGCCTCAGAGGCGCTCGTCGCCCTCGACCGGGGGTGAATCCCGGGCCGGACCGGGTGACTCTCGCCGGTTCTGTCGACCGGGCGCTCACCCCCCTGCCATGATCGGCCGGTGGATCTGGACACCCCCGCAGGAACGGTCTTCGTCGGCGCCCTGACCTTCACGTTCATCGGTCTGCTCGTCTACTGGATCGCCGGGACCCGCGCCTCGGTGGTGCTGGGCATCCGCAAGGACGCACCCTGGCTCTTCCGTGCTGAGGGGGTGCGGGCGCAGGGCGTCCTCATCGGCTACCTGGGGCTCGTCGTGGCCGTCGGAGCCGCCGCCTTCTCGCTCATGAGCGGGTGGCTCGGTCCGGACGCCCGCGCGTTGTCGTGGACGGTGTCCTGGGTCAGCGCGGTCCTCGTGCTCGCGGTGACGGTGCTCTGGTTCGGCCGGCTGCTGATCCACGTCGCCACCGGCGGCAAGGGCATCCCGGACGAGCCCGAGGAGGGCGACTTCGTCGAGCCGGACGACGCGCTGGACGACGTCGACGTCCGGTCGGCGCGCCAGGCCGCCCTGGCCGGTGACTGGGGCCCCGCCGCTCATCTGCTCGCGGCGACCTCGGACCACGACGCCCGCTTCGGCCGGCTGTTCGTGCTCGCGGCGACGGCGGTGCGCCGGGGTGCATGGCTCGAGGCCTGGCTGCGGGCCCGCCCCCGCGACCCGAACGCCCTGGCCCTGCGCGCCCAGGCGGCTGCGCTGCGCGCGTGGGAGATCCGCGGGGGCGAGTGGGCCCCGCAGAACCCCGAGCGGTTCCTGGACGCCCTGGCTGACGCGGAGACCTACGCCCGCGAGGCCATCGAGGTGACGCCCACCGACCCGAGCCCGCACGTCACGCTCGTCACCCTCGCCCGCGGGCAGCAGGTCGACGCGGCGGAGTTCGAGCGGCGGTTCGCCGGGGTGCTCGCGCTGGCGCCGGCCCACCGTCAGGGTCACGAGCAGGCGCTGCAGTTCCGGTGCGCGAAGTGGTTCGGCTCGAGCGAGGAGATGTTCGCCTTCGCCCGGGTGGTCAGCGAACGCGCGCGGCCGGGCAGCGCCCTGTGCCTGCTCGTCGTCATCGCTCACGTCGAGCACGCCATGATGCTCACCCAACGCGGCGGGAAGTTCGCCGACACCTACATGGAGAGCGACGCCACCCGCGCGGAGATCGCTGCGGCGGAGCGCCGGTGGCGGTCCGGTCCCGACGGCCCGTCGCCCGTCGGACGCGCCGAGGCGCACAACCTGCTGGCCTACGCCTGGTGGCTGGCCGAGGACCCCGCCGC
>DASXVR010000244.1:0-13866 GCA_036504175.1 Actinotalea sp. | reverse complement strand
GCCATGGGCCGGGAGGCCTGTCCCGTCATCGACCGGGGGACCCGGGACACCGTCGTCGTCGCTCCCCTGCGGCCGGATGTCCAGCCGTTCCGGGGTCTGCACCCCCGCTTCCCTGGCGCGCAGCTCCCGCCGCGTCAACGGGCGACCTTGGTCGTCCACCGAGCCACCTCCCTCCACAGACCCGTCCCTCCGTCACGCGGCCGGGCGGACCCGGTGCCGCACCGGCGGCGGCGCGCGCGGACGCGGCACCTGCCGTGGGTGCGGCACCGAACCTACGCTGCTGGTCCGTTCCGCGCACAGTCGGGTGGGTTTGTCAGGAGTCGGGAAGGGCTCCGCGGAGGGCCGCCCGGCGTCGCACGGCCCGCAGCCGCGCGGTGATCGACCGCCGGTACAGCAGCTCCATCCGGCGCAGCTCACGGTCGAGCCGGTCGTCCGCCGGGGCGGCGCGGTGCCGGTCCCCGGGGGTGGCTCCCCCGGGGACCGACGCCGGCACCGGCACCGGCCGGAACAGGTCCATGCTCATCCGACGGGGCTGAAGTCCAGCCCGCTGTCGGCGACGGCCACGACGCTCCACACGCTGTCGTCGGAGGCTGTCAGCTCGTAGGCCGGCAGCAGCACCGCTGCGCCGCTCGGCAGGTTCTGCACCGCGAGCCCGAGGCGGGCCTTGACGATGGTGACCTCGGTGACCGGCCAGCTGAAGCTGGACCCGGCGGCGACCGTCGGGGGCAGGGTCGGCACGGGCGGGCTGGTCGGTGCCACGCCCTCGTCGGTCGCGGTGCCGACGACGGTCTTGCCACCGTCGGCGTACATCAGCGGTCCGTTGTAGCCCGAGCCGAAGCGCGGGTCGGTGAGCCGCTTGACGGCGTCCGTGGGGCTGATGACGTCATAGGTGCCGAGGCTGACGAGCGGGGCCAGCGGACCGGAGACGGACTGCATGCCCGCGCCGGTGAAGGCGACGTTCCACTGCGCGCCCGTGCGCTGGCCGTCGACGGCCTGGTAGCCGGTCACGTAGGTCCAGGTCGGGTCTCCCCAGTTCTCGGCCGTGAGCTCGACCCCGCCGAGGTCGACGCCCATCGACGTGAGCACGTCCTTCGCCGCGGCCACGGCGGCGTCCCCGGCCACTGCCGGTCCCAGGTCACGCTGGGCGCAGGGCTCGCCAGGAGCCACGTCCGTCGACGGCTTGGTGGTGTCGGCCGGAGCGGGTGTGCTGGCGGCCGAGCAGAACCAGGGGTCCTTGGTCGGGTCGTAGAAGTTGAACGAGGCCATGCCGTCGGGGTAGACGCTCAGCGACGGGCCCGTGCCGTCGTTGGGGCCGAGCTGCCACACGCCGTCCTGCAGCACCGGGTCGCCGGTCACGCCCAGGGCGGCAGCCAGACGCGCGGCCGTGTCGTGGGTGAACGCCTGCGACGGGTCGAACGCCCAGGCCGTGGCCGTGCCCGCGTCGCCGGACAGGCCCTTCGAGGTGAACACCGTGTGCCCGCCCCAGTACCCACCGGCGTAGCTGGAGTCCGCGGCTGCGGACGAGCGTGCCCCGCCGCCCGACGTCGTGTCCCCGCCGGCGGCCTTGGGGCCTGCGGCGACCTCGGGCGCCCCGACGGCCCCGCCCTGCCCGCCGGCGGCCGGCAGGGTGATCGCATCGGCAGCGACCTGCTGCCCACCGTCGTGCGCAGCGCCGACGGCGTACCCGCCACCGCCGCCGATGACCAGGGCCGCGGCGGCGACCGCAGCGACACGCGCGGGCCATGACGTCCAGCGACGGCTGCGAGCGGCGGCGAGCTGGTCGCCACCCTGCCCGGCGGCGATGCGGGCGTCCACGGCTGCGCGCAGCGCGACGACGTCGGGTGCAGCGTCCACGGCGGGGTCGGCGGCCCGGAGCCGCTCGACCATCGCGTCGTCATCCGCTCCCGGTGCAGGGGATGCGGGGAAGTTCTCGTTCACGGTGACCTCCTGGGCCCGACCTGCGGCGCAGGTCCTCACCGTGCTTGTGTCGGCTCCGACCCCGTGCTTGCACCTGTCTCGCGAGCGCTCCAGACCTCGCGCAGCCGTGCGCGAGCGCGGGACAGGGCCGCGTCCGCGCCTCCGCGACCGATGCCCAGCACCACGGCCAGCTGGTCGCCGTCCAGACCCTCCCAGGCATGCAGGAGCAGGATGCGCCGGTCGCGTGGCGCCAGGGCGGCGAGGACGGCACGCACCTCCTCGTCGGCGATCACGAGCTCGGCGGGGTCGGCGTCGTCGACGTCGTCGGGCACCTGCTCGACGGGGACCGGCCGCGCCTTGCGGCGGTGGTTGGCGAGGACGAAGGCGGCGGTGCGGTAGAGCCACGGGAGCTCGGCACCGTCCGGCACGTCGTCGCGGCGCCGCCACGCGGTGGTCAGGACGTCGGCCGTGAGGTCCTGGACGTCGTCGGCGGCGGCACGGCGCGCGAAGTACCGGTGGACCGCCGTCGCGTGCAGGCGGAACACCCCCTCGAACCACGCCTCGTCGTGCACGGGCTGCTCCAGCGTCTGGGATCGGCTACCTACCAAGAACTGTGTCGCGTCGCTCGTCGTTCTTGCACGCAGGCGCGCGGCAGTCCGGCGGCCTTTCTGCTGCGCGTGCCGAACGACCCCCGGGGACCTACCGTCGGAGGACGGGACGATCACGAGGAGCCGACATGAACGACGCACCGCACGTGCACAGCTCCGGCGACGACCCGGAGACCCGGGCAGCCGAGCTCCGGGACCTGGCCGGGCCGACCCACGGCCGCCACGCCGCGCCCGAGCCCACCACCTCTCACGTGGGCCCGGTCCCGTCGGACACCCCCGACGCCGAGACGAACCCTGACATCGACGAGGTCCGGGCGAGCGAGGACTCGCTGCCGGGCAACGTGGAGGACGAGTACCAGCTGCGCTCGATGGGCACCAAGCCGAACCCCACCGAGGACGACCCGGGCAGCTACCTCAACTTCTGATGGGCTCCGGCGTCTGACGGGCCCTCGGGAGCGGCGCAGGCACACGGGCCTGGGACCTCAGTCTCCTCACGCGAGCTCCCAGGCGGTCGATGGTTCTCGTGACGACGGGCGACCGCTCAGGACGGCCGCTGCGCCGCTGCTGCGCTGCCGCCGAGGAGACCTGGAGCCGTGCCCACCGATCACGACCACTACCGCACCCTCGCCGAGACGCTCGACCTGCTGTCCGAGAGGGTCGCGCGCTACACGGTCGCCGACCTGACGCTGGTGTACTGCAACCGCGCCTGGGCGCTGAGCCACGCAGCGGAGCCGCAGGACCTCATCGGACGGCACATGGACGAGCTGCTGCACCCGGCCGAGCTCGAAGGACTGCACACCCAGCTCCAGCGGCTCGGCCCGGACGAGCCCTTCCTCTACGACCCCCACCCGCGGCCCGCACCGCGCACGCCCGACCGCTGGGTCGAGTGGGCCGACCGGTACCTGCCCGGGCCGGACGGCGCCCACATCCTCGCCGTGGGGCGCGACGTGACCGAGCGTGTCATCGCCGAGCAGCGGCTCGTCCTGAGCGAGGCCCGCTTCCGCAACCTGGCCGACCGCTCGGCCGACATCGTCTGGCGCTACACGGCTGTGCCACGACCTCACCTGAGCTACCTGAGCCCGGCGGTCGAGCACATCACCGGCTGGCCGCCGCTGGCCTTCGAGGTCGGGCTGGACCACCTGCTGTCGCAGACCGACGCCGAGGGTCGCGCCCTGCTCGAGGGCGCCCTGGACGGAGGCCGGCTCCCCGACCGCTTCGACCTGCGGCTCCGTCGACCGGACGGCGCGTGGGTGGTGCTGGAGATGCGGATCTCCCGGGTGGCCGACGGCATCCAGGGGATGAGCCGCGACGTCACCGAGATCCGCGCACTGCAGGCCGACCTCGCCGAGCTGGCTCTCAAGGACCCGCTGACGGGACTGGCCAACCGGCGCCTGCTCGACGTGCTGCTCGAGACCGCCCTGGCCCGCGTGCGCCGTACCGGCGGCCCGCTCGTGGTGACCTACCTCGACCTCGACCTGTTCAAGGAGGTCAACGACACCTACGGCCACGCGGCCGGTGACCGCGTGCTGGTGGAGGTGGCGCAGCGCCTGCACGCCACCCTGCGCGAGGCCGACGTCGTGGCCCGGACCGGCGGCGACGAGTTCGTGATCGTGCACGACTCGACCCCCGAGGACGCGCAGCACGTGCACGCCCGGATCCGCGCGGCCCTGGCGCAGCCGGTGGACCTGGGCGACGGCGCCGTGGTGACGTGCGAGGCGAGCCTGGGCTCGGCGGACCTCGGGGATGCCGACGACGCCGTGGGCCTGCTCGCCGCGGCCGACCTGGCGATGTACGAGGTCAAGCGCAGCCGCCGGGCCGGGTCCTGACGCACGAACGCCCCGGTCCACGAGGGACCGGGGCGTTCGCGATGGTTCGTCGGTGAGCTCAGCTCACCGGACGTGACCCGTCGATCGTGAGATCAGAGGGGACGGATGTTGTCGGCCTGGGGACCCTTGGGGCCCTGCTTGACCTCGAACTCGACCTTCTGGTTCTCCTCGAGCGAGCGGTAGCCGCTCGTCGCGATCGCGGAGTAGTGGGCGAAGACGTCGGCGCCGCCGTCGTCGGGGGCGATGAAGCCGAAGCCCTTCTCGGCGTTGAACCACTTCACGGTGCCAGTAGCCATGGCTGTCTCCTTCAGGAGTGTTCGCACGGACCCGCTTGTCGGGGCCGCATCAATCGCGGTGTTCGTCGTCGTCCGCTCCTGGTAAGGAAAAATGCGCCTGGCCGGAGGCCGGGCGCACTCGAGACGTGCAAGCACAGCAACTTCAGCGCTGACACTACGGCACGCGGGCCGAGTTGACCAGGGGGACTGCGTCACACCCCCTCGGCACCGATCGCGGGCTCCCCCGTCGGTGCCCGATTAGGCTCGGGCCCTGTGAAGCCGTTCCTGCTCCTCGCGACCCGCGCCGAGGACGTCGCGGCGCAGGGCGAGTACGACGCGCTGCTGGCCTTCTGCGGCCTGGAGCCGCACCAGCTCCGGCACATCCGGCTCGAGGCCGCACCCCTGCCGGCCCTCGACCTCGACGAGGTCTCCGGGGTCATCGTCGGCGGCAGCCCGTACAACGCCAGCGACCCGCTCGCCGAGAAGGGCGAGGTCCAGCTGCGCGTCGAGAAGGAGCTCGCCGGCCTGCTGGACGAGGTCGTCGCGCGGGACGTCCCCTTCCTCGGCGCCTGCTACGGGGTCGGCACGCTCGGCGTGCACCAGGGCGGGGTCATCGACCGGACCTACGGCGAGCCGGTCGGCGCCGTCGAGGTGACGCTCACCCCCGCCGGACGCCAGGACCCCCTCTTCGCAGGCATGCCCGAGACCTTCGCCGCCTTCGTCGGGCACAAGGAGGCGGTGCGCACGCCGCCGCCCGGAGCCGTCGTGCTCGCGACCTCGCCGTCGTGCCCCGTGCAGGCCTTCCGGGTTCGCGAGAACCTCTACGCCACCCAGTTCCACCCCGAGCTCGACGTCGAGGGCATCGTCACGCGGGTGCAGGTCTACCGGGACGCCGGGTACTTCGAGCCGCACGAGCTCGACCGGGTGATCGCGGGCCTGCGGCGCGCCGAGGTCAGCCACCCGCCGCGGATGCTCCGCAACTTCGCGCGCCGCTACGCCCGATGACCGGGGCTGCCGGCCCCCACGAACCCGCGCGATCCCCGTCCACGTCACCGTTCACCCCGGAGCTGCGGGTCGTGACCGTCGGCATGGTCACGCTGGTCGTGCTGAACGCGTTCGAGGCGCTCGCGGTCACCACCACGATGCCGGCGGTGGTCCGGGCCCTGGGCGGCCTCAGCCTCTACGCCATGGCGTTCGCGGGCACCGTGGCCTCGTCCGTCGTCGGCATGGTGGCGGCCGGCATGTGGTCGGACCGCCGCGGTGCAGGACGCCCCCTGCTGACGGGGGTCGGGCTGTTCTGCCTCGGGCTGGTCGTCGTGGGGACGGCACCGTCGATGGTCGTGGTCGTGGTCGGCAGGGTCGTCCAGGGCCTCGGCTCAGGCCTGATCAGCGTCGCCCTCTACGTGGTGGTGGCGCACGTCTACCCGGCGCGGACGCAGCCGCGGGTGTTCGCCGCGTTCGCCGCGGCCTGGGTCGTGCCGTCGGTGGTGGGACCGGCGGTGGCCGGGTTCGTGGCCGAGCACCTGGGTTGGCGGTGGGTGTTCCTGGGGATCCCGCTCCTGGCCGTGGGCGCCGTCGCGACGTTGCGGCAGGTGCTCGTCCAGTCGGCCGAGGCGCGGCCCGGCGACGTCGTCGACCCCGACCAGGCGCTGTCCCGCGCCGGGGGGCGCGTCCGGCTGACCGCGGCGCTGGGGGCGGGTCTGGGCGCGATGGCGCTGCACTGGGGCGGCCGGCAGTCCGGGGTGGCTCAGCTCGTCACGCTGGCTCTGGGCGCTGCAGCCCTGGCCGTCTCCGTGCCGCGCCTGCTGCCGCCCGGGACCACCCGCGTGGCGCGGGGGCTGCCGTCGGTCGTCGTCTCGCGCGGGCTGTTCGGAGCCGCGTTCTTCGGTGCGGAGGTGTACCTGCCCCTCCTGCTCATCGAGTGGCGCGGAATGAGCCAGGCGGGGGCCGGGTTGGCCCTGGCAGCCGCGGCGATCCTGTGGTCGCTCGGCTCGTCGTTGCGTGGACGACGAGAGGGGCGGTGGGACGACGCCCGCGTGCTCCGCACGGGCGGCCTCTCGCTGATGGTGGGCATCGCTTGCGCGGCGCTGGGCGTGTGGCCGGCCGTGCCCGTGGCGGTCAGCCTCCTCGGCTGGGGCCTGTCGGGCTTCGGGATGGGCCTGGCCTACCCGACCCTGTCGGTCCTCACGCTGCGCCTGTCGGCTCCGCACGAGCAGGGGACGAACAGCTCGGCCCTCCAGGTCAACGAGTCGCTGACGATCGCGGTGGTGCTCGCCGCCGGCGCTCCGCTCTTCGCGGCACTCGTCGAGGGGTCGCCGCAGGCGGCCTTCCTGGTCTGCTTCGGGCTCGCCGCAGCGGCGGCAGCGGGGGCCGCCCTGGTGGCCGGACGCGTCTCACCGCGGCCTGCACGGATCGCTCCGGCGGTCGCCACGAGCGAGTGAGGAAACCGCTCCCACCGGCGTGCCGCACGGCCCTCCCGCGCACCCGGCCACATCATGTGAACGTGAACAGGGGAAGAACTCATGTCCTCCCCAGACCGGACGACAGGTATGCCATGAGCACGCTGGAGATGGATACGGCACCCGTGGAGGTGGACACGACGTCCACCCCGTCGGTCGTTCCCGTGCCCTGCGCCGCGCGCCCGTCGACGGCCTTCGTCCACCTCGACGGGCCCTGCCGCTGCTTCTTCGGAGGCCCTGCACCGGAGTTCACCGCGCCGCCGTCGGCGCACTTCTGGCACGCGTCCTGACGGCGGCCGCCCCCGCGGCCGCCGCCCTCACCGGACGGTCAGGCAGCCTGCTGCGGCGGTGCCGGCGGCTGCGGGTAGGTGGGCCACGGAGCCCTCAGCGGCTCTGAGGGCATCAGGATCCACAGGACCGGGTAGATCAGGATCTGGCTGCCCGGGATGATCATGAGGATCAGGACGAACAGCAGGCGGGCGGGCCACGGCTCGAGGCCGAACCTGCGACCGAGACCTGCGCACACGCCCCCGAGCACCCGGCCCTCGAACGGCCGGACAAGGCCCTGGCGGTACATGCCTTCGTGGATGCTCACTGCACTTCCTCCTCGGGATCAGCTCGGGCCTCAGTCGGGCCCGCTGTGATCCAGGATGGTCCGCAGCCCTCCTCGGGCACATCGGGGCCTGCCCTGACCCGCCCCTGACCGTGCCCTGAGGCGGCCCTGATGCTCCGCCGAGGCTGAGCCGAGACCGCCCTCAGGACGCGCCCGGTGCGTCAGAAGTCGTCGAGGTCCAGCTCGAACCAGACGGTCTTGCCGCCGTCGGCGTGCTCCTCGACGCCCCACCGGCTCGACATCGCCTCGACGATCGCCATGCCGCGCCCGCTCGGGGCCGACGGCTCACGGTGCAGCACCACGGGGCTGGTCGCACCGCTGTCGCTCACCGACACGCGCACCGCGTCGTCGCTGTGGCGGACCTGGATGCCGATGGCAGACCCCGCGGGTCCGTGCAGCACGGCGTTCGCGAGGAGCTCGCTGGACAGCAGCTCGACGACCTGGTTCGCCATACCCGTCACGCCGCCCTCGGCGGCCGCGCGCACCACCCAGTGCCTGCCGATGCCGACCGACTGGCGCTGGCCCGGCAGGACGACGCTCGGGTGGGCCTCTCCGTCGAACACCGCTGAGGCTCCCGCGTGGTCCTGGCCGTCCGCCGGGCTCCCGGAGGAGCCGTCGACGGCGTCCTCCGCGGGGCCACCGGCGACGGGGGTCGCGGTCGCGTCGGCATCGGACGCGCCGACGAGTCGCAGGGTGCTCCCGGACGAGGTCCGGCGCTCCCGGTCCCCCGTCATCTGGCCTCCCTGAATCGACGCGAATCCCCTGAGGGCAACCCTGTCAGGGTGTCGCATCGTTGCGCCACCGGCACGCCGAGGGGCCTGAACAGGGCCGACGCGACGCCGTGGACGGGCCTAGCGCACGAGCACACGGGCGCCTCCCTCCACGACTGCGAACTGTACGGGTGCCGGGCCGGGAGCGACGAGGCGACCCCGCGGGGACGTCACCCGAGCTCGATGAGTCGCGGGATGCCGCGGGGTGCGGCGGCGGACAGCTCGAGGTACTTGGCCTCCGCGCGGTGCAGCCGCACGTGCTCGTCGAGCGTCCAGGTGGGTCCGTTGCGCAGGACGGTCCCGCACGAGCACTCGAGCCAGACCGTGCCGTCCGGGTCGGACTGGAGGGTGCCCACCGTGTAGTGGGTCGACCGTGCCCGCGCCTTGGCGTCGCGCAGCGCCGCGCTCACCGGCTCCTCGCCGACAGGGGCGTGGTCGGCGGGCGCGTCGGGGGAAGTCACAGGCACCAGTGTGGACCAGACGGCCGCCCTCATCGCGCCTGGCCGAGCGCCACGGGCAGTGCCGTCTCGACATCCGATCCGGCGGGGACCGGCAGCTCCAGCACAGTCCGCCCGAGCCTGACGCTCAGGGTGCGCACGCCGGCGTAGCGGTCGTGGTCGGCGGTCGTCAGCCCGTCGACCCGTGACACGGGGATCACCGTCCTGGCGACCGAGTAGACGGGACGCCGGCGGCCCCGGATCCACCACAGGCGACGGTGGATCACCAGTGCCTCGCGGCCGTCCGTGCACAGCAGCGCGCCCTGCAAGGTCATCGGGTAGGCGACGTGCGTGATCCGGGCGGCGCCGCCGGCGATCCCCCGCCCCGCCACCGGCGTCACGATGCGGCTCGGGTGCGCCGCCAGGAGCGCCATCGACGGCTCCTCGCGATGAACCGCATGCTGCTCGGTCACCAGCGACACGTCGCGTTCGCCCAGCTCAGCCAGGTGCAGGGTCCGGGCCGGTGCGTCGCTCAAGGACACCGCGGCCGGGGCCACCCCCGGCAGGTAGGCGTCGCGCAGCACCCGCACGAGCGCCTGCATCACAGCCCACGACGACCCGTTGTAGCGCACCGTCACCGGGACCGGCGCGGCCGAGGTGTGCAGCGTGAGCTTGCCGTCGAGCAGGTCGACGCTGTGCTCGATCGCCGTGATCCGGTCGTAGGGGACCTGCAGCGTGCTGTAGCCCTGGGGCTGGCGGCTCAGGACCGTGAGCCCCTCCGCCCCGGCGACCAGCAGGTGGTCGTACAGGTCCATGTCCGGCGTCGCGTCACGCCGGACGATGTCGCGGGGCACCTTGAGGACCAGCCGCGACGCGGACAGGTCGACCGGGTGGTCGCGGTACAGGCGCGGGACCTCGTCGCCGGTCGACACCTCGTAGACCCACGGACCGAACGCGTCGTACTCGGTGCTCATCCGTCGACGCTACGCCGCACCGGAGCACGGGAGCGAGGACAGGGCGCCCCGGTGCGTGAGCGGGGGCGTGCGGGCACGGCGCGGCCGGGCGCCGGCTCAGTCGACGCGCACGTCCAGACCGAGGCACTCCGCGATCACGACGGCCTGGTCGACCGTCACGAGCGCGCCGCGCAGCCTGACGGTGGCGAGGTCGAGGCCGGTCAGGTCGCTCCCGCGCAGGTCGCAGCGGCTCAGGTCCGCCCCGTCGAAGGACGCCCCGGACAGGTCGGCATCACGCAGCGACCCGCCCTCGCACCGCGTCCGGCTCAGGTCGGCCTCGCGCAGGCGGGTGCCCGTGAACCGGGCCGAGCGGAGGTCGGCACCGCGCAGGCTCACGAAGCCCCAGTTGCCGCCGTCGGCCACCATCGCCTCGAAGGTGCACCTGTCGAAGGATGAGCCGACCAGCTTGCAGCGGACGAAGCGCGCGTCGAAGAACGAGCAGCGGGTGAAGGTGCAGTTCGCGAAGGCGGCGTCGGTGTGCACCGAGGCGTTGAACCGCACCCCGGCGAACGTGCAGTCCTCGAAGGTCGAACCCTCGTCCTGGATCTCGGTGAGGTCGACGTCGACGAACGCCACGCCGGCGAACCGCGCTCCCGTCAGGTCGCGGCCGTACCAGTCCTCGCCCGTCACCCGGCTCGTCGTCTCCACCGCTGCATCATCGCGGGCACCGCGCCCCGGCTGCCACGACCTCGTCCCCGTGACGGCGTCAGCGCCCGGACGTATCGTCGGCCCATGTGCCGGAACATCCACACCCTCCACAACCTCGACCCGGCGGTCACCGAGGACGAGGTCCACGACGCCGCGCTCCAGTTCGTCCGCAAGGTCGCGGGGACGACGCGTCCGTCCCAGGCGAACCGCGAGGCGTTCGACCACGCCGTGGCCGAGATCGCCCACGCCACGCGGCACCTGCTGGCGGACCTGGTCACCACCGCGCCCCCCAAGGACCGTGAGGTCGAGGCCGAGCGGCGTCGGGCCAGGTCGGCCGAACGGTTCGCCCGCGTGTAGCGAAGGGTCCGCTGAACCGCCCGTCGGGGGGCCCAGACCGGCCGTGTCAATCCCGCGACCCAGGATGGTTCCGCAAGCCCCGGACAGGGAGGACACTGGTAGGGATGTCCTCCTCACCCACCGGCCGACGCCGGCACCTGCCGACCAGTCCCTTCAACGCCGCACGTGAACGCGCCCTGGCGAAGGCCGAGCCGATCCCCGTGGGCGCTCGGGTGTCCCACGAGAGGCACGGACTCGGTCGTGTGGTCGCCCTCGACGGCGACCAGGCCGTGATCGTCGACTTCGGGGACGGTCAGCGCCTGCGCGTCGCCCTCGACAGCGCGCGCCTCGAGCGTCTCTGACGTCTGGCGCCACACCCCCGGTCGGCGCAGCCTGACCGGGGCAGCACAGCCACGCGGCGTGCGCGCTCCCCTGACCCCGGAGCAGGCCGTCTGAGGTACCTCAGACGCAGCCCCGCGCAGATCGCCGCAAGAGTTCGGTCATCCGCCCGATCCGCCCTCCCCCGCCTCAGCGGCACCGTCAGTGGTGCACGAGCGAAGGCCTCGTGCGAGGACGGAGCGGAAGTCATGAACCTCATCTGGGAGCAGGGACTCGACGCCGAGGTCGCCTACCGGACGGAGCGGCTGCACCAGGACGCGCAGCCCCGCACCCGCCGCACGCAGCACGACTCCGGCAGGACCGTCACGCGCAGCACCATGGCCGCGCGTCGGTGGTGGCTGTCAGGATCGGGGGCATGGCACGCAGCACGATGACGACGCCCTTCGTGGCGCGCGAGGAGCAGGTCTCCCTCGTCATGGCTGCCCTGGAGCGGGCGGCGCGTGGAAGGCCAGGGATGGTCCTCGTCGGGGGCGATGCGGGGGTGGGCAAGACCCGCCTCCTGACCGAGGTCAGCGAGCGGGCACGGCAGGCCGGCGCGATCACCGTGACCACGCACTGCGTCGACCTCGGCGAGGTGGGGCTGCCGTACCTGCCGTTCGCCGAGGCCCTCGGCGTGCTGCGGACGCAGAGCCCGGTGGTCGACGAGTGGACCACGCAGCGTCCTGAGCTGGCACGCCTCGTTCCCGGGGGCTCTGCCGTCGCCCCGGCGGACGACCAGTCGGTCCGTCTCCAGCTCTTCGACGCGATCGGCGGCGTGCTCGGCGCCGTCGGCAAGCCCGGCGCACCTGTCCTGCTCGTGCTCGAGGACCTGCACTGGGCCGACTCCTCCAGCCGTGACGTGCTGCGCTTCCTCCTGGCACGGATGCGCGACGAGCACCTGCTCGTCGTCGCCACCTACCGCACCGACGACCTGCACCGCCGCCACCCGTTGCGTCCGGTGCTGGCCGAGCTGTGGCGGCAGACCCGGGTCGAGCGGGTCGACCTCATGCCCTTCACGCCCGACGAGCTGCGGCAGTTCACCACGGCGGTCCTCGGTCACGCGGTCCCGCAGGCCGTGCTGGACCGTGTCGTCGAGCGGTCCGAGGGGAACGCCTACTTCGCCGAGGAGCTGCTCGAGTCCGGCGTGACGGCCGAGTCGCTCCCGGGGACGCTCGCCGACGTGCTGCGCGCACGCCTGGACAACCTGGATCCCGCGGTTCAGCGCCTCGCCCGCGTGGCGGCCGTCGCCGGACGCCGGGTCACCGAACCGCTGCTCCGCGCGGTGGTCGCCTCCGCCCCCGGCGAGGGGCTGGACGCGTCGACGGTCGACGACGCGCTCCGGGACGCCGTGGCGCACCATGTGCTCGCGGGCGAGGAGGGGCGCATCGCCTTCCGGCACGCCCTGCTCGCCGAGGTCGTCTACGGCGACCTCCTGCCGGGTGAGCAGTCGCTGCTGCACCGCGCCTACCTGCGGGCCATCACCGCCGACCCCTCGCTCGCACCGGCCTCGCGGCTGGCCATGCACGCGCTGCGCGCTCCTGACCTGCCGGCCGCCCTGGTCGCATCGCACCGGGCCGCCCAGGACGCCGCCGTGCTGCTCGCCCCCGCGGAGGAGCTCCGGCACCTCGAGACGGTCCTGCGGATCTGGGACGCCGTGCCCGACGCGAGCTCGGAGCTCGGCGCCGACCGGGTCGACGTCCTGGCACGGGCGGCAGCGGCGGCGAGCCGGGCCGGGCAGAACGATCGCGCCGTCGCCCTCGCGCGCGACGCCGTGACCGAGGCGGGTGGCGACGGTGACGGTGCCGCCGGCGACGCAAGAGGCAGCGGCCCTCGCGAGGACCCGCGCCTCGCCGGTCTGCGGACGGCTCTGGCGCGGTACCTGCTCGGCAACGAACGTGAGGAGGAGGCGCTGCTCGAGTCCACCCTGGCCCTGACGGAGCTCGGGCCTCAGGGGTCGGCGCTAGAACGCGCCTGGGCGCTGGCCACCCACGCGCGCGCCTGCCTCATGCGTGACAAGGACGCCGAGGCGACGGCGAGCGCAACGCAGGCCGTCGAGGCGGCGCGGCGGGCACCTGACGGATCCGGCGCGGCCGCCGAGGCCGACGCGCTCGCCACCCTGGCGGTCCTCGTGGTGGACGACACCGACGCCGCGGCCCACCTGCTGGCCAGCGCCAGGGACAGGGCTGCCGCAGCCGGAGACGTGGTGACGGAGCAGCGGTGCGCGTACAACCTCGCCACCACCCTGTACTACGCCGGCCGGCTCGACGAGGCCGCCTCCGAGCTGGAGACCGGGCTCGCGCGCGCCCACGCCGCCGGCCTGACGTGGAGCCCGTTCGGGGTCGCCCAGCGGTTCTTCGTCGAGCTGGTCCACTACATGGCGGGGGACCTGACCGAGGCCGAGGAGGCCTCAGGTCATGGACGCGACCTGCGCACGGCCGTGCTGGACTCCGCCCGCAGCTACTCCGCCGTGGCGCGCGGTGACTACGCCGATCTCGTCGAGGGCGCCGGTTCGCGGCCCTGGTCGCCGGACGGCCAGATCGCCCTCATCACCGGCGGCTGCACCATCGACGCCCTGACGTGGGCCGG
>DASXVR010000243.1:0-9939 GCA_036504175.1 Actinotalea sp. | reverse complement strand
CACGGACGACGGCCCGCGCACCCCCGGGATGCGCGGGCCGTCGTCGGGTCCAGCTGAGCCCGTCTGTGCTGAGCCTGTCTGTCCTGAGCGCGCCTGTCCTCAGCCCGTCGGTTCAGCTCAGCTTGTCGGCGAGATGCGGAGGCACGACGTCGTAGTGGTCGTGCTCGGTCTCGAAGACCCCGCGGCCGCCGGTCAGCGAGCGCAGGTCCAGCACGTACCGCTGGATCTCCGCCTCGGGGACCATCGCCTGGATCTGGTGGCGCCCGTCGGCGAGGGCCGTGGTGCCCGCGATGCGTCCACGCCGGGACGAGAGGTCGCCCATCACGTCGCCCTGGAGCTCGCTCGGCACCGTCACCGTGACCTTCGAGACCGGCTCGAGCACCACCGTCCCGGCCTTGGCCAGAGCCTCCTTCAGCCCGTGGGCCGCCGCGGTGCGGAACGCCATGTCCGAGGAGTCGACCGGGTGGTACTTGCCGTCGTAGCACTCGACCCGCACATCGACCACGGGGAACCCGTGCACGCCGGCGCTGGCCATCGCGTCCATCACGCCGCGCTCGACGGCCGGGATGAAGTTGCGCGGGATCGCGCCGCCGACGATCGAGTCGACGAACTGCGAGCCCTCACCCCGTCCCATCGGCGAGACGCGCAGCTGCGCGACGGCGTACTGGCCGTGCCCACCGGACTGCTTCTTGAGCTTGCCCTCGGCCTCGGCCGGACGCGCGATGGTCTCGCAGTACGCGATGCGCACGTCCTCGGTCGTCACGTTGACGCCGAACTTGCGGGCCAGACGCTCGAGCGCCACCGCCAGGTGCGTGTCACCGGTGCCGCGCAGGATCGTCTGCCCGGCGGCAGCGTTGCGGTCCACGACCAGGGTCGGGTCCTCGCCGACCAGACGCTGGAGGGCGCTGGAGAGCTTGTCGTCGTCGGCCTGGCTGACCGGCTTGAGGGCGAGCCCGTACGGCGTCGACCGCGGCGGGACCCCGACGACCCGTACCGGGTTGCGGCGCTTCGAGAGCACCGAGCCGGTCGGTGTCGCGGTGAGCTTCGCGACGGCACCCAGGTCGCCGGCCACCAGACGCTCGGCCGGCAGGTGCTCCTTGCCGCGCAGGTGGAACAGGCCGTGCAGACGCTCCTCGGTGCCGGTGACCGAGTTGATCAGCCGGTCCTCGGTGGTGACCGTGCCGGCCAGGACCTTGAACACCGACACCTGACCCACGAACGGGTCCGCGACGGTGCGGAACACGTGCAGCAGCGGTTCGCCCGCGGGGTCCGCGACGACCTCGATCGGCGCGCCGTCCTCCTCGCCGATCACCACGCGCACCGGCCGGTCTGCCGGTGACGGCCCGATCTCGCACAGGAAGTCGGCCAGCCGGTCCACACCGACGCCGCTGATCGCCGAGCCGACGAGCACGGGGAACTCCTGGCAGTCGCGCACCTCGTGCACGAGCGCCTTCTCGAGCTCGGCGGACGACGGCGCCTCGCCGGACAGGTACTTCTCGAGCTGCTCGTCGTCCCCGGAGACGATCTCCTCGACGATCTCGTCGTGGACGGTGTGCTCCTCGGACGCCACGTCGTCGGGCATGGCCTCGACGTGGTGCTGGCCGTCGGCGTCGTAGGCGTAGCCCTGGTCGGAGAGCACGTCGGCGAGGCCGTGGAACTGCTCCTCCTCGCCGATCGGCAGCTCGAGGGGCACCAGGCCGGTGCCGAAGGTGTCGCGCAGCTGCTGCAGGACGCGGTGGAAGTCGGCGCGCGGCTTGTCCTCCTTGGTGATGAACACCATGCGAGGGATCCCGGCGTCGACGCACTGCTGCCAGACGATCTCGGTGCCGACCTCGACGCCGTCCACGGCGCTCACCACGACCACCGCGAGGTCCGCCACCGCGAGGCCGGCGTCCACGCCGCCCGCGAAGTCGGCGTACCCGGGGGTGTCGATCAGGTTGATCTTGTAGCTCTCGCCGTCCGACGCCTTCCAGTCGAACGGCGCGATGGCCGGCGACAGCGAGATGCGGCGCTTGATCTCCTCGGGCTCGGTGTCGCAGACGGTCGTGCCGTCCTCGACCCTGCCCAGACGGGGGATGACGCCCGCGCGATACAGCAGCGCCTCGGCGAGCGTGGTCTTGCCGACACCGCTGTGGCCCACCAGGGCCACGTTGCGGACTCTCGGCGTCGATGCCTGGTCCATGACGGATCTCCTTCGGTGGAGTGGCCCTTGGGTCGAGGCTAGTCACGCGGCGCGTCCGGTCAACCAGGACCATGGTCAGTTGCCGGGCGATTTCCAGGCGACCGTCCCCGCGTTGGAGCGATGCCGCGGCCCGCAGTTATCCACCCGGTCCGGAGCGCGACCCGAACGGATGGGACCGGTCCCATCTTGGTACCGTCAGACCCTGGCCGGGGCAGTGCGGGTCCGGTTACGATCGGCCCGCGGGGTTCGTGGAAGCGCTCCCGCGCCAGAGTCGCCAGCGGGATGTCGCCCTCCCGGAGGCGGCCGACGCACCTGTGGGCGCCCCGTGCACCCATCTCCACCCGGTCAGAACGAGAGGCATCACCATGCGGTACGGGCACTTCGACGACGCGGCCCGGGAGTACGTCATCACGACTCCCCACACCCCGTACCCGTGGATCAACTACCTGGGCTCCCAGCAGTTCTTCTCGCTGATCTCCCACCAGGCCGGCGGCTACTCGTTCTACCGCGACGCCAAGATGCGCCGCCTCACGCGCTACCGCTACAACAACATCCCGGCCGACGCCGGTGGCCGGTACTTCTACGTCAACGACGGCGGCGACGTGTGGACCCCGTCGTGGCTGCCGGTCAAGGCCGACCTGGACCACTTCGAGACTCGGCACGGGCTCGGCTACACGCAGATCACCGGCGAACGCGGCGGCGTGCGCGTCGAGACCGTGTACTTCGTCCCGGTCGACGTCAACGCCGAGGTCCAGAAGGTCACGGTCACCAACACCTCGGACGTCCCGAAGTCGCTCCGGCTCTTCTCGTTCGCCGAGTTCTGCCTGTGGAACGCCCAGGACGACCAGACCAACTACCAGCGCAACCTGTCCATCGGCGAGGTCGAGGTCGAGCTCGACGGTCCCCACGGCAGCGCGATCTACCACACGACCGAGTACCGCGAGCGGCGCGACCACTACGCCGTGTACGCGGTCAACACCCGGGCGGCCGGCTTCGACACCGACCGGGACACCTTCGTCGGCGCCTGGAACGGGCTCGGCGAGGCGACGGTCCCGCGCAGCGGTGCGTCGGCCGACTCGGTCGCGAGCGGCTGGTACCCCATCGCCTCCCACGGCCTGACCGTCGAGCTCGCGCCAGGGGAGTCGGCCACGTATGTGTTCGTGCTCGGCTACCTGGAGAACCCGCAGGACGAGAAGTGGGCCGACGGCGCCCACCAGGTCGTCAACAAGGCCCCCGCGCACGCCCTTCTCTCGCGCTTCGCGACCACCGAGCAGGCCGAGGCCGCCCTCGAGGAGCTCAAGGCGTACTGGACCGGCCTGCTCTCCGGCTACTCGGTGACCAGCAGCGACGACAAGCTCGACCGGATGGTCAACATCTGGAACCAGTACCAGTGCATGGTCACGTTCAACATGTCGCGCTCGGCGTCCTTCTTCGAGACGGGCATCGGCCGCGGGATGGGCTTCCGCGACTCCAACCAGGACCTGCTCGGCTTCGTCCACCTCATCCCCGAGCGGGCCCGCGAGCGCATCCTCGACATCGCCGCGACCCAGCTCCCGGACGGCTCGGCGTACCACCAGTACCAGCCGCTCACCAAGCGCGGGAACAACGACATCGGGTCCGGCTTCAACGACGACCCGCTGTGGCTGATCGCCGGCGTCGCGGCCTACGTCAAGGAGACCGGTGACCTCGCGCTGCTCGACGAGCAGGTGCCGTTCGACAACGACGACGCTCTGGCGGACACCCTCTTCGAGCACCTGACCCGGTCCTTCCAGTTCACCCTGGACAACAAGGGCCCGCACGGCCTGCCGCTCATCGGGCGCGCCGACTGGAACGACTGCCTCAACCTCAACTGCTTCTCCAGCACGCCCGGCGAGTCGTTCCAGACGACCGAGAACCAGGCGGGCGGCGTCGCCGAGTCGGTCTTCATCGCGGCGCAGTTCGTCCTGTACGGCGCCGAGTACGCCGAGCTCGCCGAGCGCCGAGGGCTGATCGACGTCGCGAAGGCAGCCCGCGAGGCCGTCGAGGAGATGCGCGAGGCGGTCCTGGCGCACGGGTGGGACGGGCGCTGGTTCCTGCGCGCGTACGACTACTACGGCGAGAAGATCGGCACCGACGAGCACGCCGAGGGCAAGATCTGGATCGAGCCCCAGGGCTTCGCGGTCATGGCCGGCATCGGTGTGGGCTCCGGTCCCGACGACACGTCGGCCCCGGCGGTCCAGGCGCTCGACTCGGTCAACGCGATGCTCGCGACGGACCACGGGATGGTGCTCCAGTACCCGGCCTACACGACCTACAAGATCGAGCTGGGTGAGGTCTCGACCTACCCGCCCGGGTACAAGGAGAACGGTGGCATCTTCTGCCACAACAACCCGTGGGTGATCATCGGCGAGACGGTGCTCGGTCGCGGTGCGCGCGCCTTCGACTACTACAAGCGCATCACACCCGCCTACCGCGAGGACATCAGCGACGTCCACCGGCTCGAGCCGTACGTGTACGCGCAGATGATCGCCGGCAAGCAGGCCGTGCGGCACGGCGAGGCCAAGAACTCCTGGCTGACCGGCACCGCGGCCTGGAACTTCGTGACCGTCAGCCAGTACCTGCTCGGCGTGCGACCCGGCTACGACGGGCTGGTCGTCGACCCGCAGATCGGGCCGGACGTCCCCGAGTTCACCGTGACGCGCCGCGCCCGCGGGGCCACGTACGTCATCCGGGTGGAGAACTCGGGGGTCGACGGCGCCCGCGCCCGCCTGACCGTCGACGGCGAGGAGATCGAGGGCAACGAGGTCCCCTACGCGGCGCCCGGCAGCGTGGTGCAGGTCACCGCGCGTCTCTGACCGGCGGCACCGCACGCCCCAGCACGCACAGCACCCAAGCACGGCCGCGACGAGAGGACGACGATGCGGTACGGGCACTTCGACGACGAGGCGCGCGAGTACGTGATCACCCGGCCGGACACGCCCCGGTCGTGGATCAACTACCTCGGGTCGCGGCTGTACGGCGGGATCATCACCCAGAACGCCGGCGGCTACTCGTTCTACCGGTCGGGCGCCACCGGCCGGGTGCTGCGCATGCGGTTCAACGGCATGCCCGTCGACGAGCCCGGTCGCTTCATCTACCTGCGCGACGACGCCGGCCACGACTTCACCGCCGCAGGTGACTACTGGTCGGCGTCGTGGCAGCCGGTGGGCAAGCCGCTGGACCAGTACCACGCGACCGTCCGGCACGGCCTGGGGTACTCGGTGTTCGAGGCCGAGTACGCGGGCATCCGCTCCGAGCTGACCTGCTTCATCCCGGCTGGTCAGGCCTTCGAGTACTGGTCCCTGAAGGTGACGAACCCCGGACCTGACCCTCGCCGGATCTCGGTCTTCTCCTACGCCGAGCTCGCGAACGAGTGGAACCACCGCCAGGACCTGGAGAACCTGCAGTACAGCCAGTACGTGGTCCGGGCCACGTACGAGGACGGCATGATCCACCGGACCAACTCGACCCGGGACGCCACGAGCGAGCTCTGGTTCGGGCTCGCCGGAGCCGAGGTCACCGGCTTCGACACGGACCGGGACGCCTTCCTCGGCCCCTACCGGACCCAGGCCGACCCGATCGCCGTCGAGCGCGGCGAGTGCAGCGGGTCGACCACGGTGGGCGACAACTCGTGCGCCTCGCTGCACAGCCGGCTGCACCTGGCCCCCGGGGAGACCCGCCACCTGATCTTCTGCCTCGGCATCGGCTCACCGGACCGCGAGTGGTCCGACGACGCGCTGACCATGCCTCCGGGGCGGGCCGTCATGGCTCAGCACGCCACGCCGGAACGTGTCGAGGCCGAGCTCGAGGCGCTGCGCGCGGAGTGGGCATCCCGGCTGGCCACGCTCCAGGTCGCGACGCCGGACCGCGAGCTCGACTCGATGCTCAACGTCTGGCACGCCTACCAGACCCACAT
This sequence comes from Actinotalea sp., assembly GCA_036504175.1. Classification (GTDB taxonomy): domain Bacteria; phylum Actinomycetota; class Actinomycetes; order Actinomycetales; family Cellulomonadaceae; genus Actinotalea. The sequence continues at coordinate 3,823 of DASXVR010000243.1, read as the reverse complement.
GACCTTCAGCTGGTCCCGTGGGGTCTCGCTGGTCGAGGCCGGCGACCGCGACGGGCTCGGCTACCGGGACACCGTCCAGGACATGCTCGCGGTCACCCACGCCATCCCCGAGGCGGTCCGTGAGCGGCTCTCGCTCATCCTCACCGGCCAGACGGCCGAGGGTGGCGCGATGCCCCTGGTCAAGCCGCTCACGCACAACCCCGGTCACGAGCGCACGCCGACCCTCGAGCAGTACCGGTCCGACGACGCGCTCTGGCTGCCGATCACCGTGGCGAACCTCGTGCACGAGACCGGCGACCTCGGCTATCTCGACGAGACGCTGCCGTACGCGGACCACGGCGAGGCGGCCGTGTTCGACCACCTCGTCCAGGCGCTGCGGTTCAGCCTGAGCCACCGGGGCCGCAACGGGCTGGTGCAGGGGCTCGCCGCCGACTGGAACGACTGCCTGCAGTTCGGGACCACCGGCGAGTCGACGTTCTCGACGTTCCTGCTGGTCAACGCGCTGCGCGTGACGCACACCCTGGCTGTCGAGTCGGGTCGCGACGGTGTGGCGGCCTGGATCGAGCAGCAGCTCGAGGGGCTGGCGCCGGCGGTGGACGCGGCCTGGGACGGCGAGTGGTTCATCCGCGGCGTCTCGGCGACGGGTGCAGCCCTGGGCTCGGCCTACGCCGACGAGGGCCAGATCTACCTCGAGCCCAACGTGTGGGCGGTCATCGCCCGGGCGACATCGGCCGAGCGCGCCGTGACGGCGATGGACTCCGTGCACGCCCGGCTGGCGAGCGAGCACGGGGTCGCGCTGTGCGACCCGCCCCACACCAAGCCGATGGAGGGCATCGGGCTCTCGCTGCTGGTCTTCCCGCCGGGGCACAAGGAGAACGGCGGCATCTTCTGCCACGCCAACTCGTGGGCCATCGTCGCCGAGGCGATGCTCGGGCGCGGCGACCGGGCGTACGAGTACTACCGGTCCTACCTCCCGGCCCGGTACAACGACCACGCCGAGGTCCACCAGGCCGAGCCGTACGTCTACTCCCAGTTCGCCCACGGGCCGACGTCGCCGCGCTTCGGCCAGGCGCGCAACCCGTGGCTGACGGGCGCGGCGAGCTGGACCTACATCGGCGTGACCCAGCACATCCTCGGGGTCAGGCCGGCCCTCGCCGGGCTCGAGGTGGACCCGTGCCTGCCGACGGCCTGGGACGGCTTCGAGCTGCGCCGTCTGTTCCGCGGCTCCTGGGTCACCGTGCGCGTCACCAACCCCGACCACGTCAGCCGAGGGGTCGTCGCGCTCGAGGTCGACGGCATCCGGGTGGAGGGCACCGTCGCGCCGGCCGAGCTGCTCCGCGACGGTGCCGTGGTGAGCGTCCGGCTCGGCTGACGGCGCCGGCCCCCGCACAGCACGACGCCGCCCTGCCCCTCCACGGGCAGGACGGCGTCGGGGTCGTGCGGGCCTTGTATCAGCCGGCGGCGAGGATGTCCACCACGAAGATCAGCGTGGAGTCGGCCGGGATCGAGCCCTGCGCGGTGCTGCCGTAGGCGAGGTCCGGCGGGATCACCAGGAGCACCTGGCTGCCGACGGTCTGGCCGACCAGGCCCTGGTCCCAGCCCGGGATGACGGCGCCGGAGCCGATGGCCGTGGTGAACGGTGAGCCGTTGGTCCACGACGAGTCGAACGGCGTGCCGTCGAAGAGCCAGCCGCTGTACTGGACGGTGATCTGCTGACCGCTCGCGACGACGGCGCCAGCGCCCTTGATCAGCGTCTGCGCGACGAGGGTGGTCGGCTTCTGCGCACCGGCGGGGACAGCGATGGACGGCTCGCCGTTGTCCGCCAGGGTCACGGTCGGCAGGCCGGCGACGGGCGGGACGGCCTCACCCTCGGCGCGGGTAGGCACGTCCTTGGCGTCGATGACGTCGAGCACGATGATGCTCGCGGGGGTCGCCGGGCTGGCCGTGGCGGTGTCGCTCGCAGCGGTGGCAGCCTGGCCGGGCGCGGCGAACAGGACGCGGGCCCCGATCTTCTCCCCGGTGAGGATCTCGATGAGCTGAGGCGGCAGCTGGGTCTCGTCGAGCATGATCGTCATCGGACGATCGGTCTCCCACGTGGACTCCTGCGTGCTGCCGTCGGCGCCCGAGGCGACGACGTACTGCATCGTCAGCTGCTGACCCGCCTTGATCTCCGCGCCGGTGCCCGGCGTCTCGAGCCGCGCGACGATCCCGGTCACGTCGAAGGGCTGGTCGAAGGTCAGCGTCGGCGCCGTGCCCGGGTCGCCGTTGACCGTGACGGCCTCGAGGGCCGCGACGTCCTCGGGGGAGGCGGTGGCGGCGGGTGCGGTGCTCGCGGTGGCCGAGGCGGACGGCTTCGACGCGGTGGAGCCCGTCGAGTCGTCCGAGCAGCCGGCGAGGAGCAGGGTGCCCGCCAGGGCGGTGGCGGTGAGGGCGGTGGCCAGTCGGCGCACGGCGACGTCCTTCAATCAGTGGTTCGTCGGCCGGTGTGCGGACGACGCGGGCGAGGCGTCCGCTGTCGGCGGACCGGGTGACTGTACGTCGTCAGCCTGTGCGTGCGCTGAGAGGTCCGGCCATGGGGGAGGCCGTCGAGGGCGCTTCACAGGGTCTGGACCGGGTCTGGACAAATTGCTAAGCGCGCATATCATTAGTGCCATGACACCTCTTGCGACTGCCTCTGCGACCTCTGCCGCTCCCGTCGACCGCATCTTCGCCCGGTGGGCGGACATGGCCACCTGGCCGGAGTGGAACACCGACACCGAGTGGGTCCGCCTCGACGGACCCTGCGAGACCGGAGCCACCGGTCGGCTCAAGCCGAAGGGCGGCCCCGCGGTGCGCTTCACCGTCACCAGCTGGGTCCCCGGCGAGCGGTTCGTCGACGTCTCCTCGCTCGTCGGCGCGCGCCTGACCTTCGACCACACCACCCGGCCCACCTCCGACGGCGGGACCAGGGTCGACGTGGCGGTCACGCTCACCGGCCCGCTCGCCCCCGTCTGGCGCGCGATCATGGGCCGCGGGATCGCCGCGAGCCTGCAGGCCGACCTCGACGCCCTGTGCGCCGCCGCGGTCTCGGCGCAGCCGGCGTGACCAGGGGCGACGACACGGGCCTGGCGACCGCCTACCCCGAGGCGCACGACAGCCCCGGTCTGCTGCTCTGGCAGGTCACGAACCGCTGGCAGTCGGCGCAGCGGGCGGCGCTGAAGCCCTTCGGCCTGACGCACGTCCAGTTCGTGCTGCTCGCCTCGCTCGCCTGGCTGGGCGCCGAGCCGGTCACGCAGCGGCGGCTCGCGGACCATGCCGCGACCGACCCGATGATGACCTCCCAGGTGCTGCGCGCCTTGGAACGGGCGGGTCTGGTGGAGCGGCGACAGCACCCGGGCGACGCACGCGCCGTCCTGGTGAGCGTCACCGCTGCGGGACGCGAGCTCGCCAACCGGGCGGTCGTCGCCGTCGAGGACTGCGACAGGCAGTTCTTCGGACCGCTCGGGTCCGGGGTGGCCGGGTTCACCGCCGGCCTGCGACGCATCCGCGACGTCGCCGCGGGGGCCTCGGGGCGCTGACCGTGCTGGCCGTGCGCGCTGACCGTGCTGGCCGACCGTGCGGGTGACCGCGCTGACCAGGCGCGATGGCTGCCCGCTCCGCCTCCCCGTCCGGGTCCCGGACCCTCGAGGCAGCCGGTGCAGCAGCGCTCTACGATGCGGTGACCCATCACGAGCGGCCGAGAGATCTGGCTCGATGACGCCGCAGCAACCCCCCTGGCAGCAGGGAGCGGGTGCTCACGCCAGAGCCGATGGAGCACTGACTGCATGAGCGAATCGTCGACGCC
>DASXVR010000242.1:0-3692 GCA_036504175.1 Actinotalea sp. | reverse complement strand
TCAGGCCCGGTGACCCCGTCGCCGGCCTCTGAGCTCTCCATCGTGCGGAACCTCCCCTGCTCGGACGACCGTCCGTCGTCCGGCGCTCTGCCCACCCGGTGGAGCGAGCGGGACAGGTCTACCCCGCGGGTCTGACAGGGGGATGTCGGGCCCGTGTCGGCGGTGTGAACGGCGCCGGGGAATGCGTCGGCGCACGACGCGCGTTGCGCTGGGCATGCCCCTGACCGGTGAGTACGCCCCCAGCACGTCAGCCTGGGCCCGTGAGCAGGCCGAACGCTTCGAGGCGTCCGGCGGCACCGAGGCCAACACCCTGCGCGGCCGCCCGATCATCGTGCTGACCAGCGTCGGCGCGTCGAGCGGCAAGCTGCGCAAGACGCCGCTCATGCGGGTCGAGCACGATGGCGAGTACCTCGTCGTCGCCTCCAAGGGTGGCGCTCCGCAGCACCCGACCTGGTACCACAACCTCGTCGCGAACCCGCATGTGGAGCTGCAGGACGGTCCGGTCAGGAAGGACTACCTGGCCCGCGAGGTGACGGGACCCCAACGCGAGGTGTGGTGGGAGCGAGCGGTCGCCGCGTGGCCCGACTACGCGAGCTACCAGACGAAGACGGACCGGCTGATCCCGCTGTTCCTTCTGACGCCGACGGTGTGAGCGCCTCGAGCTGCTCCACCCGGCGCAGCGCGGCGACCCGGCTGCCGGCCTGAAGGCAGAGGGCCTCGACGGCCTCGATGGTGTCCGCCGCCACCGACGTGGTGGTCGCGCTGGTCACGGTGAGCATGTCGGTCAGCGACCAGCCGTCGCGGATGGGCACGAGCACCACTCCTCTGACGCCGCGTTCGCGCAGCACATGGGTCGGCGGCACCGAGAGGCTCAGGTCGGTGCCTCCGCTGTAGCAGGACGAGAGGGCTGAGACCAGCGTCCGGAGCTCGCTCACGTCGCCAGACCCGAGCGTCGCGACCGCTGCCGCATGCGGCCCGTGGGTGGCGGCCACGACGGGTGCGCCGTCGTCGAAGCGCCAGACGCAGCCGCTGTCGAAGCCGGTCAGCTCGGCGACCGCGCTCAGGGTCGCCTGGTAGAGCTCGGCCACCGTCGCAGCCTTCGCGAGGGTCGGGACCAGGCGGCTGAGCCGGTGCAGCGTCGACTCCGGCGAGCCGGCGGCGCGCAGGGCACCCAGCCGCTGCTCCAGGAGCGTCGCGCACGTGCGCACGAGCTGGGAGTGCGCCGGCAGGAGCGGGGCCAGCGCGTCGACGTTGAGGACGCCGACCGCCCGGCCGCCGACGCGCAGCGGCACCGCGTACTCGCTGCACACGCCCGGCACGGCGAGCCGGTAGCGCGGGTCGGCGCGCACGTCGGCGCAGAGGATCTCGGTGTTGTCCGCGAAGCTCGCACCGGTGATCCCCGAGCCTGGGTGCAGCCCGTCCATCACCAGCCACTGGCCGCGTCGCGACTGGCAGCGCAGGACCCCGCCGTGCTCGAGGTAGATGCTCGGCAGGAGCCCGCCGTGGTGCGCGAGGAACCTGCTGACGACCTCGCAGGCCGCAGCCGCGTCGTCGGCGTCGGCGATCGCTGCGGCCAGCTGGTCGGTGTCCGCGGGCTCGGGCGCGGGCTCGTCGGGCGAGAGGACCTGGCGGGCCTGGGGAGCGAGGTGTGCCCACGGCTCCTGGGGACGGCTGAGCAGGTAGCCCTGCGCCAGGTCGACGCCGAGCGCCTTGAGCTCGCGCAGCTCGGCCTCCGTCTCGACGCCCTCGGCGATGGTCACCGCGCCGATGGCGGCAGCGAACGCCTGCAGCGCCTCGACGAGCGCACGGCGCCGCGGGTCCTGGTGCAGCCCTCGGACCAACGAGATGTCGATCTTGACGAAGGACGGGCTGAGCTGGAGCACGTGGGCCATCGACGCGTAGCCGGCGCCGACGTCGTCCACCGCCACCAGCGCCCCGTGCGCCCGCAACGAGCCCAGCGCGGTCAGGAGCGGCGCGTAGTCGTCGACGGCGACGTGCTCGGTGACCTCGATGACGGTGCGGGTGCGCGGGTTGACGAGCCCCGGCAGGTGCGGGTGCAGCGCGACGTCAGGGCTCACGTTGAGGAAGAGGAGGGCCCCGTCGGGCGGGGGTCCCGCCGCGAAGGCGGCCTCGATGCAGGCCAGCTCGACCTCGTCGCGCCGCCCGGTCTGGTCGGCGGTGTCGAGCCAGGTCGCAGGCGAGACGCCCGGCAGGTGAGGGGCCCGCGCGAGCGCCTCGTAGCCGACCACAGCCCCGTCGGCGACGCGGACGACGGGCTGGAACACCGCCGTCACCCCGCCGGGTGCGAGGAGCCTGTCGACGAGGGCGTCAGGCGCCTCGTCGCTGCCGGCAGTGGTCGTGGCGGGGTCCGTGGTGGCGCCGGAGGCGGTGAGGGTCACCTCTGACCGATCGGCCCGTCCTTCGGTGATGTTGATGTCCGGCACGTTACGGCTCGCCGCGGTTCCCGGGTGATTTTTCACGGCGCGTACCGGTTTGTTGGTCGCTGCGGCCTTCTGGGTGCTTGGTGGCCCGCTGAAAGGTGCACTGAGGCGCGCGCGGGCTGTTGACGGCGGGTGTGTCCCGAGGCGGGCGGTTCCCTGAGCGCTCTGCCGCGGATGTGGCGATGGGGTCGGAGCCATGACCCCGACCACCACCGCCCTCAGCCCCGTCCGCATCGTCGCCCTCGCGCTCGCCGTCGCCGTGCTGGGCGGCTGCGCTCCGGGCGGGGCCGCGAGGGTCCGCGCGACCGACGGCGCGGCGTCTGCCTCCCGCTCGGCGCCCGCCGGCCCGACCCGTACCGCCCAGCCGGACGAGGCCGCGCCCTCCGACGAGGCAGCGCCCTCCGACGAGGCAGCGCCGTCCGACGCAACCGCGCCCGACAACACCGCTCCGCCCTACGGCGACCCCGCCCTCGGGGAGGGCCTCGACATCTCCTCCGTGCTGACCCCCGAGCAGCTGGCGACGATGCGGGGAGACCCGAGCGCCGACGGGGCGATCACCGCCGCGGTGACGTACCTGAGCGTCTGGCGCACGGCGCTGGGCACGGCCGACCCGGCGGCCCTGGCGAGCATGTCCCTGCCCGGCTGCCGCTGGTGCGAGGCGGTGACGGCGTCGCTCACCGCGCCCGCCCCGGACGGAGCCGTGTACCTGCTGCGGGTCTGGCCGATGACGGCGCCGACGGGTGGCACAGCACCTCTCGACGTCGGTGGGCGCGCGACGGTCCGGGTCGGCTTCGAGCTCACCCAGGCGACCACTGCGGTGGAGGGGCAGACCCAGTACCTCCACGTGACCGGCTCCGACCGGTACCTCGTGGACATGGGCATGCAGCGCACCCCTGACGGGTGGTCGGTCTACGGCGGGGAGGCCCGCACGTGGGAGTGACCGCGCTGGTCTCGGTCGAGGTGCTCGACGAAACCTCTTGCGCAGCGCGGGCGCGGGCGTCGACGCTCGGAGGCGCCCGTTCAGTGCTGTCCCGAGAGGAACAACTCATGGCGACATCGGACACCGTGCCCCGCGTCTCCGTCGACGAGCTGCGTCAGGCGGTGAAGGGGCGGGTCATCGAGCCCACCGAGCCCGACTACGACGCCCTGCGCACCGTGATGCTCGGAGGTGTGGACCCGCGTCCCGCTGTCATCGTCCGACCCGTCGACGACGCCGACATCGCGGAGGTCGTCGGCTACGCACAGGCCTCG
>DASXVR010000241.1:0-1807 GCA_036504175.1 Actinotalea sp. | reverse complement strand
CGCCCGTACGCCCTGGCCCGCACCCACCTCGCCTACGGCGAGCACCTGCGACGGTCCCAGCAGCGCGTCGAGGCACGCCCCCACCTGCGTCGCGCCCTGGAGATCTTCGAGGACCTGCGCGCCGAACCGCTGGCCACGCGTGCGTCGCGCGAGCTGCGGGCCTCGGGGGAGACCGCCCGCAAACGGGACGTGTCCACCCTGGTCCGGCTGACACCCATGGAGCTCCAGGTCGCGCAGCTGGTGAGTCAGGGTCTGTCGAACAAGGAGGTCGCGGCGCAGTGCTGGGTCTCGCCGCGCACCGTGGCGTTCCACCTGCGCAACTGCTTCGCCAAGACCGGCGTCTCCTCCCGCGGAGAGCTCGCCCAGCTCGACCTGTCCTGAGCCCGGCGCCCGATCCCGGCCATCTCGCCGGGGCGAACGGCTCCCGCTGACGCGACGCTCGGTGCGACACGAACAACCCCTCGCACCGGAGCCGTCCCGTGATGCCTGACACCCCCCGCCTGGTCATCGGCTCGGCGACCTTCGAGCTCCGCGGCATGGGCACCCCCGCCTGCGCGCGGGCGGTGCTGATCGCGGTGCACGCCGTCCCGGGCGTCGCGAGCGCCACCGCCGACCCGGCGACCAGCACCCTCACCGTCATCGCGGCCGCACCGGTCGACCGTGCCGACATCGCCGCCGCCGCCCTCCGGGCCGGCCACGCCGTCCTCTCCTGACGCGTCCGGACCTACCGTGCGGCCGTGCGGGAGTGGCCGTGGGAGTGCTGGGCGCTGACCGGGCGCTGGACGTGGCGCGCTACGGGCTCGGCACAGACCACCAGCGCGGCGATGATCGTGGTCAGCGGGATGGCCAGGACCAACCCGATCGAGCCGACGACTGTCCGGGCGATCTCCTCGGCGAACTCGCCGCCGCTGATCGTCTGGAAGATCGGCAGGCGATAGACCTGCACGAGAAGCAGGATCGGCAGAGCCGCACCTGCGTAGGCGAACGCGATCGTGTAGACCGTCGAGGCGATGTGGTCCCGCCCGATCCTCATGCCCTTCCTGAACAGGGACCGGACGGTGGACGCCGGGTCGGCCTCGCGCAGCTCCCAGACGGCGGAGGCCTGCGTGATCGTCACGTCGTTGAGCACACCGAGCCCGGCGATGACGACCCCGGCGAGGAACAGACCCTTCAGCCCGTCGCCGTCGAGGTGGCCGGTGAGCTGGGCGAGGCGGTAGTTCTGCTCGACCGAGATGCCGGTGAGGTGGGCGGCCTGCGCGGCGATGACTCCCAGGACGGCCGTCACACCCAACCCGGCGAAGGTGCCGAGGAGCGCCGTCGTGGTGCGCCGTGAGAGGCCGTGCGCCAGGTACAGGACGACGAACATGATCGCCGAGGAGCCGACCAGTCCGACCATGAGCGGATCTCGGCCTTGGAGCAGTGCCGGCAGGACGAACAGGGCGATCACCGCGGTGGCGAACGCGAGCCCGACGAGGGAGCGAAGGCCCCGCATCCCTGCGACGGCGACCACCACGAGCCCGTACAGCAGGGCCAGGGCGGTCAGAGGGATCGCACGCGCGAAGTCGTACCAGGCCCACACCTCGGGCTCGGTGTCGGTGGCCAGGTACCGGACGAGGACGATCCGTGTGCCGGGCGCAAGGTCGGCCGGCCGCACCGTGGCGGGTGCCCACACCTCGATCGGCTCACCGCCTCCGTCGGAGCCGGTGAGCTCAGCGGTGACGAGGGTGCAGGCGACCGACGAGGGGATGGATCCGTCGGGCAGGCGGTCCTCGTTCTCCCCGCCGCAGGTCTGGGTCTTGGCGGTGAC
>DASXVR010000240.1:0-2554 GCA_036504175.1 Actinotalea sp. | reverse complement strand
GTGCGCGTCGGCCGGTGGGACCTGACGGCCATGTCGGCCGCCGACCGCCTCGAGTACCGGCGCACGATGGTCGGGTTCGTGTGGCAGCAGTCGGCGCGCAACCTGGTCCCGTACCTCTCGGCGACCCAGAACGTCGTGCTCCCCCTGGCCCTCGCGGGCCGGCCCCGCCGGACCCGCAAGCCACGAGCCACCGAGCTGCTGGACGTGCTCGGCGTCGCCCACTGCGCCGAACGGCTCCCCCACCAGATGTCCGGCGGTGAGCAGCAGCGGGTCGCGATCGCCGTCGCGCTCGCCAACTCGCCCCGCGTCGTGCTCACGGACGAGCCGACCGGCGAGCTCGACACCACCACGTCGCAGGAGGTGTTCGACGCCCTGCGGACGGCCAACCGCGAGCTCGGGGCGGCCGTCGTCGTCGTCACGCACGACCCGGCGGTGAGCAGCCAGGTGGAACGGACCGTCGCCATCCGGGACGGCCGGACGAGCACCGAGGTGCTGCGACGGCGCATCGACCCTGCTGACAGCGCGTCCGAGGTGATCGCCGAGGAGTACGCGGTCATGGACCGGGCCGGCCGCGTCCAGGTCCCCCGCGAGTACCGGGAGGCCCTGGCGCTGACCCGGCGGGTGAGGCTCGCGCTCGAGGCCGACCACGTGACCGTGCGCCCCGACAGGCCGGCCTCGTGACCGGCACCCCGATGGTCTCCGTCCGCGGTGTCAGCCGGACGTACGGCTCCGGCAGGGCGGCCGTGCACGCGCTGAGAGAGGTGTCCTTCGACGTCGCCCCCGGCGAGCTCGTGGCCCTCGTCGGCCGCTCGGGATCGGGCAAGACCACGCTGCTGAACGTGGTCGGCGGGCTCGACCGGCCCGATGCCGGCAGCGTCCACGTGGACGGGACCGATGTGACCGCGCTCGACGAGGACGGCCTGGTCCGGCTGCGGCGCGAGACCGTCTCCTTCGTCTTCCAGACGTTCGGCCTCATCCCCGTGCTCTCCGCGGCGGAGAACGTCGGCGTCCCGTTGCGCCTGAGGTCCCTGCCTGTGGCCGACCGGGAGCGGCGCGTCCGGCTGCTGCTCGAGCACGTGGGCCTCGCCGACCACGCCGCGCAACGCCCCGACGAGCTCTCCGGCGGGCAGCAGCAGCGCGTCGCGATCGCCCGTGCCCTCGCGTCCTCGCCCGCTCTCCTCATCGCCGACGAGCCCACCGGTCAGCTGGACAGCGAGACGGGCCTGGCCGTGATGGCGCTCATCCGCGCCGTCGTCGAGGCCGAGGGAATGACTGCCATCGTCTCCACGCACGACCCCGTGATGATCGCGCTCGCCGATCGCGCGGTGCGGATCGTCGACGGCAGCCTCGTCCACTCATGAGGCATCGGCTGCTGGCGGGCGCCGGCCCGCTCGTGCTGCGACGGAGCCTGCGCCAGCGTTCGCTCCTCGGCGCGGTCCTCGCGGTGGTCGTCGCCGGGGCGACGCTCCTGGGCCTGTGCGCGCTGCTGCTGACCACCGCACAGGACCGGACGCTCGCCGCTCACCTGGGCGCTGCCGCACCGCAGGACGTCGAGGTCAGCGTGCTGCTCGGTGTTCCCGACGGCACGCGCTCGGATGCGGCGACCGGGGCCGTCGATCAGGCGAGCGAGCGGCTGCTCGGCGCCGTCCGGCCCTTCGCCTCGGCCGCTTCCGTGGGGCTGATCTCGGCACTGCAGTTCCTGCCTCCCGCGGACCAGGAGCCCCTGCGCCGCGCCTACCTCGAGGACGCGGACGAGCTCATCCGCCACTCAAGCCTGGTCGACGGCAGGTGGCCCGACGCGTCGCACGCAAGCGGAGCGCTGGAGGTGGCCGTGCCCGTCGCCACGGCCACCCGTCTGGGCCTGCGGCCGGGCAGCGAGGTCGCCCTGACGGCCGAGCCACCAGGGACGGGTTCTGCGGGCGCGGGTTCTACGGGCGCGGCCGAGGGGCGCACCGTCCTCGTCGTCGTCGGCACGTTCACGCCGGAACGGGCCGGGACCTCAGCCTGGACGTGGGACCTGCTCGGCGGCACCGGGTACGACCCGGAGTGGCTCCGGCTGCCCGCCTACGGTCCCTTCGTCACGGCGCCGGACTCGCTCCTGCCCACCGGGGTGGCGATCGACAGGGCCAGGCTCGTCGCGCAGCCGGACCTATCCGCCGGAGACCCGGAGTCGTACGAGCGCCTGCGCGCCCGCGTCGGAGAGCTGCAGGGCGACCTCGACGCGGCGTTGGGCGACCAGGTGGCCTCGGCCTCGGTGCACAGCGCCCTGGGCTCGACCTTGGTCGCCGCGGGCACCCGCCAGGGGCTGACCGCCTCGGTGGTGCTCGTGACGGCGCTCCTGGGGGTCGTCCTCGCGGGCACGGCACTCGGTCTGACCGGGCGGCTCGTCTGGCGGCGACGGGCCGCTGAGGCCGCACTGCTGACCGCCCGCGGAGCGGCCCGCCGCCAGCTCGTCGCACACTCGGCGGTCGAGGCGGTCCTGGTCGCCGCGGTGGCGAGCGCTCTGGCGATCCCGCTCGCCGTGGGTGCCTACGCGGCGCTCGGCCGGCTCGCG
>DASXVR010000239.1:0-4861 GCA_036504175.1 Actinotalea sp. | reverse complement strand
ACCTCGACGTCGCCGCCGGGCCTCATCACCCGCACGTCGACCGTCCGCCGCTCCTCGACGTCGTAGGCACCCGCAGCGATCCGGCGAACGGCCTCGTCGATGTCCTCCCGCTCGCTCTCCGCCAGGAAGCCGACATGGCCGAGGTTGATGCCGAGCAGCGGGACGCCCATGCCGTAGGTGAGCTCCGCGGCTCTGAGGATCGTCCCGTCGCCGCCGAGCACCATGACCATGGCCAAGCCGTCGATGTCGGGCAGCGCCTCCTCGGTGACAGGCTGGAGACCGACGTACTCGAGTGCCTTCCATGCCTCCGCGGCGGCGTGGACAGCGTCGGGTCGCCCGCTGTGGGTGACGATGAGCACCGTCCGGTTCATGCACTCGCCCCGTTCGTCCCTGGTCGGTCGGTGGCCCGTTCGCGACGGACGAGCATCGGCACGGCGTCCCTGACGGCCCGGCGCACGGCCTCGCCCAGCTCCGCACCCTTCGGCTCAGCCTCCTCGGGCTCGGGCCTGCCACGCTCGTCCGTGGCGGCGCCGGCCTCGCCGGGCGCGACGAGCCAGAGGAAGTACTCGCGGTTCCCCGTCTCTCCCGGTAGGCCGCTCGGCGCCACCGCACGGACCTCGGCGCCCAGAGCCAGCGCCGCCGAGGCCACACGCAGCACCGACTCCTCCCGCAGCTGGACCGACGTCACGACCCCGCTGCTGCCCAGGCGCTCTCGTCCGACCTCGAACTGCGGCTTCACCATGACGAGCAGGTCGGCCGCCGGGGCCGCGACGGCGAGCAGCGGTGCGAGCACGAGGGTCAGCGAGATGAACGAGAGGTCGGCGACCACGAGCCCGGGCGCCTCCCCGAGCCTGCCCGGCACCAGGTCACGGACGTTGAGCTCTTCGTGCACGCTCACCCGTGGGTCGTCGGCGATCGCGGGCGCCATCTGCCCACGGCCGACGTCCACCGCGACCACATGGGCGGCGCCGCGCTCCAGCAGGACCTGTGTGAAGCCCCCTGTCGAGGCACCGGCATCCAGGCACCGGCGCGCGACGACGACGGGCGGCTCCCCCGTCAGCGCGTCGAGCGCATCGAGAGCACCGACAAGCTTGTGCGCGGCGCGCGACACGTACTCGGTCCCAGGCTCGACGTCGACGGCGACGACCTCGCTCTCCTGGACCGGGCGCGACGCCCTGACCGCCACGGCGCCGCCGACGCTCACGCGCCCTTGGGCCACGAGCTCAGCAGCACGCGTGCGCGAGCGGGCGAGCCCCCTGCGCACGAGCTCGGTGTCCAGACGCGCCGCCGTCGGCCGTGGTGCCATTGCGTCAGCGGGTCTCGGCCAGGCGGTCGGCCAGCGCACCATGGACCGACTCGAACACCCCGACGTGGTCGCGGACCGCTCGTTCGTCGAGCCCGACGAGGAGGGTCAGGGCGGCGTCGACCGACTGGTCACCCGTGGCAGGGGTGTCGAGGTCGTCCGGCTCCACAAGGTCCTCCTGAGGCGGCTGCGTCGCCCTCCGGCCGCAGCGATGACGTCGATGACGTGCGGTTCGTCCGCGGAGCCCACGCTACCTGGCGACCGCGCCGCTCACGGCTCATGCACATGCAGATCGGGGACGGTTCCTGGATCCACAGGCTGTCCTGAGTCCGCAGCGGTCCAGACAGCGGTGCAGGCCGCACGGACGAGGTCGACCGCTGCACGCGCAGGGTCGGTCGACCCCCGGAGCACCAGGCCACCCTCGCGCACCGTGGCCGCATGGTCGCCACAGACCCACCACCCGTCGGCGCGCTGCTCGGGCGCGGCGTGCGCGACCAGCAGGCTCCGCAGGTCGGCGCCGAGGAAGGTCGGTCGCTCCCCGGGCGAGGCCAGCACCGCGTCTCTGGCCGAGCTCACGCCCGTGAAGACGTGCAGGCCCGGGTAGCCGGCAGCCTGGGCGCCGCCGAGGTCGGTGTCGAGGCGGTCGCCCACGACAAGAGGACGCACGGACCCGCAGCGCTTGACGCCCAGCTCGTACATCGTCGGCTCCGGCTTGCCGGCGCTGACCGGTTCCACGCCCGTCGCCGACACGACCGCCGCCACCAGCGCGCCGTTGCCGGGCGCCAGGCCGTGCTCGTTCGGCAGCGTGAGGTCCCTGTTGCTGGCGACGTACCAGGCCCCGCGCTGGACCGCGTACGCGGCCTGAGCGAGCTCGCGCCACGAGACGGAGGGGTCGAACCCCTGCACGACGGCCTCGGGCTCGTCGTCCGCCAGGTCGACGACCGTCAGGCCCACCGCGCGGACGGCCGTCCTCAGACCCGCTCCTCCGACCACCAGGACGCGAGCGCCTGGAGCCAGACGCCCTGCCAGGACGGCGGCCGCGGCCTGCGCGGCGGTCATCACGTCAGCGGCTCCGGCCTGGATCCCCAACCCGGTGAGCTGGTCCGCCACCGACTCCGGCTCTCGCGACGCGTTGTTGGTCACGAACAGCACCTTCATGCCCGAGCTGCGCGCTGCCGTGAGGCTCTCCGCTGCGTGCTCGATCGGGTGAGGTCCGCGATAGGCGACCCCGTCGAGGTCGACCAGCGCCAGGTCGAAGGCGGTGGCCAGGGGAGCCTCACTGGCAGCCAGCATCAACGGACCTCGCCCTCGTCACTGTCGGAGCTCACCTCGGGACCGTCGGGGGCGCTGTCCGAGGGCTCGTCGACGCCCGACGCCCCGTCGCCGATCGCCTGGGGCTCGGCGATGGTCTCGTCGCCTGAGGCCTGACGACCACGAGCATCGTCCTCATCCACCTCGCCGAGCTCCTGCTCCTCGTCGTCCTCGAGGTCGAAGACGACGATCTCGTCCTCGATCAGGTCGCGCCCGCCCTCGGCTGCGAGCGTCGCGCGCTCCGCCTCGGCCTCGCTCGACCTGCCCGCTGCGTCCAGAGCCGTGGCCCGAGCCTCGGACACACGAAGGGCGAGCTCGCCCACCGCCCCACGCACGACCGGGGTGCCCAGCGCGGCGAGTGCGGCGTCCGGGTCGCCCAGGTCGAGCCGCGCACCGCTCACGACGATGGCCAGCTCGATCTGTGTCTCGAGGGGCAGGCCAGCAACGCCCTCCTCCTGCGCGACTGCGAGGGCGCGATCAGGTCGGCCGAGACCGCGTTCGCAGTCCGCCATCAACGCCAGGTGCTCGTCCGAGCCGTTGAGCCTCCGCACGGTCCGGAGCTCGCGCAGCGCCTCGGCGTACCGCCCCGTCCGATACGCGGTGAGCGCCGCGGCCTCGCGGACCACGTCGACCCGTCCCGCCCGTCGGGCGGCCGCCTGGGCATGCTCGTAGGCCAGCTCAGGATCGTCCTCGAGCAGGCGCCCAGCCATCACCAGGTGACGCGCCACGCCGTCAGCGTTGTCCTTGCTGAGGGTCCGCAGACGGCCGCGGGCCGTCCTGTCGAGATCGGACGCCTGCACGTCGTCGGGGATCTCCGGAGCGACGGGCCGCCGGGCCGAGGTCGGAACCAGGCGCTGGGACCCTCCTGTGGCGCCCTCCAGCGAGTCGCTGCCTGGTCGCCTCGTCTGAGCGCTCGAGCGCCGGTCCGTCCCGCCACGCTGCGCCGGCCTGGGACCTCCACCGCCCGTAGCACGGACCGGACGCCCCGCCCCGGTCCGGGGCGAGCGACCACCCGACGGTCCCCCGCCTTCGCGGCCGCCCGAGGCCCGGTCGTCCCGACCCCCGCCCGACCGATAGCCACCGCTGGAAGGCCCATCGGAAGTGCGAGCACCGTCGGCGCGGAACGTCCGCGGCTGGGACGCTCCATCGGTCGGCCTCGACGACGTCCTGGCATCCGCGCCACGGGCACCGAGCGACCGCCCGGTCTCCGACTGGCCATAGGGGCGCGCCGAACGGCGGTCACCGGATCCGGATCCGGCCCCCGACGAGTCGCGACCAGAGAACGGGCGCCCGGAACGGCGGTCCCCTGCATCAGCCTCGTCACGAGGCCGACGCGCCGGAGCCCCGGTACCGAATCGAGCGCGCTCGCCACCGCGGGCATCCTGGGGGGACGCGGCACCACGGGCACCCTGAGAGGGCGCGGCACCGTAGCCACCGGACGTCCTCCGGCCCTCGGTCGCATCGCCGGCCTGCGTGCGTCCTCGAGCATCGCCGAGCGGACGCCCCGGCCCACGACGAGCCGACCCAGCCGACGCATCCCTGAAGGAGCCCGGACGGTCACCGCGGTATGCCTCACCACCCGCGGCCCGAGGCGCACCAGTGCCAGCCCCGCGTGCGGTCCCGGAACTGCCACCACGGGGCGATCCCGCCCCAGCACTGCGCGAAGCCCCCGTACCGCGAGGCCCACCGGTCTCGCCACCACGACCCGTACCCGCACTGCGGGGCGCTCCTGCCCCCGCACCGCGGGGCGCTCCTGCCCCGGCACCACGGGACGCTCCGCCAGCCACGCCGCGGGAACCACCGACGCCAGCACCGCCGGACGCACCCGAGCCCGACCCGCGCGGCCCGCCTGCGCCAGCACGAGCGGCGCCCGACGTTCCCCCGCGGGGGGCGCCGGCGCCTCCTCCGCCACCGGTACGCCCGTAAGCAGACTTGCCACTGCTCGAGCTCGCCCCTCCCCGAGCGGGACCACCCGTACCGCGGGCGTAGCCGCCGCGCCCTTCGCGAGCATCTCCGCTCTGCGACGGTCGATCTGAGTCAGTGGGTTCCACTGCACTTCCTCTCCACGCGATACGGCATGGTCTCATGGGGTGGTTCGGGCGTGTGTGGGGTGTTGGGGGTGCAGAAAGGGCCACCCCTATGGGGTGGCCCTTTCTGAAGTGATGTTCGGCGGCGACCTACTCTCCCACACAGTCTCCCGTGCAGTACCATCGGCGCAGAAGGGCTTAGCTTCCGGGTTCGGAATGG
>DASXVR010000238.1:0-15600 GCA_036504175.1 Actinotalea sp. | reverse complement strand
CCGGCGCCCTCGGCGCCGGTCGTCGGGGTGTCCCGCAGGAGCACCATGTAGACGAGCATGCCGAGGATGAAGGCGACCACGATCAGGACGGCGGCGTGCAGAAGGATCGAGAGCGCCCGACGCCGGGCCGGAAGCTCGGCGTGGTCCGGGACCTCGTCCTCGGCCACGGCCGCAGCGGGTACGGCCTCGGGAGTCGGGCTCCAGCTGGTCCCGGGACGGGCGGCCCCGTTCCACCGGGGCGCGGCCGGTGGCAGGTCGGCCTTCGTGGGAAGGGTCACGGAGCCGAAGGTCTGGCCGACGCGGGGCAGTCGCCCGGCAGGGACGAGGGCCACGCGGCCGGGTGCCTCGGCGGTGAGCTCCGCGACGGCCGGGTCGGTGGTGGGGGGCCAGGACGCGACCGGCACCTCCGGGACCCGCAGCTCGGGCGCGGAGGCATCCTGCGCCGCGGTGGCCGGACCGGACCCGCTCACCGGGACCTGCGAGCCGCGGGTCGGACGCCCGGGCCACGTCGGGACCAGGGCGCCGGTGTCCTCGACGGAGCCGGGCTGGGTGGGCGGCCAGCGGTTGCCGGACGACGCCTGAGCGGGGACCTCTGCACCCGGGAGGGGGGCCTGGCCTCGCTCGCGCTCCTGCCGGCCGAGCTCGACGCGGCGAGCCGCCTCGTCGTCGGACGCGGCCTGGCGTGCGGCCTCAGCCCGTTCCTCAGCCGCCCGCTGCCAGAGGGCGCGCTGCTCGGCCGCGCGCTCCTCGGCAGCCCGCTGCTGGGCCGCCCTCTCGCGCAGGGCCCTCTCGTGCACCGCGCGACCCGGCGTCACCGCCGAGGCAACGCCCGGCGCCGACGCGCGCTCGGCCTGCTCACGCTCAGCCTGCTCACGCTCAGCCCGCTCACGCTCAGCCCGCTCACGCTCGGCGCGCTCCGCCTCGGCGCGCTCGTACTCGCCGCGTTCGCGCTGGAGGCGTTCGCGGGCGGCCTGCTCGCGCTCGGCGCGTTCCCGCTGGAGCTGGCTGTCGACGACGGCGGCACCGGGGCGCTGTGACGAGCGCTGTGCCTGCGCACGCTCGGCGTTGACCCGCGCCTGCTCCTCACGCTCGGCCTGGGCACGAGCCGCCTGCGCGCGCAGCGCCACCGTGCGCTCCTCGGCGGACATCAGCGAACCGCCGTCCACCGGACCGGCGGCCGCACGCCGGCGCGAGGGGCGCGGCGCCTGCGACGTGGGCTCGACCTCGGACAGACCGCCGCCCGACGAGACCCGACGGATGCCGCCCGTCGGGGCCGGCGGCTCGACGACAGGCATGACCCGCGCCGCGGGCGACTCGCCCGTCGCGCTCTCGCGGATCTGGCGCCGCGACAGCCGTGGCTGCGCAGCGGGAACGACGACCGGCACGACCGGCTCGACCGGCGTCTTGCCGACCACGGGAGCGGCGGCGGCGGGTGCGGCGGCTGCGGGTGCGGCGGCTGCCGCCGCGAGCGCCTGCGCACGCTCCCTGAGCTCGCGCCGGGACGGCACCCGAGCCGCCTGGGCGCCGTCGGAGGCGCGCTCTCCGGTGGCCTCGGTCTCGGCCGCGGCGGCGGTGCCCGACGCCGCGGCAGTCGCCTGCTGGGCCTCGAGGGCCCGCAACCGCTCCTCCTCGCGGCGCCGCCGGCGCTCGCCGCGCTCCTGCTGTGACTCAGGCATCCTGACCTCGATACAGACCGTGCTTGGCGATGTACTGCACGACGCCGTCCGGCACGAGGTACCAGACGGGCTCACCCGCACGGGCCCGCGCGCGGCAGTCCGTGGAGGAGATGGCGAGTGCGGGGACCTCGAGCCGGCTGACGGCCGACGGCGGGATACCGTCGACGTGCATCGGGTGACCCGGCCGGGTGACGGCCACGAAGTGGGCCATCTCCCACAGCTGGTCGACGTCCTTCCACGTCAGGATCTGCTCGATGGCGTCAGCGCCGGTGATGAAGAACAGGTCGCTGTCGGGTCGCTGCGCCCTCAGGTCGCGCAGGGTGTCGACGGTGTACGTCAGGCCGGGGCGGTCCACATCCACCCGGCTCACGGTGAACCGTGGGTTGGACGCCGTGGCGATGACCGCCATGAGGTACCGGTGCTCGGGCTCGGTGACGCCGGGGTGCTGCTTGAACTGGGGGCGACCGGTGGGGACGAAGACGACCTCGTCCAGGTCAAGCTCCGCCGCTGCCTCGCTCGCCGCCACCAGGTGGCCGTGGTGGATGGGGTCGAACGTTCCACCCATCACCCCGATCCTGGGCCGGTGCTCAGTCATGCCCTGCGGTCCTCCGTGGTGCGCTGTCTGGTGGTTGCCGACGAGTGGCGAAGTGCCCGCCGCGCGTCAGCGGTGACGCGTCCCCACGCTCCGGAAGGCGTAGGCGATCAGCAGCATCGACATCAGGCCACCGAAGGCGAGGAGGCCGTAGCCGTAGGGCGGGAGCGGCAGCTGGGTCGCTGCCTCAGCCGTCTTCTCGGCGGCGAGCAGGGCAGTGTGCACGTCGACCTCCTGGGTGTTCGTCTCACCACGTGCGCATCGGGCACAGCGGTCGGACCAGTGTCGCACGTCCGGTGCCCAGGGTCAGGTGGGGCGCTCCGCCGTACGGGTGAGACACCGCGCACCCGCGAGGGCTCAGGCGCGGACCTGTCCCTCGCCGTTGACGATCCACCGCGTCGTGGTGAGCTCGGCCAGCCCCATCGGGCCCCGGGCGTGCATCTTCTGCGTCGAGATGCCGATCTCGGCCCCGAGCCCGAACTGGCCGCCGTCGGTGAACCGGGTGGACGCGTTCACCATGAGGACAGCCGAGTCCAGCTCGGTGACGAAGCGCTCGGAGGCCGCCAGGTCCCGGGTCACGATCGCCTCGGTGTGACCCGAGGACCACGTCCGGATGTGTTCCAGCGCCGCGTCGAGGTCGTCGACCACGCGGACGGCCAGGTCCAGCGACAGGTACTCGGTCGCCCAGTCGACGTCCGTCGCGGGCACGACGTGGACCCCGGCGGGTGCCAGGGCGGCGGTCTGCGCGTCACCGTGGATCGTGACGCCGGCGGCCGCGAGCGCCGGGAGGGCCAGGGGCAGGAAGCCGTCCGCCGCGTCGTGGTGCACCAGGAGCGTCTCGGCCGCGTTGCAGACGCCGACGCGGTGGGTCTTGGAGTTCAGCACGATGGGCAGAGCCATGGCCAGGTCGGCGCTCGCGTCGACGTACACGTGACAGTTGCCGACGCCCGTCTCCACGACCGGGACCGTCGCCTCCCGGACGACCGTCTGGATCAGGTCGGCGCCACCGCGCGGGACGAGCAGGTCCACCAGACCCCGGGCGTGCATCAGCGCGACGGCGCCGGCCCGGCCGTACCCGTCGATCGACTGGACGGCGTCCGCCGGCAGACCCGCGCTCTCGAGCGCCTGCGCGAGGACGCGGACGATGACGGTGTTCGACCCCGAGGCGGCGGACCCACCGCGCAGGATCGCGGCGTTCCCGCTCTTGAGGGCCAGCCCGGCAGCGTCGACGGTGACGTTGGGCCGGGCCTCGTAGATCATCCCCACCACCCCGAGGGGTACCCGGACCTGGCGAAGCCGCAGGCCGTTGGGGAGCGTCGACCCGCGGACGACCTCGCCCACCGGATCGGCCAGCCCGGCGAGCTCGCGCAGCGCATCGGCGATCTGCCCGATGCGCTCAGCCGTCAGCGTCAGCCGGTCGAGCAGGCCCGGTGAGGTGCCGCCGGCCTGGCCGCGTTCGAGGTCGACGGCGTTCGCGGCGATGATCTCCGGGGCTGCCGCGACCAGGGCGTCGGCCATGGCATGGAGGGCTGCGTCCTTGGTGGCCCGGGTCGCCCTGGCGAGCGTGCGTGCGGCCACCTGTGCGCGGCGGGCGACGTCGCGCACCGCCTCCTCGACGTCGGGGAGGGCTGCCGCGTCGGGCCGGGCCGCGATCTGGGTCATCCCCGCAGGATAACGGCGGGACGTCAAGCGCCCCGGCGGCTCAGGAGCGCACGAGCACCAGGTCGTCGCGGTGGACCACCTCGCGGTCGTAGCCGGCCCCCAGCTGCGCCCGCAGCTCGTGCGTGGACCGGCCCAGGAGCTCGGGGAGCTCCGACGCGGCGAACGCGACCAGTCCCCGCGCCACGACGGTCCCCGTCAGCGTCACCAGCTCGACCGGGTCGCCTGCCTCGAAGTCCCCGTGCACGCCGGTGATGCCCGCGGGCAGCAGCGAGGTCCGCCTGTCGACGACGGCCCGGACCGCCCCGTCGTCCAGGACCAGACGGCCGCGGGTGCTCGCCGCGTGCGCGAGCCAGAGCATGCGGGTCGTCGCCCGGCGTCCGGTGGGCGCGAACCAGGTCCCGACCGGCTCGCCGGCGAGGGCCTGCGCGACCAGGGCCGTCGAGGTGAGCACCACCGGGATCCCCGAACCCGTCGCGATGTCCACCGAGGCCAGCTTGGTGACCATGCCGCCCGTACCCACCGAGCTTCCTCGCGACCCGACGTCGATCCCGTCGAGGTCGGAGCGGCGGCGCACCTCGCTGATCCGCACCGAGCCGGGGCGGGACGGCGGGCCGGTGTAGAGGCCGTCGACGTCGGTGAGGAGCACCATGGCGTCGGCGCGGACCAGGTGCGAGACCAGGGCGGCCAGCCTGTCGTTGTCCCCGAAGCGGATCTCGTCGGTGGCGACGGTGTCGTTCTCGTTGACGATCGGGACCACGCCGAGGCCGAGCAGGCGCTCGAGGGCCCGCTGGGCGTTGCGGTAGTGACCGCGGCGCACGGTGTCCTCAGCGGTCAGGAGCACCTGGCCGACGCGCAGGTCGTGCCGCGCGAAGGCCTCGGTGTAGCGCGCGACGAGGAGGCCCTGACCCACCGAGGCGGTCGCCTGGGCGGTGGCGAGGTCACGTGGGCGGCTGGTCAGCCCGAGCGGGGCAAGGCCCGCGGCGATCGCGCCGGAGGTGACCAGCACGACCTCACCACCCGCCGACCGCCGGGCCGCGAGCACGGTGACGAGCGCCCGGAGGGCCTCGACGTCCAGCCGGCCGTCGGCACCCGTCAACGAGGACGAGCCCACCTTGACGACCACGCGGCCGGCGGCCGCCATGCCGGAGCGTCCGGTGGTCACCCCTCCTGCTCCGGATCCGTCCAGTGGCCGGACTCGCGCTCCGTCCACAGCTCTGAGCGGGCCTCGGCCTTGGCGTCCATCCGCTCCTTGTACTCCTGACGCTTGCTCGAGCGCGTCGGCCGCGAGGTGTCGTCCAGGCGGAGGTCGGTGCCACGGGGACCGCCCAGCAGCTCCGAGCCGGTCAGCAGCGTGGGCTCCCAGTCGAAGACCACGGCGTCGTCGCCGTCACCGATGACGACCTCGGACCCGGGGGTCGCGCCCACGGCGAAGAGCCGCTCCTCGACGCCGAGCCGGGCCAGGCGGTCCGCCAGGTACCCGACGGCCTCGTCGTTGGAGAAGAGGGTCTGGCGCACCCAGCGTTCCGGCTTCGTCCCGAGCACCTGGAACCAGACCCGGTCGCCGGTCTCCCTGCGGGTTACCGTGAACCCGGCGTCGTCCACGGCCTTGGGACGCAGCACGACCCGGGGCGGGGCGACGGCCAGGGCCTCGGCACGGGCCTTGCCGACGAGCTCGGCCAGGGCGAAGGTGAGCGGGCGCAGCCCCTCGTGGCTCGCGGCGGAGATCTCGAAGACACGCAGGCCGCGGGCCTCGAGCTCCGGCCGGACCAGCTCGGCGAGGTCGCGCGCCTCCGGGACGTCGATCTTGTTGAGCACCACCAGGCGGGGCCGCTCGTTCAGCGGGACGCCGCCACCGGAGATCTCGAGGTCGCCGGAGTACTTCGCGAGCTCGGCCTCGATCACCTCGAGGTCGGTCAACGGGTCCCGGTCGGGCTCGAGCGTCGCGCAGTCGAGCACGTGGACGAGCACCGCGCAGCGCTCGATGTGCCGCAGGAACTCCAGGCCCAGACCCTTGCCCTCGCTGGCCCCCGGGATCAGCCCCGGGACGTCGGCGACGGTGAACCGGGCCGACCCGGCCTGGACGACGCCGAGGTTCGGGACGAGCGTGGTGAACGGGTAGTCGGCGATCTTGGGGCGCGCCGCCGAGACGGCCGCGACCAGGCTCGACTTGCCCGCGCTGGGGAAGCCCACCAGCGCGACGTCGGCGATCGTCTTCAGCTCCAGCACGACGTCCTGGCTCTCGCCGGGCTCGCCGAGGAGGGCGAACCCGGGTGCCTTGCGGCGCGGTGAGGCGATGGCGAAGTTGCCGAGGCCCCCACGTCCCCCTGCGGCGACGACGTACTGGGCACCCTCGCCCACGAGGTCGGCGAGCACCTCGCCGTCGCGCGACTTCACGACTGTCCCGTCGGGCACCTTGAGGACCAGGTCCGCCCCGGTCGAGCCCTGTCGGTAGTCGCCCATCCCCTGCGTGCCGGACGGGGCGTGACGGTGGGGCGAGTGGTGGTAGTCCAGCAGGGTGGTCACCTGGCGGTCGACCTCGAGGATCACGTTGCCGCCGTTGCCGCCGTCACCGCCGTCCGGGCCGGCCAGGGGCTTGAACTTCTCACGACGGATGGATGCCACGCCGTGCCCGCCGTTACCGCCGGTTGCGTGCAGGACGACGCGGTCGACGAACGTTGCCACGGAGTGCTCCTCTCTCGGCGTTCACGGTACGTGCACGTCCCGGGTCGATGTCACCAGGACGACGAAGGGGCGCACCGAACCGGTGCGCCCCTTCGCTGAAGGAATGTGGGTCAGGCGTCAGCCGTCACGACGTCGATGACCTTGCGACCACGACGCACACCGAACTGGACCGCTCCGGTGACCAGGGCGAACAGGGTGTCGTCGCCGCCACGGCCGACGTTGATGCCGGGGTGGAAGTGGGTCCCGCGCTGGCGCACGATGATCGTGCCCGCGTTGACCAGCTGGCCACCGAAGCGCTTGACGCCGAGCCGCTGGGCGTTGGAGTCGCGGCCGTTCCGCGAGGAGCTGGCGCCCTTCTTGTGTGCCATGACAGACCTGCTTTCGTGCGTTCGAAGTCGAGGAGGATGACCGGCGGGCCCTGGTCGGACCGGGTGGCTCGCCGAGCGGCTAGGGCCGGATCAGGCGATGTCGAGGACCCGCAGGCGGGTCAGCTTCTGCCGGTGCCCCATGCGCTTGCGGTAGCCGGTCTTGTTCTTGTACTTGAGGATGTCGATCTTCGGGCCCTTCTCGGACCGGACGATCTCGGCGGTCACGGTGATCTTCGCGAGCGAAGCCGCGTCGGAGGTCACCTTCTCGCCGTCGACGAGCAGGAGTGCCGGCAGCTGGACGGTCGAGCCGGCGTCACCGGACAGCCGGTCCACGACGACGACGTCGCCGACCGACACCTTCTCCTGGCGGCCACCAGCCTTGACGATCGCGTACACCACGTTGCTGCTCATCTCTACTCGTACGTCATCTCGCGTCTGCGACGTGCTGGGTACTGCGGAGCCTTGTCCGGGACCCGGCGCTCTCCGTGCCCCTGGGGCACGTGAAAGTGGTGCGCACACGGCGCACCGACGTTCCAGGGTACGGAAGTGGCGGGCCCGGGGTCAAATGCGACCCCGCGCTCACTGCTCCGGGGACGGGTCCCCGACGAAGGTCTCCTCGACGGGCGTCTCCGCCGCCTGGTCAGAGAGCGCCTGGAACGCGTCGGACGCGTCCCCGTCGCCCTCGGAGGCGACGATGCTCGCCACGGTGTCCGCGAGCTCGGCTGCGGGCGCCACGCCGTCCTGCGCAGTCTCGGGCTGCGCGTGCTCGTCCTGCGCGGGCTCGGGCGCCACCTCGTGCGTGAGCTCGTCCCCGACCTCGTGCGTGGGCTCGTGCGCCGCCTCGGGGGCGGGCTCGTGCGCCACGTCGTGGTCGTGGTCGTGGTCGTGCTCGTGCGCGTGCGCAGCGGCCGCGGCGATCGTCGCCAGGGTCGCCTTGACCGCCTCACGTGCCTCCGGCAGGACCGGCACCGTGACCGGCGCGACCGTCGGCGCCTTCTTGCGGCGGGAACGCTTGCTCTCCCCCGCCGGCTCGGCGAGGGAGGGCGCGCGCGACGTCTCGACCTCGGGCGCAGGACGGGCGTCGATCGGCTCGCTGTGCACGATGAAGCCACGGCCGTTGCAGTGCTGGCAGGTCTCGCTGAACGCCTCGACGAGCCCCTGGCCCACGCGCTTGCGGGTCATCTGGACCAGCCCGAGCGAGGTGACCTCGGCCACCTGGTGCTTCGTGCGGTCACGTCCCAGGCACTCCACGAGCCGCCTCAGGACGAGATCGCGGTTGGACTCCAGCACCATGTCGATGAAGTCGATCACGATGATGCCGCCGATGTCCCTCAGCCGGAGCTGGCGGACGATCTCCTCGGCGGCCTCGAGGTTGTTGCGGGTCACCGTCTCCTCGAGCGTGCCGCCCGAGCCGGTGAACTTGCCGGTGTTGACGTCGACGACGGTCATCGCCTCGGTGCGGTCGATGACGAGGGAACCACCCGAGGGCAGCCAGACCTTGCGGTCCATGCCCTTGGCGAGCTGCTCGTCGACCCGGTGCGCGGCGAACACGTCACCGGTCCCGGTCCAGCGGCTGACCTTCTCGGCCAGGTCGGGCGCCATGGCACCGACGTACTCGGAGATCATCGACCACACCCCGTCGCCCTGGACGACGAGCGAGCTGAAGTCGTCGTTGAAGATGTCCCGCACCACGCGGATCGCGAGGTCGGGCTCGCCCTGGAGCAGGGCCGGCGCGGACGCGCTCTTGGCCTTCTTCTCGATGACGGCCCACTGGTCCTGCAGACGCTGCACGTCACGGCGCAGCTCGTCCTCCGACGCACCCTCGGCGGCCGTCCGCACGATCACGCCGGCGGCGTCCGGGACGATCTCCTTGAGCAGCTTCTTCAGACGCGCACGCTCGTTCTCCGGGAGCTTGCGCGAGATGCCCGTCATGCCCCCGCTGGGCACGTAGACGAGGTACCGGCCGGCGAGCGTGATCTGCGACGTGAGACGTGCACCCTTGTGCCCGATCGGGTCCTTGGTGACCTGGACCAGCACGGAGTCGCCCGACTTGAGCGCCTGCTCGATGCGCCGCGGCTGACCTTCCAGCCCCGCGGCGTCCCAGTTGACCTCACCGGCGTACAGGACGGCGTTGCGCCCCTTGCCGACGTCGACGAACGCGGCCTCCATGCTCGGCAGCACGTTCTGCACGCGTCCGAGGTAGACGTTGCCCGCCATCGAGCTCTGGCCGTTCTGGGCGGAGCGGGAGACGAAGTGCTCGACCAGCACGCCGTCCTCGAGCACGGCGATCTGGACGCGGTCGTTCGCCTCGCGCACCACCATGGAGCGCTCGACGGACTCGCGACGAGCAAGGAACTCCGACTCGGTGACGATCGTGCGGCGACGGCCGGCGTCGCGGCCCTCACGCCGGCGCTGGCGCTTGGCCTCGAGGCGCGTCGAGCCCTTGAGCGCCGTGACCTCGTCGCTCGGTACCCGCGGGGTGCGGGTCCGCGTGCGGGTCGGCGACACGGTGGCCACCGCGTCGTCGGGCCCGTCACCGCGCGCGCCACGACGGCGGCGACGACGACGGCGGCTGGTGGAGCTGCCCGACTCCTCGGTGTCCTCGGCCTCGTCACCCTCGGCGACCTCGTCCGCGTCCTCGTCGGCGTCGTCACCGACGACGCCGTCCCGGGCTGCAGGACCGCTGTCGGGGTTCTCGGTGTCGTCGGGCCGATCGGTCGCGCCGCTGCGGCTGCGGCGGCCACGGCCCCCGCGACGGCGACGGCGACGCTGGGTCTCCTCAGCGGCCTCGGCGGCGTCATCGAGCTCGGTGTCCTCGTCGACGACGTCGGTCGCCTGCGTGGCGGCTTCGTCGTCGAGGGTCAGAGCCTCGGCGTCGGGGGTCTCCTCCTCCGGCTGCGTCGGGGTGGCGACCTCGTCCTCGTGGCGCGGCGGTCCGGCGGGCGCCTGCGCACGGCGGCGGCGGGGACGGGTGCTCGGGTCGGGGGCCTGGAAGAGCAGCGTGGTGGCGGCCATCCGCGGGCTGTCGGTCTCGACCGGGGCGGGCGGGGCGGACCGCTGGATGCCCAGCTCGGCGAGGACGTCGATCATGGCGGAGCCGGCGGTCGAGCTCGCGTCGGGCGTCGTCCCGGCAGCGGGGGCCTCCGCCGAGGGCGCGACGTCGCTGGACGCAGCACGGCCCCCCCGACGACGGGACGTGCGGGCGGGTGCAGCATCGGCGGCGGGCGCCTCGGCCGCAGGGGCGGCCGGCTGCTCGTCGGGCACCACGGGCGCGGCACCTGCGGACGTCGCCCGGCGCGAGCGGCGGGCGCGGGCCGGGGGTGCGGTGTCGGTGGCGGAGGCGTCCGCGGCCGGCGCGGCGTCGGCTGCAGCGGGCTGCGCGACGGGCTGGGCGGGTGCTGCGTCGTCACCGCCGGCCGCGCGGGCGGACCGGGCGGTGCCGCCGCCGGTCGCCCGGCGGGAACGGGACCGCGGCGCAGCGGCAGGTGCGTCCTGGTCCGGGGCGGACGCCACCGGCGGCGTGTCCGTGCTGATGCTCGGGGCGAGGACGGGCGTGCCGTCCGCGGGAGCGGCGGTCTCGGCCGGTGCGGTCCGGCTCCGCGGGGTCGTCGTGCCGGAGGTCGCCACGCGGCGCGCTCGGGTCCGACGGGCCGGTGCGGCGCCCTCAGCGGTGGCGCCGGTTTCGGTCGACAGGGAGGTGACAGGGGTGTTCTCGTCGGTCACGAGGTGCTCCAGGCCCGCTGGCTGTCCACACTCGCCGGCCGTCGGGCGGTTCGGTCGTCGCAGGCGCGAGAGGCGCACCGCGACGGAAGTCGTCGGGTCGTCTGGCTGGGACGGCGGGCGGCGCCGGCGCCTGCCATGTCATCTGTCTGATGACGGCGGCGCGCGGCGTGCCGCGGACCGTGTCCAGCGGAACGTTTGTGGCTGCGGGCCGGTGTGGCGACCTGCGGGGCCGTCGTCAGTATCGCACAGTGGGTCCGGAACGCCCGTCGAGGCGCGTCGGCATGAGATGACGCCTCGTCAGGAAACGGGACTTTGGTCCCGATTGGCTCCCGACCGTGTTTCCTACGTTCGGGGGCAGGAGCGCACCCGCCAGCGATCACCCCGAGGAGACCCTGTGGACGCACTCGAGCTAGCCCGATGGCAGTTCGGAATCACGACGGTCTACCACTTCATCTTCGTGCCGCTCACCATCGGGCTCGCTCCGCTGGTGGCGCTCATGCAGACGTTCTGGGTGCGCACCGGCGACGAGCGCTGGCTCCGGCTGACGAAGTTCTTCGGCAAGCTGCTGCTGATCAACTTCGCGATCGGCGTCGCGACAGGCATCGTCCAGGAGTTCCAGTTCGGGATGAACTGGAGCGAGTACTCCCGCTTCGTCGGTGACGTGTTCGGGGCTCCCCTGGCCATGGAGGCGCTGGCTGCCTTCTTCGTGGAGTCGACCTTCCTGGGGCTCTGGATCTTCGGCTGGGACCGCCTCCCCAAGCGCGTCCACCTCGCCTGCGTCTGGGCCGTCGCGATCGCGACCAACCTCTCCGCGTACTTCATCCTCGCGGCGAACTCGTGGATGCAGCACCCGGTCGGTGCGGAGTACAACGCCACGACCGGTCGCGCCGAGATGGTCGACATCGGCGCGGTGCTGAGCAACCCGACGCTCCTCGCGGCCTTCCCCCACACGATCTCGGCGGCCTTCCTCACGGCCGGGACCTTCGTGGCCGGCATCGCCGCCTGGTGGATGGTCCGCGCCGCCCGCGCAGGCAAGGCCCTCAACGCCTCGACCCTCTACCGTCCGGCCGTGATCCTGGGCGTCGTCACGATGCTCGTCTCGGGCGTCGGCGTGGCCCTCACGGGTGACCAGCAGGCCAAGCTGATGTTCGACCAGCAGCCGATGAAGATGTCCTCCGCCGAGGCCCTGTGCCAGGGCGAGAACGGGGCCGACTTCTCGCTGCTGGCCATCGGCGACCTGTCGAACTCCTGCGCCGACGTGAACCACGTGCTCGCGGTGCCGGGCCTGACGTCCTTCCTCGCGTCGGGCGACTTCGGCTCCTACCTGCCGGGCGTCGACCAGCTCCAGCAGCGTTCCGAGGAGCTCTACGGAGCCGGCGTCGACTACCGGCCCAACCTCGCGCTGACGTACTGGAGCTTCCGACTCATGATCGGCCTCGGTGTGGGCAGTGCCGCGCTGGCCCTCGTCGCGCTGTGGTACCTGCGCAAGCGCGCCGAGGTGCCCCGGTGGTTCGGCACGCTCGGGCTGGTCGCGCTGCCGACGCCGTTCCTCGCCTCGGCGTTCGGCTGGATCTTCACCGAGATGGGACGCCAGCCCTGGGTCGTCGCACCCAACCCGAACCCGAGCGGCGTGGACGGTGTCTGGATGCTCACCGCGCATGGTGTCTCCACAGTGGTCAGCCCGGCCATGGTGATCACCTCGATGGTGGCGTTCACGCTCCTGTACGCCGCGCTGGCGGTCGTGTGGGGGCGGCTGATGGTGCGCTACGCCAGTCACGGCGCGGCCGACACCGAACCCGACGTGAGCCCCGACAACGACGCCAGCGGTGACCGCCCGCTGTCCTTCGCCTACTGAGAGGGCCGAGCGACATGGAGCTGTCGACAGTCTGGTTCTTGCTGATCGCCGTCCTGTGGACCGGGTACCTGGTCCTGGAGGGCTTCGACTTCGGCGTGGGCATGCTGCTGCCCGTCCTGGGTCGGCGTGACGTGGACCGCCGCGTGATGATCAACACCATCGGCCCGGTGTGGGACGGCAACGAGGTGTGGCTCCTCACCGCCGGCGGTGCGACGTTCGCCGCCTTCCCCGAGTGGTACGCGACGATGTTCTCGGGCTTCTACCTCGCCCTGCTGCTCATCCTGCTCGCGCTGATCGTCCGGGTCGTGGCGTTCGAGTGGCGCGGCAAGATCGACGACGACAGGTGGCGGCGCGTCGCCGACCGCGCGCTCATGATCGGGTCCTGGGTGCCGGGCGTGCTGTGGGGTGTCGCGTTCGGGAACCTCGTCCGCGGGGTCAACCTCGACGCCGACCACCAGTACGCCGGGACGTTCCTGGACCTGCTGAACCCCTTCGCGCTCCTCGGCGGGGCGACGACGGCTCTCATCTTCCTGACCCACGGCGCAGTGTTCCTGGCGCTCAAGACCGACGGCGACATCCGCCGTCGGGCCGGTGCCCTCGCCTTCCGGCTCGCCGTCGCGACCCTCGTCGTCGCCGGTGCGTTCGCGGTGTGGGCGCAGGTGGCGTACTCCTCCGCTGCCTGGACCTGGGCCGCCACGGTGGTCGCCGCCGCCGGGCTCGTCGGCCTGGTGCTCACCACGCGGGCGCGGCGGGAGGGCTGGGCCTTCCTCTGCTCGGCGCTGACCATCGTCGCCGCGGTCGTGCTGATCTTCGGGTCCATGTACCCGGACGTCATGCCGGCGCTGGACGGCGTGAGCTCGCTGACCGTCCACAACGCCTCGTCGACGGACTACACGCTCACGGTGATGACCTGGGTCGCGGTCGTGCTGACGCCCGTCGTGCTTCTCTACCAGGCATGGACGTACTGGGTCTTCCGCCGGCGGATCACCGTCGAGCACATCCCGGCGTCGATCGGGCTCCCGCTCGAACGCGTGTGAGACCGCTCGACCCTCGACTCCTGAGCCGCGCCCGCGCGGCACGGCGGTACGTGGCGATCACCGGCGTCCTCGGCATCCTGACCGGGGCCCTGGTGATCGCCCAGGCGCTCCTGCTCGCTGCTGCTCTCGCCCCCGTGGTCACGCGGACGTCGGACTGGGCTGACGTCGCCCCGACGGCCGGGCTGCTCGCGGTGGTCGTGACCCTGCGGGTCCTGACCGTCGGCGTGCAGGAGCGGTTCGCCCACCGGGCCGCGACGCGGGTCATCGGCGACCTCCGCGAGCAGGTGCTCGCGCATGCGGTGGCGCTCGGTCCTCGGTGGCTCGCCCGCACCGAGGCGGCCGGGGTCGCGACGCTGACCACGCGCGGGCTCGACGCCCTGGAGCCCTACTTCGTCAGGTACGTGCCGCAGCTGCTCCTGGCCGCGACCGTCACACCGGCCACCCTGCTGGTCGTGCTGCGGCTCGACTGGGTCGCCGCGGTGACCATCGGGATCACGCTCCCGCTGGTCCCGGTGTTCATGGCCCTCATCGGGCGGCTCACGCAGGGCTACGCGGACCGGCGGCTGGTGGTCATGCAGCGGCTCGGCCACCAGGTGCTGGACCTGCTGGCGGGCCTGGCCACGCTCCGCGCGCTGGGCCGCGAGGCCGGGCCTGCCGCGCGCGTCCGACAGCTCGGCGAGGCACACCGCCGGGCCACGCTGCAGACCCTGCGGGTGGCCTTCCTCTCCGGCATGGTGCTCGAGCTCCTGACCACCCTCTCGGTGGCACTGGTCGCCGTCGGCATCGGGTTCCGGCTGCTCGCCGGTGACCTGGACCTGCAGACGGGGCTGGCCGTGCTCATCCTGGCGCCCGAGGTGTACCTGCCGCTGCGCCAGGTGGGCGCCCACTTCCACGCGTCCGCTGACGGCGTCGCGGCGGCGAACCAGGCGTTCGCCGTGCTCGACGAGCCCGCACCTGAACGAGGGACCCGGCCCGCGCCGGACCTGCGCGAGGCCACGATCGTGCTGCGCGACCTCACTGTCGCCGCACCCGACCGGTCGACGCTCGCACCGGCGGGTCTGGACCTGGAGATCCCGCCCGGCTCGGTGGTGGCACTGCGCGGACCCAACGGTGCCGGCAAGTCGACAGCCGTGGCCGCGGTGCTCGGCCTGGTGCAGCCCGACGCCGGGACCGTCACCGTCCGCTCCCCCGGCGGCGCCGACCTGGCGCTCGCCGAGGTCGACCCCCGCTCCTGGTGGCGGCAGGTCTGCTGGGTGCCGCAACGGCCCGTGCTCGAGCCGGGGACCATCGAGGACGCCGTGCGGCACGGCCGCACGATCGCGCCCGACGAGCTGCGGCAGGCGGCCGCACGGACCGGGCTGGACGCCGTC
This sequence comes from Actinotalea sp., assembly GCA_036504175.1. Lineage (GTDB taxonomy): Bacteria > Actinomycetota > Actinomycetes > Actinomycetales > Cellulomonadaceae > Actinotalea. The sequence goes on along the minus strand of DASXVR010000238.1, from coordinate 635 downwards.
GTCTCCGACCTGCCGGCGGGCTGGTCGACGGTGATCGGTCACGGCGGCGCCGGGCTGAGCCTCGGCCAGCGGCAGCGCGTGGCCCTGACCCGCGCCCTGCTGGGCGGTGAGCAGCTGGTCGTGCTCGACGAGCCGACCGCCCACCTGGACGCCGACGGTGAGGCGGTCGTCCTCGAGCTGATCGCGGAGCTGCGGCGGGCCGGGCGGACGGTGCTGCTCGTGGCCCACCGGCAGTCGCTCGTGGACTGCGCCGACGACGCCGTCACCGTCCACAGCGCAGCCGTCGCGACTGCTGAGGCTGACGACGCCTCGAGGGCCCTCCGATGAGCGCGCCCCAGGGACCGGGGCCGGCCGCCTCCCCCACGACCGTGCGGAGCCGGATCACCCACGACCCCTTGTGGCGTGCCGTCGTGCTGCTCGAGGTGGACCGTCGCCGTGTGCTGCTGGCCCTGGTGGCCGGGGCCGCCGGGCTCGGGAGCGCCGTCGGTCTGGCGGCCGTCTCGGCGTGGCTGATCGCCCGCGCGTCGCAGATGCCGTCGGTGGCGCTCCTCGGCGTGGCACCCGTGGCTGTCCGGGCCCTGGGCATCTCCCGTGGGGTCCTGAGGTACCTGGAGCGGCTCCTGTCCCACGACGTG
>DASXVR010000237.1:0-7092 GCA_036504175.1 Actinotalea sp. | reverse complement strand
GGTCACCATCCCGGACTCGGACCGCTTGACGAGGGTGACCTGCTGCGCCTGGTCCTCGATCGACAGGTTGCGGTGCAGCACGCCGATCCCGCCCTGGCGAGCCATCGCGATGGCCATGCGCGCCTCGGTGACCGTGTCCATGGCGGCCGAGAGCAGCGGGACCGACATCGAGATCTCGCGGGTCAGCCGCGCCGTGGTGTCGACCTCGGAGGGGATGACGTCGCTCTCGCCCGGCAGGAGCAGCACGTCGTCGTAGGTGAGTCCGACGCGTGCGAACGGGTCGTGCGGGGCCGGCTGGGGCGGTACGGAGATCCGCGGCGCGGAGGCGGCCAGGGTCTTGTCGACGAGGTCCGCGGTGGCGGCAGAGGGAAGGGTCTCGAACGCTGTCACCCCCGCCATACTACGCAACCGTCTGCAGGGCCCCGTCGCCGTCCGTCCTGCGGAGGGTGGGCTCCGGTGCGGTACGGCCCGGGCCCGTCGCGTCAGCGGATCATTCCCTGACGCAGGCCGATGGCGACAGCCTGGGCCCGGTCGGACGCTCCGAGCTTGCGGAACAGGCGCCGGGCGTGGGTCTTGACCGTGTCCTCGGACAGGTACAGGTCCGCGCCGATCTGCGAGTTGGAGCGGCCGTTGCTCATGCCGGCGAGCACCTCGAGCTCACGCCGGGTGAGCTCGTTGGCAGCGGCCCGCGGCTCGGGCACGGTGGCACGCCGTTCGGGCTGCCGGTCGGTCGGGCGGTCCTGGTGGGGCACGGTCAGCTGGGCGAGCGTGTGGGCGGCGACGGCAGCCAGCTCCGTGCGGTCGACGTCGGGCGAGAGGTATCCGCGGGCGCCGAGGCCGATCGCGCGGTCGAGCGTGATCTCGTCACCCGGGACCGCCAGCATGATCGTGACGGGGTGGACACCGATCATCCGCAGGCCGCGCATCGCCTCGATCGGGCCGACGCCGGGCAGGTGGGCGTCGAGCAGCACGAGGGCGGGCGCGGAGCGTCGCGCCAGGGCGATGAGCTCCTCAGCAGTGGCCGCGCCGCGGGCGGGCCCGAGAGCCGGGACGCCGTGGGCAGCGGCGACGATGCGTTCGCGCACAGGGGCGGAGCCGTGGCACACGACGATGCCGACCATCCGCCTCCTTCCCCAGGCTCCGGCGTGCCGGGAGCAGCACACCGCACGGCACCTCACCGTGCCCGATTGTCATCGGCCTGCGGCCGCACGAACGTTAGGTCGCCAGGCGGGTGAACCGTGCGGGGCCGCGTGGGGTGCTGCGCGGGCGCGAGGAAGCGGTCGAAGCGCCGTCGGGAGCGCGGACCGGCTCAGCCGATCGTGGCGAGGACCTCGTGCAGCGCACCGGTCAGGGTGCGGACCCGGTGCACCGTCGCCGTGACGGGGACGTCGAGCACCGCGGTCCCGCCACGGTGGACGAAGATCGGCACATCGGGCGCTGCGGCGACGATCGCGCGGACGGTCTCCGCGGCCCGGTCGGGTGCCTCGGGGCCGTCGCCGACGTCCAGCACGACAGCGGCCGGGACCATGCGCTCGACGGCAGCGCTCACGGCCGAGGTCCTGCCCCCGGCCAGGACGCGCGCACGCACCCCGTTGGCCTGCAGGGCGGTGGTGAGCACGTGCAGGAGCAGGTCCGGGCTGCGGCCCGCCGGCAGTGCGAGGACCGCCGGCGCGGGTGTCGACCCGGCGCCGGCGTCCTGCGACTGGTTGCGGGCGGCGACCACGGCTGCCCGGCTGCGGAGCTCGGCGAACGCCGCAGCCGTCAAGGACGGCCCGACGCACTCGCCCGGCCGCTCGAGGACGGGACGCTCGTCCAACGTACGGAGGGCCGGCTCAACGAGCTCGGCCCACCACGCCAGGACGTCGCGCGGATGGACTCTCGCGAGCATCCAGCGGACGGCCGCGTTGTCGAAGTGGGCAGCCGCGGCGACGAGCGCCGCCGGGTCGGGGGCCATCGGGACGGCATCGCTGAACGCGTCGATGACACCTGCGGACACCGGACCCGTCTGGTCGACGGCCGCACCCTCCTCGGAGTCCAGCGCTGCGCGCGCGGCCTCTGACGGCGCGACCCCCTCGAGGGTCAGGCGGCGCATCACCAGCAGGCGGGACACGTCGGTCCCGGAGTAGCGCCGGTGCGACCCTGCGAGGTGCTCGGACGGACCCAGGCCGTAGCGACGGTCCCAGGTCCGCAAGGTCGCGGGTGCCACCCCGAGCCGTCGGGCCACCGCGGCGACGGTCAAGGACGGGCCGGTGGGACGGGAGTCGCGGGGCTGGCCATGCGAGCTCGACGCGGCAGCCCGGAGCACATCCGGGCGCTCCTGGCGGTCCGGTGCGTCGACGGGCACGTCCGCATCGGGGGAGTGCCTGGAGACCATGACGCGATTCTGCCCAGGTCACGACGCGGTGCGCCACCGCACGCGCTGAAGAAAACGATGCACATGTGATCCCGGCACGGTTCGACGGATCAGTTTCGAAGAAGTCTGACCAAGGGGCTTGACCAACTTGTGACGCGGTTCTAAGTTGGGCACATCGCCTCGGCGACGACAACGACGATCTCAGCGGTCACCACCGCACGAGACCCGCCCGCACCAGGAGGACCCCATGACGGAGATCTCGCGACTGCCCGGTCCAGTGATGGACCTCTGGGAGTGGCAGTACGAGGGCAAGTGCCGTGAGGCCGACCCGACGCTCTTCTTCCACCCCGAGGGTGAGCGGGGATCCGCCCGTCGGCGCCGCGCTGAGGCCGCCAAGGCCGTCTGCGCCACGTGCCCCGTCCTGCAGACCTGCCGCGAGCACTCCCTGAAGGTCCGGGAGCCGTACGGCGTCTGGGGCGGTCTCTCCGAGGAGGAGCGCGCCGCGGTCCTGACCAGCAGCAGCGTGCGCAAGGCCGGCTGACAGAACCACCGGACCGCCTGCCCGGACCCCTCCTCATCCGGGCTCACGCGGACCGACGACGACGAAGCCCCACCCCGGATGTCCGGGATGGGGCTTCGTCATTGCTGCAGGCTGTGGGCGCGATGGCCGAGGCCGTCGTACCGACCCGGGCGCGAGGCCCGGGCTCAGCTGTCGGGAGTCAGCGCTCCACGACGGCGAGGATGTCGCGCGCGGAGAGGATGAGGTACTCCTCGCCCGCGTACTTGACCTCGGTGCCGCCGTACTTGCTGTAGATGACCTTGTCGCCGACCTTGACGTCGAGCGGCACGCGCTGCCCGTTGTCGTCGATGCGGCCCGGTCCGACCGAGAGGACCTCGCCCTCCTGGGGCTTCTCCTTCGCAGTGTCCGGGATGACAAGACCGGAAGCCGTCGTCTGCTCTGCCTCGAGCGTGCGGACGACGACCCGGTCCTCGAGCGGCTTGATGGAGACCGACACAGCGGACCTCCCCTTCGCATTCGTGGGACGGATGGTTGTTCGTGGCCGCGGACCTGGGCTGCCCGTCGTCGCGGGTGCCGGTCAGCCCTGCAGATCCGGTGCGGCTGGCACTCCCTCCGAGGAGAGGTGCCACAGGCGAATCTATTCGGCGGTTAGCACTCGGTCAACACGAGTGCCAGCGCAGGCAGCATCCGGCGGTCGTCCACGGTCCGACCGGAGGCGTTCGCGAGCACCCCCGGGGGATCCTGACGTGCGAGGATCGCCGACGTGGACCCGGCAACCCTGTCCTTGCTGCTCAGCCCTGACGGCTGGGCTCTGCTCAGTGCGCTGCCGCCCTACGACGAGCGCCTCGCGATGGTGCTCTCGGAGCGGCTGCAGCGGGAGGGGATCGACCCGACCCTCGTCGCCGGCGCACTGACCCAGTCCCGGCTGCGGGCCCGGGCCGCCACCAAGTTCGACGACTTCGCCGCCGGGATGCTCTTCACCCAGGCCGGCCTCGAGCAGGCCACGCGCCTGGTCGTCGGAGCTCGTCACGGGCGTCGCTACACCGCGGCCGGCTGCGCCCGCGTCGCCGACCTCACCTGCGGCATCGGCGGTGACGCGATGGCCCTCGCGGCCCTCGGCATCGACGTCCTGGCCGTCGAGATCGACGAGCTCACCGCGGCCATCGCGACGGTCAACCTGCGCCACTTCCCCGGCACGCAGGTCAGGCACGCCGACGCCCTGACGCTGGATCTCGCCGCGGAGGGGGTCGACGGGCTCTTCGCCGACCCGGCCCGCCGCACGGCCGCCGGCCGTCGCAGCCACGACCCGTCCGCCTACACCCCTCCCCTCGACGCGGTCCTCGCCCTGCGCGACCAGGTCCCGGCACTCGGCGTGAAGGTCGGCCCGGCCATCCCGCACACGGCTGTGCCCCCGGACGCCGAGGCCCAGTGGGTCAGCGTCGACGGCGACGTGGTCGAGGCGGGCCTGTGGTTCGGGCCCCTCGCGCCCGACGGCCCCGGGAACAGCGCGCTCGTGCTGCGCGGGACGACGGGCACCACCCTGCGCTCCCCGGAGGGCGGGCCGCCGGAGCCGGACGTCGGGCCCGTGGGTGCCTACCTGTACGAGCCCGACGGCGCCGTGATCCGGGCCGGGCTCGTGTCGCTCGTCGCAGATCAGGTGCACGGACGTCTCGTCGACCGCACCATTGCCTATGTGACCTCGGACCAGCTGGCGCCGAGCCCCGTGGCGAGCGCCTACCGCGTCGTCGACGTCATGCCCTTCGGCCTCAAGCGGCTGCGGACGGCCCTGCGCGAGCGGGGCGTGGGACGCCTGACGATCAAGAAGCGCGGCACGGCGGTGGTGCCCGAGCAGCTGCGCAAGCAGCTCGACCTGCGCGGCGACAACGAGGCGACGATCGTCCTGACCCGGGTCGCCGGCTCCCAGCAGGTCATCGTCGTGGACCCGGTCTGATGGACATCCCCTTCGCCCGGTCGGAGCGCTCCACGCTCGGCATCGAGTGGGAGCTCGCCCTCGTCGACAGCGACAGCGGCGACCTGCGCCAGGTGGCCCAGACGGTCCTGGAGGCCGTCTCCCCCGACGGTGGCGAGCACCCGACGATCAAGCAGGAGCTGCTGCTCAACACCGTCGAGGTGATCACCGGTGTGTGCCGGACCGTCGCCGAGGCCGGCGCGGACCTGCAGCGCAGCATCGACGAGATCCGTGTGGTGACCGACCCGCTGCGGGTCGAGCTGATGTGCGCCGGCACCCACCCGTTCGCCCGGTGGAGCAACCAGAAGGTCACCGACAAGCAGCGGTACGCCACCCTGATCGACCGGACCCAGTGGTGGGGCCGCCAGATGCTCATCTACGGCGTCCACGTGCACGTCGGGATCGAGGACCGGGACAAGGTCCTGCCCATCCTCAGCGCGGTGCTGACGTACTTCCCGCACCTGCAGTCGCTGTCGGCGTCGTCGCCGTTCTGGGGCGGCAAGGACACCGGGTACGCCTCGAACCGCGCCCTGATGTTCCAGCAGCTCCCGACCGCCGGCCTGCCGTTCCAGTTCCAGCGCTGGGACCAGCTCGAGGCGTACGTGGCGGACATGCTGCACACCGGCGTGATCGACCAGTTCAACGAGATCCGCTGGGACCTGCGCCCGTCGCCGCGCCTCGGCACGCTCGAGATGCGCATCTGCGACGGCGCCTCGAACATGACCGAGGTCCTCGCGTTCGCGGCCCTGATCCACTGCCTGGTCGAGCACTTCTCGACGATGCTCGACGAGGGCAAGCAGCTCCCGGCGCTTCAGCCGTGGTTCGCTCAGGAGAACAAGTGGCGCTCCGCGCGGTACGGGATGGACGCGATCATCATCCTGAACTCCACCGGTGACGAGGAGCTCGTCACCGACGCCGTGCCCAAGCTCCTCACCGAGCTGGCCCCAGTCGCAGAACGCCTCGGCTGCACGGCCGAGCTCGAGGACGTCCGGACGATCCTGCGCAAGGGCGCGTCCTACCAGCGGCAACGCGCCGTCGCCCGGCGCAACGGCGGGGACCTGGGCGCCGTGGTGGCCGCCCTCGTCGCGGAGATGCGGGCCGGCAAGCCGCTCTGACCGTTCGCCCCAGCGATCGGTAGCCGAAGCGCCCCCCTGCTGGTGAGCCCGGTGGGATGGTGTGCGCGTGACCACGCTGGGGGCGGCAAGCAGGACGGCGGAGGGCGACGGCGACCCTGGGGCGCCTCGACGGGCGAGCGGACGACGGTTGACCGTGCGAGTCGCGGCTGGCGCTGTCGTCCTCATGCTCGCGGCGGTGTGGCTCGCGTGGGGGACCCATCCGCGGATCGAGCCGACCGGAGCGACGTGGGCGGACCCCCGGTTCGTCGAAGATCCGGATGTGAGCGGCGTGACGGACGGTCTCCCCGAACCCGGCGAGACATGGGCGGTTCAGGACGCCGTCCGGGGTGCCGATGTAGCCGTCGAGCTGCGCAACGGCCAGCACTACGCGGTCAGCGTCACACCCGGCGACCTCGGCCCGGGCGTCGTCGTCCGCGTGGCCCTCCTGACGAGGCAGGCAGGCTGGGACGTGGCACACCTCGCGTGGGGCGACCGGATCGTCGTCGGCCCGGGGGCGACGTTCGGCGTCCTGGTTCACCTCTCCGACGAGTGCGTGCGTCTCCAGGCGGGAGCGAGCGTCGGGACGGACCGTGCCCCGCTCGACATCTCAGGTCTCGGCCTGCACTCGACGATCCAGGTGCCCCTGCCCGCCACGTACGTGGTCGGCCGAACCACCGACCATCTGCCGGCACGGAGCTGCTGGACCGGCGCTCAGGGCGAAGGAACCCCGTGAGGCCTGCACCCGCCCCGCAGCCGTGCTCCGCTGCCTGCTCCGGCTCGGGCGCGCGACGTTCCGTGACCCGCTTCTGAAGCGTGAGGTGTCGAGCTCGCGCCCGTCGCGGAGCCTGACGGATGACCGAGGGGCTTCGCTACGCCAGCGCGTCCGTCAAGCCCGGGTCGGCCGCGCGTCCCGGGAACCACTGCCAGGTGCCCAGGACGCGCTCGACCACCGGGAACAGGTTCTCGTCCTCGGGGGACCGCAGGAAGCCGACGGCGTACGCCCAGCCGTCGAAGTCGAGGTGCCAGTCGGTGATCCTCTTCCCGTTGAGGAAGCCGATGGTGTGCCGATGAGCTGGACCGGCGCCGGTCTGGACCAGGGTGATGTGGTCCAAACGCATCGAACCTTCAGGCATGC
>DASXVR010000236.1:0-19193 GCA_036504175.1 Actinotalea sp. | reverse complement strand
CGCTGCACATGACGGTCACCCCCACGGACGTGCAGGGCTGGCTCACGTCCGGGCAGGAGTGGATCCAGCAGAACAGCAGCGCGATCGCCAGCCAGGCGCTGACCAGCGCCGGCTCGGTCGCCGAGGTCTTCACAGCCGTCGCCCTCGCCACGTTCTGCACGGTGTTCTTCGTCATGCGCGGGGTGGAGATGTGGGCCTGGTTCCTCAACCAGCTGCCCCTGCGGATGCGTGAGACCTGGCACACCGGTGGCGGGGTGGCCTGGTACACGTTCTCCGGCTATACGCGCGGCACGTTCCTGGTGGCAGGGTCCGACGCCGTGCTGGCGATGATCATCCTGCTCTTCCTGCACGTACCCCTCGCTGCTCCGCTTGCCGTGCTGGTGTTCATCGGTGCCTTCATCCCGCTCATCGGCGCCCCGCTGGCCATGGTCGTCGCGATGGTCGTCGCCCTGGCTGCGAACGGTCTGCTGAATGCCGTGCTCGTCGGTATCGGCATCGCGCTCGTGGGTCAGTTCGAAGGTCATGTGCTGCAGCCGCTGGTGATGGGCAAGCAGGTCTCCCTGCACCCGGTGATGGTCGCGATAGGGGTCATGGCGGGCACGCTCATCGCGGGGATCCTGGGCGCTGTCATCTCCGTCCCGCTGATCGCCGTCGCGTGGGCCGTCTTCTCGCGGCTGCGGCACGCCGACCCGCCGAGCGACTTCACCCAGCTGGCGGGCACCGAGGAGCCGCCCGACGAGGTCACGGTCGAGGCCTGACGGCGAGGCGGGCCCTCAGCGGAAGTCCCGGGACTGGCTCGGCACACGCAGCGACAACGGCGCCAGGTGCTCGGCGAGCAGGTTGGTCGCGTTGTCCGCCCGTTCCAGTCGTCCGCGGACGACGAGGGCTGCCGAGGTCCTCGCGACGTGACGGAAGCGGTGCCACAGACCCGCCGTGCAGATCACGTTGAGCAGGCCCGTCTCGTCCTCGATGGACAGGAACGTGACGCCGCCTGCCGTCCCCGGACGCTGCCGGTGCGTGACCACGCCGGCGACCCCGACCCGACGTCCCACCTCGTGCTCGAACGCCTCAGCGACGGTGATGACGCCGGCGGAGACCAGACCTTCCCGGACGTACTGGGTCGGGTAGGAGTCGGTCGAGATCCCCGTCGCCCACACGTCGGCCATCGCCAGCTCGACCTCGCTCATCCCGGGGAGCTGCGGTGCGGTGATGCCCACGGCGACCCCCGGCAAGGTGTCGGGTCCCTCCTGCGCGAGGGCGCCGGCTGCCCACAGGCCCTCGCGACGGTCGACCCCGAGGGAGGACAGGGCCCCGGCCGTGGCGAGCGCCTCGAGCTGTGAGGTGCTCAGGCGGACCCGCCGCGCCAGGTCCCGCAGGCCGGCGAAGGGGCCGGCGGCGGCCCGCTCGGCGACGAGTCGCTCGGCGACCGGGCTCCCCACGCCACGCACCGATCCCAGCCCGAGCCGGACCGCGAGCGGTTCGGTGGGCGCCGGGCGCTCGAGGCCTGCCAGGACACCCGACACCTGCACGTCTGGCCGCAGGGCCACCACCCCGTGCCGCCGGGCGTCGGCGACGAGCGACTGCGGTGAGTAGAAGCCCATCGGCTGCGCAGCGAGCAGACCGGCGTAGAAGGCAGCCGGATGGTGGACCTTCAACCAGGAGCTCGCGTACACGAGGTAGGCGAAGGAGTACGCGTGCGACTCGGGGAAGCCGAAGTCGGCGAAGGCCTTGAGCTTGTCGTAGATCTGCTCCCCCACCTCCGGGGTGACGCCCCTGTCGGCCATACCCGTCATCAGGCGGTCCCGCAGCGCCTCCATCCGTTCGACCGACCTCTTCGACCCCATGGCCCGCCGCAGCTGGTCCGCCTCGGCACCGGTGAAACCGGCGACGTCGATGGCCATCTGCATCAGCTGCTCCTGGAACAGCGGCACGCCCTTGGTCTTGCCGAGCGACTTCTCCAGGAGCGGGTGCAGATAGGTCACCTTCTCCCGGCCCCTGACCCGGTTGATGTAGGGGTGCACCGAGCCGCCCTGGATGGGGCCGGGGCGGATGAGGGCGACCTCGATGACGATGTCGTAGAAGCACCGGGGCTGCAGCCGCGGCAGCGTCGCCATCTGGGCCCGGGACTCGACCTGGAACACCCCGACGGTGTCCGCCGCGCACAGCAGGTCGTAGACGGCGGGGTCCTCCTGCGGCAGGGAGTGCAGCCCCAGCTCGATGCCCTCGTGCTCGGCGATGAGCTCGAAGGCGATCTGCAGGGCGGAGAGCATCCCGAGCCCGAGCAGGTCGAACTTGACCAGACCGGCGTCGGCGCAGTCGTCCTTGTCCCACTGCAGGACGGTGCGCCCTGGCATGCGCGCCCACTCCACCGGGCACACCTCGATCACCGGCCTGTCGCACAGGACCATGCCGCCCGAGTGGATGCCCAGGTGACGTGGCAGGCGCAGGAAGCGTTCGGCGAGGTCGATCACCGGCTCGGGGATCTCGGCGAGCTCGGCGGCGGACGGGGGCCGCTGGGCTGGGACCACGTCGTGCCCGTCGTCGGTGAGGACGTAGCCCAGGTTCGGCGAGGCGTGCTCGACGGGAGCAGGGCCGCCTGCCGTCACCAGGCCGCCCGGGCCCACCGGACCTGCCCGCTCGACGTGCCACCACGGGCTGTTGTCGGCCTTGCGCAGGGACCCCCACCGCTCGATGCTCTTGCTCCACGCGTCCTGCTGACCGACGTCGTACCCGAGGGCTCGCGCCGCGTCACGGACGGCCGACCGCGGCCGGTAGGAGATGACGTTGGCGACCTGGGCCGCGTGCCGCCTGTCGAACCGCTCGTAGACGTACTGGATGACCTCCTCGCGGCGCACCGACTCGATGTCGACGTCGATGTCGGGTGGACCGTCCCGCTCGGGGGCGAGGAAGCGTTCGAACAGCAGACCGTGGCGCACGGCGTCGACGGCGGTGACCCCCAGGGCGTAGCAGACGGCCGAGTTCGCCGCCGAGCCGCGCCCCTGGCAGAGGATGCCGCGTTCGTGGCAGAAGGTCACCAGGTCGTGGACGATGAGGAAGTAGCCGGGGAAGCCCAGCGACTCGATGACGTCGAGCTCATGGGCGATCTGGGCGTACGCCCCCGGCACCCGTTCGGCGCCGGGAGGCCCGTACCGGTCCGCCGCCCCGCGTCGCACGAGCTCACGCAACCAGCTCGCCTCGTCGTGCCCGGCCGGCACGGGATACGGAGGGAGCGCCGGCGCGACAAGGGCCAGGTCGAAGGCGCACTCCGCGGCCAGCTCGGCAGCCGTCCGGACGGCCTGGGGATGGCGACGGTGACGTGCGGCCATCTCCGCCGGTGAGCGCAGATGAGCGCCGGCGCCGCCCGGCAGCCAGCCGTCGAGGTCGTCGAGGCTCGACCTGGCCCGGACGGCGGCGAGCGCTGCGGCGAGGTCGGCGTCGGCCGGGCGGGCGTAGTGGACGTTCCCCGTGGCGACCAGCGGCAGCCGAGCCCGCCGGGCGAGCTCGGCGAGGGCGTCGCAGCGTTCGGAGTCCCACGGGTCGGAGCTGTCGGTGATCTCCACGGCGACGTTGTCCTGGCCGAACAGCGCTGTCAGCCGGTCGAGCTCGGCACGAGCGCCGACCAGGTCCAGCCGCGGTACGCCGGGACGTCTGCGGGCCGGCTCGAGCGCCTGCCGGACAGCACCCTTGCGGCAGCCGGTCAGGATCAGCCACTGGCCGTCGGCCTGGGCGGCCAGGTCGCTGAGCCGGTGATCGGCCATCCCCTTGGTGCCGGTGCTCAGGTGCGCCTCGGCGACCGCCCGGGACAGCGCCCGGTAGCCGTCGGGGCCACGGGCGAGGACCAGCAGGTGCGTCGCGCGCGGGTCGGGTGTCCCGGTGGGCAGGTCGAGCACGCCGTCCGCCGCCGGCAGGTGCAGCTCGGCGCCGAAGATCGTGGGAAGCCCTGCCGTCCGCGCTGCCTGGGCGAAGCGCACCACTCCGTACAGCCCGTCATGATCGGTCAGGGCCAGGCCCGAGAGCCCGAGGCGGGCTGCCTCGTGGACGAGCTCCTCGGGCTGGCTGGCACCGTCGAGGAAGCTGAAGGCGGAGTGGGCGTGCAGCTCGGCGTACGGCGACGACTCCCGCTGGCCTGCACCGGACGCCGGCCTCCTGGGGTGGTCAGTCATAGTGGGCCTCGACGGTCCAGGTCCCCTCGTCCAGGCAGAGCAGCAGGGCCCGCCCGTCCTGGAGGGTGACCTGCAGGTACACCTGACGGCTCGGGGACGAGCCCCACCACCGTTGGACCACCGGCCAGGGGCCGGCCCAGCCCTGGATCGCGAGCGCGTCGTCCTCGACCACCCAGGCCGGCTCACCGCTCAGCTCCAGCCGGGCGCTGACCCGCAGCGGGGTCCCGTCCTCGGCACGGACCTGGACCGGCCGGGGTTCGGCGAGCACCGTCGCGGGAGCCGGTGGCGGAAGGCGCCCCGGCCAGGGCGGTGCCGTCGGCCGAGCAGCAGCGACCTCCTCACCCCAGGGCACCAGATGCACCTGGTCGCGCAGCTGCCTGCCGCCCTGCACGGCCGCGCTGAGCACCGCGTCGACACCGATGAGCCCCTGCACCCGGTGCAGCGCCCGCTGCGCCCGCAGGTCCGCCCCGCTGGCCTCGCCCCACAGCCTGCCCTGCTCGGCACCGACGGACACGACCTCCTCGGCGCGCAGACCCAGCCGGACCAGCGGCGCGGGAGCCGGGTCCGCCGAGAGGTCGGCACCGGCGGACGGGCGCGCAGCGTGGCCGGTGAGCCAGCCCTCGAGCTGCCAGCGCACCCGGTCCGTCATGCGGGCGGCGGACAGCCCGCCGAGAGCGGCATCGGTGCGCCAGGTACGGACGAGCTCCTGCCCGTCCTCGGTGCGGGCGGTGATCTGCAGCCGCCCGCAGCCGGCGCCGCGCGTGACGAGCTGGGCGTGCAGCTCCTCGGCGAGGCGCCGCGCGACGAACGCCATCGCCTCGACCCTCTCGACGGGAGGGTCGAGCTCCTCCTCGACGGCGACGTCGGGCTCGAGGCGCCGCAGGGCGGTCGGGCGGTCGTCCTGGCCGGCGGCGACCTGATGAGCCCACACACCCAGCCGGCCGAAGCGGGCGAGCACGTCGTTGCGGGGCAGATGTGCCAGGTCACCCAGCGTCCGCAGCCCCAGGCGGCGGAGCAGGTCCACCAGGTCCGGCACCATCGGCAGGGTCTCCGCGGTTGCCACGTGCCTGAGCTCACCGACGTCGAGCGGCGCCAGGAAGGCGGCAGCCCGACCGGGTGGCACGATCTGGGAGCCCCGGGCCGCCAGGACCGCCGCACCTGTCCCGTCGGCGACGCCCACCAGCGACTCATGGCCTGTGTGCTCGGCCACGGCCGCGACCAGGAGATCGGCCAGCGCCTCCTCCGAGCCGTGGAAGCGTCCGGCGCCCTGCGCAGGGATCAGCAGCAGCCCGGGGCGGGCGACCTCGATGCCGGCGACGGCCGTCTCGGCAGCGGCGGCGACGGCTTCGAACAACCTCACCTCACGGCCTGGGTCGGCCATGAGCAGGACCAGGTCGGGGCAGCACTCCTGGGCATGGCGCCGTCGCATGCCGCGGCGTACGCCCTGGCTGCGGGCGAGCGCGGAGACGGCGGTGACGCGACGGCCGTCGTGCACCGCGGCCGGCCGGTGGACGGGGACCTCCTCGCCCGCCATCGCAGCGAGCACCGGCCAGTCCGGCACCCAGAGGGCGGCGATGCGGGTGGGGCTCGTCGCACCGGCACCGGGTCCGCTCCGGCGCAGGGTGGTGGCGCTCATCCGGCCCTCCGCGCCGCAGGCACGCCCGCCTGCAGCGCCGCGCCGCCCTGCACCACTGCGCCCTGCAGCACCACGGCAGGCTTCAGCGCTGCATCTGCGTCAGGCAGCCCGCGGGTGACGGGCTCGTCGTGCCACGGGCTCGACGTCCCGGGCAGGGCGACGTCGCACCGGCGCGCACGTGCCGCCGTGCCTCGGCCCGTGCGGTGGACCGTGAGCTGTCTGCTGCTCAGCCGTCCCCAGCCGCGGCCCAGGCCCTCCCAGCGCGAGGCCTCAGCGGTGAGGACCACGTGGGCCCCGGTCCAGGGCTCGGTCGGGATGAGCACTGCCGACCTCTCCCGCGCGCGGGCGCTGAGACGACGACGGTCCCCGGACCCGAGCGCCACGGCGGGACCCACCACCACCACGTCGACACCGTCCAGCAGCGCCGCCACCACCGTCGGCCCGTCGGGTCCGGGTGCGGGGACCAGGACGACGCGGTCCAGGCACAGACCGAGCTGGTGCGCCGCCAGGACACCGACGGCCGGCAGCCCCACCAGCGCCACCCAGCTGCCGTTGCGCGACGCCTCCGCCACCAGGGCGAGCGTGAGCGACGTGGAACCCGAGACCACGACAGTGGTGCCCCGTTCGAGCGCCCCCGACGGCAGCAGCGCGCTCAGGTGGGGAGCCACCGGCAGGAGCCGTTCACCGGCAGCGGGTTCAGGCGGAGCGCTCACCGGACGTGCTGCCGGATGGACCGCCACCGGGACGACAGCATGGACCGGGGCAGGCTCCGGCAGGTCGGGGACCGGGGTCGGCCGGACCCATCGCTCCGTCCCGGTGCGCTGCTCGGCACGCGCCAGGGCGGCCCGCGCGCGCGCTGCCCGATCGGGCTCAGGCGCCCGCTCTGCCTGCACCGTCCGCTCTGCGAGCAGCGCTCCGGCCACGCTCATCGCTGCTCTCCTTCCGTGCGGAGCCGACCGCGGGGACCGACGGGACGTACCTCTCGACGACCGGGCACACCCGTCCCTGGGACAGGTGTCTCCGCCTGACGGCTGTCGAGGCCGGGTCGTCCTTCGAACATGTGTTCGAGTATTCCAGTAGACGCCGACACGCTGCGACTGTCAATCGGCCGTCCGGGGCACCGTCGCCCGATCGGAGGCGCCTGCCGCCTGGGGTACTCTGGGACACACACTTGATGAATCCCTCAATTCGTCATGCCCGCAAACCTGGAGCCCGCCGCCTCATGCCGTCCCCCGCGCTGACCACCGACACACCCATCCACGAGCTCAAGGCCGAGCTGTTCAAGGCCCTCGCGCACCCCGTCCGGGTGCGTCTGCTCGAGCTGCTGGTCCCCGGGGAGCGCGCGGTGAGCGACCTCCTCGCCGACACCGGCCTGGAGGCGTCGCACCTGTCCCAGCACCTGGCGGTCCTGCGACGCAGCCGGGTCGTCCTGGCCCGCCGGGACGGCAACAGCGTCAGGTACCGGCTCGCCGACCCCAGCGTCGCCGACCTGCTGACCGCTGCCCGCACCTTCCTGCTCAGCACCCTGACCGGGACCAGGGCGGCGCTGACCGATCTCGAGCAGCAGCTCGAGAACGCGGCCGCCCGATGAGCCTGTCCAGCACCGCGGAGAGCATCGACTGGCACGCCGTCCGCGCATCGCTGGCCCGCCACACCCTCCCCCGCCGGAGCGACTACGCGGGCCTGCGTCGCACCTGGCGGGCCGACGCCCTGGCCGGCGTGACGGTCGCGATCGTCGCCCTCCCCCTGGCACTCGGATTCGGTGTCACCTCGGGCATGGGGGCTGCTGCCGGCCTGGTCACGGCAGTGGTCGCCGGACTGGTGGCCGCTCTCCTCGGCGGCTCCAACCTGCAGGTCTCCGGCCCGACAGGCGCCATGACCGTCGTCCTGGTGCCCGTGGTCGCCCGGTACGGCCCCGCCTCGGTCCCCACCGTCGCGATCATGGCGGGCGGTCTGGTCCTGCTGGCCGGAGCTGTCGGGCTCGGCCGGCTGGTCGCCTACATCCCGTGGCCCGTCGTCGAGGGCTTCACGATGGGCATCGGTGTCGTCATCGCCGCCCAGCAGGTGCCCCTGGCCCTGGACACCCCGCGCGGTCCTGGCGAGAACGCCGCCCTGGTGGCGCTGCGCACCCTGGGGCGCGTCGACTGGGCGCGGGCCTGGGAACCGCTCGCGCTCGTCGCCGTCGTGATGGTGGTCATGGTCGCCCTCCCCCGCCTGCACCGGTCGCTGCCCGCCTCCCTCATCGGCGTCGTGCTGGCGACGGTCCTGGCCGAGGTGACCCACCTGGGCGTGTCCCTGCTCGGGTCCATCCCGTCCGGTCTGCCGAGCCCGCACCTCCCTGGGCTCAGCCCGGAGGCCACCGGCGCCCTGGTGCCCGCTGCGCTGGCCGTGGCTGCCCTCGCGGCCCTGGAGAGCCTCCTGTCCGCCCGCGTGGCCGACGGCATGGCCGACGACCTGCCCCGGACCAACCCCAACCGCGAGCTCGTCGGGCAGGGGGTCGCCAACATCGCCTCCGGGCTCTTCGGCGGCATGCCCGCGACCGGCGCCATCGCCCGCACGGCCGTCAACGTCCGCGCCGGAGGCCGCACGCGCGTCTCGGCGGCGCTGCACGCCCTCGTCCTGGCCGGGGTCATGCTGGCCGCCGGCCCGCTCGTCGCCCGCATCCCGCTCGCAGCGCTGGCCGGCGTCCTGCTCGTCACCGCCGCCCGGATGATCGACCTGCCCACGGCGCGCGCGATCTGCCGGTCAGGCCGGTCGGGTGCACTCGTCTTCCTGCTGACGCTGCTCACCACCATCGTCTTCGACCTCGTGGTGGCCGTGGAGCTGGGCGTCGCCCTGGCCGCTGTGCTCGCCCTGCGGGCCGTCGCCCGGGCCAGTGGCCTGCACCGCGAGGAGCTCGACCTGGCCGAGGTCGACGTGGCCTCGGAGCGCGCCCTGCTGCGCGACCACATCGCCGTCTACCGCATCGACGGCGCGCTCTTCTTCGCCGACGTCCGCCGGTTCCTGGACGAGCTCGCCCACGTCGCCGACGTCCGGGTGGTGATCCTGCGCCTGTCCGGGATCCGCGTGCTGGACACGAGCGGCGCCAACGCCCTGGCCGAGATCGTCGCGGACCTGCAGCGGCGCGGCATCGTCGTGCTGCTCAAGGGGCTGCGCCCGGAGCACAGGCGTGTGGTGGAGGCGGTCGGGGTCATCGGCGGCCTCCAGCACCACGCGCACGTCTTCGAGACGCTCGAGGAGGCCGTGGACCACGCGAGGACCCACGTCCACCGCGTCGAGCGCCAGCGGACCGCCGAGGCGCACCTCTGACGCGTCAGGGCAGGCGCGTGGCCCAGAACGCGACAGCCGACGCCGCCGCGACGTTGAGCGAGTCCACGCCACCGGCCATCGGGATGCGCACCACCAGGTCGGCCGCCTCGACGGCGCCACGCGAGAGCCCGTCGCCCTCGGTGCCGAGCACGAGGGCCAACCGCTCGGGCGGCGCGGAAACGAGGTCGTCGAGCGTCACTGCGTCGTCGGCCAGGGCCAGCGCGGCGACGGTGAACCCGTCGTCCTGGAGCTCGTGCAGCCCACCCGGCCACGTGTCGAGGCGCGTCCACGGCACCTGGAACACCGTTCCCATCGAGACGCGCACCGAACGCCGGTAGAGCGGGTCGGCGCAGCGCGGGGACACCAGGACGGCGTCGACGCCCAGCCCGGCGGCGCTCCGGAAGATCGCCCCCACGTTGGTGTGGTCGACGATGTCCTCCAGGACCGCCACGCGACGCGCACCCCCCGGCCGGGAGCCGGCGAGCAGGTCGCGGACGGGCACCAGCGGCGGGCGGTGCATGGCAGCCAGGGCGCCCCGGTGCAGGTGGAACCCGGTGATCGCCTCGAGCACAGCCGCGGCCCCGACGAACACCGGCACCGTCCCGTCCGGCCCGGCGCCGACCTCGTCGAGCAGGTCGGCGAGGTCCGGGAGCCACCGTTCGGCCATCAGGAACGAGCGGGGCCGGTGCCCTGCTGCGACGGCCCGGCGGATCACCGTGGAGCTCTCGGCGATGTAGAGGCCCTTGGCCGGCTCGTGCTTGGCCCGCAGGGCGACGTCTGTCAGGCGGGTGTAGTCGGCGAGGCGCTCGTCCGCCGCGTCGGTCAGGTGGACGACAGGCACGGAGCGATCCTCCCAGGTCCGAACACCCCGGGGAGGACCGCTCCGGTCGACGTCACTCGACGGGTGCGACAGCCGCCGCGAACTGGCTCGCGTAGAGCGCCGCGTAGGCACCGTCAGCCTCGAGCAGCTCCTCGTGCGCCCCGTGCTCGACGATCCGGCCACGCTCCATCACCAGGATCACGTCGGCGTCGCGGATGGTGGACAGCCGGTGCGCGATGACGAACGAGGTCCGTCCGTGCCGCAGCGCCGCCATCGCGTGCTGCACCAGCACCTCCGTGCGGGTGTCGACCGACGACGTCGCCTCGTCGAGGATGAGGATCGCGGGGTCGGAGAGGAAGGCACGCGCGATCGTGATCAGCTGCTTCTCCCCCGCGCTGACGTTGCTGCCCTCCTCGTCGATCACCGTGTCGTACCCGTCGGGCAGGGTGCGCACGAACCGGTCCACGTGCGTGACGCGGGCAGCCTCGACGACCTCCTCGCGGGTGGCACCTGTGCGGCCGTAGGCGATGTTGTCGGCGATGGTTCCGCCGAACAGCCAGGTGTCCTGCAGGACCATGCCCATGCTCGCGCGCAGGTCCTCGCGGTCCATCCGGGCGATGTCCACGCCGTCCAGGGTGATGCGGCCCTCGTCGACCTCGTAGAACCGCATGACGAGGTTGACCAGGGTCGTCTTGCCGGCGCCCGTGGGTCCGACGATCGCCACCGTCTGCCCCGGCTCCGCGACCAGGTCGAGGTCCTCGATGAGCGGCGTGTCCTCCTCGTAGCGGAAGGAGACGCCCTCGAACGCCACCCGGCCGACGACCGTCCGGGGGCGCTCGGCGTCCTGCGGCTCCGGCGACTGCTCCTCGGCGTCCAGGAGCTCGAACACGCGCTCGGCCGAGGCCACGCCCGACTGCAGCAGGTTCATCATCGACGCGACCTGGGTGATCGGCTGGGTGAACTGGCGCGAGTACTGGATGAACGCCTGGATGTCGCCCACGCTGATGGCACCCGACGCGACCCGCAGCCCACCGACCACGGCGATCGCGACGAAGTTCAGGTTCGAGATGAACATCATCGCGGGCTGGATCACGCCGGAGATGAACTGGGCCTTGAAGCTCGCCTCGTACAGGCCCTCGTTCTCGGTGTGGAACGCCGCCGACGCGGCCTTCTGCTGCCCGAAGACCTTGACCAGCGCGTGGCCGGTGTACATCTCCTCCACGTGCGCGTTGAGGGTTCCCGTCCGGGCCCACTGGGCGACGAACTGCGGCTTGGAACGCTTGGCGATCTGCCCCGCCACGACACCAGCCGCCGGGACGGTCACCAGCGCGATGAGCGCCAGGATCGGCGAGATCCAGAACATCATGACCAGCACGCCGACGATGGTCAGCGACGCCGAGATGAGCTGGCTGAGCGTCTGCTGGAGCGTCTGCGCGAGGTTGTCGATGTCGTTGGTGACGCGCGAGAGGAGCTCGCCGCGCGCCTGCCTGTCGACGTAGCGCAGCGGCAGGCGACCCAGCTTGGCCTCGACGTCGTTGCGGAGCCGGAAGACCGTGCGCTGCACCAGACCGGTGGTGAGCAGCCCTTGGAGGTACCCGAAGAGCCAGGCACCCGCGTACAGCCCGAGCACGCCCAGGAGCACGTGGCCGAGGGCCGTGAAGTCGATCCCCTGGCCGGGGACGACATGCATCGAGGCGAGCATGTCCGCCTGCTGACCGTGGCCCTGGGCACGCAGCGCCTGGACGGCCTGGGCCTGGGTGACCCCGGCAGGCAGCTTCCGCCCCATGAAGCCGCCGAAGATGAGGTCCGTCGCCTTGCCGAGGATGCGCGGCCCGAGGACCGCCATCGTCACGCTGACGACCGTGAGCCCGATCACCGCTGCGATCGACCGACGCTCCGGGCGCAGCACCGCGAGCAGGCGCCGTGCCGAGCCCCCGAAGTCCGAGGCCTTGGCGGTGGGCGGGCCGCCCATCATCATGCCCATCGGTCCGTGCTGACGACCGGCGGGCCGGGCAGCCGTTCGTTCGGTGGTGCTCATGCCGCCTCCTGCTCGGTGACCTGCGAGAGGACGATCTCGCGGTACGTCTCGTTGTCGGCCATCAGCTCGGCGTGCGTGCCGATCCCGACGACCGTCCCCTCGTCGAGCACGACGATGCGGTCGGCGTGCCTGATGGAGCTGACCCGCTGGGCGACGACCAGGACCGTCGCGTCCCGCGTCTCGGGGACGAGCGCCTGGCGCAGGGCCGCGTCGGTGGCGAAGTCGAGAGCCGAGAAGGAGTCGTCGAAGAGGTAGATCTCCGGTCGGCGCACCAGCGCCCGGGCGATCGCGAGCCGTTGCCGCTGACCGCCGGAGACGTTCGTACCGCCTTGGGAGATCGAGGCGTCCAGACCGCCCATCTCGAGCACGAAGTCGTGGGCCTGGGCGACGCGCAGGGCGTCCCACAGCTCCTCGTCGGTCGCCTCGGGCCGGCCGTAGCGGAGGTTGGACGCCACCGTGCCGGAGAACAGGTAGGGCTTCTGCGGGACGAGCCCGATGGTGCCCCACAGCGTGTCGAGCTCGACCTGCCGGACGTCGACCCCGTCGACGAGCACCGCACCGGCGGTCACGTCCGACAGCCGCGGGATCATCTCGAGCAGCGTCGTCTTCCCCGAGCCGGTCGAGCCGATGATGGCCGTGGTCTCCCCCGGGGCCGCGGTGAAGCTGACACCCCGCAGCACCGGAGATGCCGCACCGGGGTAGCGGAACTCCACGTCCCGCAGCTCCAGGTGCCCCCGCGCACCGAGCCGGGTCACCGGCACAGCGGCCGGGACCACTGTCGAGTCGGTGTCCAGGACCTCGTTGATGCGCTCGGCGGAGACCTCCGCGCGAGGCACCAGCATGAACATCATCACGGCCATCATGACCGCCATGAGGATCTGCATGATGTAGCTGAGGAAGGCGATCAGGGAGCCGACCTGCATCGACCCGTCGTCGATGCGGTGACCGCCGAACCACATGATCGCCACGCTGGACAGGTTCATGATGAACATGACGGTCGGGAACATGAGCGACATCAGCCGCCCGACGCCGACGGCCACCGTCATGAGGTCCTCGTTCGCGCCGCTGAACCTCGTGCGCTCGTCGTCGTCGCGCACGAAGGCACGGATGACCCGGATGCCGGTGATCTGCTCGCGCATGATGCGGTTGATGCCGTCGATGCGTGTCTGCATGGACCGGAACAGCGGCCGCATCCGGCTGATGGCGAACGCCAGGACGCCGATGAGCAGGGGCACCACGACCAGCAGCAGCCCGGACAGCTCGACGTCCTCGCGCAGCGCCATGACGACGCCACCGACGACCATC
Organism: Actinotalea sp.; assembly: GCA_036504175.1. Lineage (GTDB taxonomy): Bacteria > Actinomycetota > Actinomycetes > Actinomycetales > Cellulomonadaceae > Actinotalea. Next base: position 5,922 of record DASXVR010000236.1, on the reverse strand, counting down.
ACGGGCGCGGCGATCATGAGCGTCAGGCTGAGCAGCACGACCATCTGGACCTGCTGCACGTCGTTCGTCGTGCGGGTGATCAACGACGGGGCGCCGAACTTGCCGACCTCACGGGCGGAGAAGGTCTGCACGTGGTCGAAGACGGCAGCACGCACGTCGCGTCCCAGGGACATGGCCACCCGCGCACCGACGAAGACGGCGGCCACGGCGCACACCACCTGCGCGAGAGTCACGACGAGCATCCAGCCACCGAGGTTGAGGATGACGTCGGTGTCGCCCTTGGCCACACCGTTGTCGATGAGGTCGGCGTTGAGGCTGGGCAGGTACAGGTTGGCGATGGCCTGCACCAGCTGCAGCAGCACCACGACGAGCAGCGGGCGCCAGTAGGCGCCGAGCCGCTCGCGCAGCAGACGGATCAGCATGGTTCCTCCGGGACTGACGATCGACGGGTGGGGACGAGGACGGCGGACGCACCGGCGTCCCAGGGCTCTGGGTCGTGCTCGGGCGGCGGCTCGAGCCCGGGCGGGGACCCGGTGGCTCGGGGCGTGGTCGCCGGGACGGGCCGGCCGGCCGGGACCGGCGGGGTCGCCGGGAGGAGCGCACCGTCGAGGAACAGGGTGACGATGTCCTGCGCGGTCAGGGGCACGTCGCCGTCATGGCTCGTCGGCCGGGTCCCCGCCAGCACGACGGTGACCAGCATCCGCGCGCACACCTCGGGCGGCAGCCGCAGCTCGTCTTGCGCTCCGTGGCGCATGAGCAGCTCTGCCAGCCCCTCGGCGATCCGGGCCAGCGGGTGGTGAGCACCGAACATGCCGGGCCCCCGCTGGGCATCGGGCTTCTCGTCGGCCGGTGCCGGGCCGCCCTCGGGGACCGCTTGAGGAGCGGCCGGGTGGCCGGCGCCGTGGTGCGGGCCGTGGGGGTGGTGCATCCGCCCGGTCGCCTCGTAGGACGCGGACAGGAGCGCCACGACCTCACGGCTGCGACGGATCATCAGCTCGACGGCGGTCGTGACGGCCGAACGCAGGTCGACGTCGGTGTCGATCGCTCGGAGCTCGGCGAGCAGCGGCGCGGGGTCGAGCGCATGGACGACGGCGGCCCGGACCAGCGCCTCCTTGTCCGGGAAGACACGGAAGAGCGTGCCCTCCGCGACGCAGGCGGCCGCGGCGATCTCGCGGGTCGTGACGTTGGTGCCGCGTTCACGCAGCAGGGGCACGGTGGCGTCGAGGATGGCCGCTCGACGGTCGTCGGCGGTCATCGGTGCAGCACGTCCTGGCCGAGGCATGCCGGACAGCGTACACCCGGAGTGAGCGCTCACTCATTCAATTTCCGAGTGCCTCAGAAGGGTGCCCGGCAGGGCCCCGTCGCTCGTGCCCGGGACCCCGCCGAGCGGAGTGGTCAGTCCCCTGACGGCGGTGGCGTGACGGGCTCGTCGGGCCACTGCTGCGTCGGTGCGGGAGGTGTCACGGGTCCGTCAGGCCACTCCTGCGTGGGGTGGGAGGGCGGGGGCGGCGGCGGGACCGAGCCGTGGTGCTCCTGCTCAGGCCAGGTCTGGGTCTCGCTGCGCAGGTCCTTGCGCAGGGTCGGAGCTCCGGGCGCCTGGCCGGCCTCGGCCTGCGAGTCGAAGGGACGCCCGCTGTACGAGCCCGAGCGGTTGGCGTCGGCCGACGCCTCCGCGGACTGGCGCTGGGCCTCGGCGAGCGCCACCGCCGGGTCGGTCAACGCGGTCGGCGGGAGGTCGTCGCGCAGGGGCGAGTCGCCGGGCGGGCGGAAGCTGATCCCGTCGTCCTCGGGCGCTCCCCCGAAGCCCTTGGTGATCGCGCCGAGGGCGGCGGTGAACTCCGTGGGGACGAACCAGATCTTGTTCGACTGCGTGCGGGCGATCTGCGGGAGCATCTGCAGGTACTGGTAGGCCAGCAGCTTGGGGTCCGCGTCGCCGCGGTGGATCGCGTCGAAGACCTGCAGGATGGCCCGCGCCTCGCCCTCCGCGTTGAGGATCGCCGACTGGGCGTTGCCCTCGGCGCGAAGGATCGCCGCCTGCTTCTCACCCTCGGCGGTGAGGATCTGGGACTGCTTGACACCCTCCGCCGTCAGGATCGTGGCGCGGCGGTCACGCTCGGCGCGCATCTGCTGCTCCATCGACCCCTGGATCGACTGCGGCGGGTCGATGGACTTGAGCTCGACCCGGTTGACGCGCACACCCCAGCGGCCCGTGGCGTCGTCGAGGACCCCGCGGAGCTGGCCGTTGATCTGGTCGCGGCTCGTCAGGGTCTGCTCGAGGTCCATCGAGCCGACGACGTTACGGAGCGTGGTGACCGTCAGCTGCTCGATGCCGGTGATGTAGTTGGCGATCTCGTACACGGCCGACTTCGGGTCCGTCACCTGGAAGTAGATGACCGTGTCGATGCTCACCACGAGGTTGTCCGAGGTGATGACCGGCTGCGGCGGGAAGGACACGACCTGCTCGCGCAGGTCGACGGCGGCGCGGGCACGGTCGACGAAGGGCACGAGCAGGTGCAGGCCGGCGTCGAGGGTCCGCGAGTACCGCCCGAGGCGCTCGATGATGATCGCCACCGCCTGCGGGACGATGCGCACCGATCGGGCCAGCCCGACCACCACGAAGAGGACCAGCAGGCCCAGGATGATGTACCAGACGATCTGCCCGGCGTCACTGCTGTTCACGGCGCGGTCTCCTCGATCGGTGGGTCCCGGCGCGAGCCGGTGGGTGGGTCAAGCGCCGCAGGGTCAGTGGTTCGCCTGCGGGCGGGCTGTGTCGTGGAGCGCCGTGACGACGGCCGTGGCTCCCATGATCCGCACGACGGTGACCTCATGGCCGACCGGGATCACCTGACCGGTCTCGGTGCGCGCGGTCCATGCCTCGCCGGCGAGCTTGATGCGTCCGCCACGGTCCGAGACGTCCGCGACCACGACGCCGGTCCGGCCGACGAGGGCTGCTGCGTTCGTCTCGACCAGCGGCGTGCGGGCGCGCAGCCGGCGCAGCAACCACGGCCGCAGCGCGAAGAGGAGCAGGGCCGACACGACGCCGAAGCCGACGATCTGCACCCAGACGTCGGTGTGCAGGACCGCGAGCAGCGCAGCCACGAGCGCTCCGCCGGCGAACATGATGAGCACCAGCGCGCCGGAGAGGATCTCGACCACAGCAAGCAGCAGAGCTGCCCCGAGCCACCAGGCCCAGTCCATCGGTGTGCCCCCCTCTGACATCCGCGTCCTGACGCCAGCCTAGCCATCCCGGGACCGTGCCGGGGATCGGTCGGACCGGCTGCGAGATGCGGTTCTACGCCCGCTCTCCCGCGCTCACAGCTCGGAGCGCGCGGCCCATCGCCTGCCGTGCCGCTCGACCGTCAGCCCCAGCCCGAAGGCGGCGGAGAGGTTGTCCGGGGTCAGGACCGCGTCGAGCGGTCCAGCGCTGTGCACCACGCCGTCGCGCAAGAGCAGGGCGTGGGTGAAGCCGGCCGGGATCTCCTCGACGTGGTGGGTGACCAGCACCAGCACCGGCGAGCGCGGGTCGCGGGCCAGCTCGGCCAGCGCCGCGACCAGCTCCTCGCGGCCGCCGAGGTCCAGACCCGCGGCGGGCTCGTCGAGGAGCAGCAGCTCGGGGTCGGTCATCAGCGCCCGGGCGATCTGGGTCCGCTTCCGTTCCCCCTCGCTCAGCGTTCCGAAGGTGCGCTCAGCGAGGTCGCCCACCCCGAAGACGTCGAGCAGCGTGCGGGCGCGTTCGTGGTCGAGCGCCTCGTACCGCTCACGCCAGCGCCCGGTCATCCCGTAAGCAGCGGTCAGGACGACGTCTACCACGCGCTCGGACCCGGGGATCCGGTCGGCGAGGGCGGCCGACGCCACACCGATCCTGGGTCGGAGCTCGAAGACGTCCACCGCACCGAGCCGCTCCCCCAGCACGTGCGCCGTGCCTGAGGTGGGGTGCATGCGGCCCGACGCCACCTGCAGCAAGGTCGTCTTGCCGGCCCCGTTGCGCCCGAGGACGACCCAGCGCTCTCCGTCGGACACCTTCCAGGACACCCGGTCGAGGATGGTCTTGGGCCCACGGCGGATGGTCACGTCCTTGAGGTCCAGCACCGCGTCCATGGGCACCGACCCTACCTGCGCGCCCGGCGGTGGCCGCGCCGACACGGACCCACGGGGCGGACGTAGGTTGGGCCCGTGGACCCTGCGGACGACCCACTCTGGCCGCCGAGGTCGGTGCTCCTGGCGCTCTGGCTCGCCTTCCCGCCGACGGAGGCCGACCGGGCGCGCCGCGCCGCACGATCGGTGCACGGCGAGGACGAGCCCCACCTCGTCACCGGCGCGTCCGACGTGGTCGCGGACGGGGGGACGCTCGAGGACCTGCTCGCCGTGTGGCACCCGGCGGGACCGGCCCGCCCCGTCCACACCGCAGCTCTCCTGCCCGTCCCGGGGGACGTCAGCGGCCTGACGCCGGCGGTCGCGCGGCCCGCCGTGGACGCCGGCGAGTGCGTGCTCGTCGCCGTCGGTGATCGCTCCTGGGCCGCGGTGCCCGAGGTGGTCCGCTTCGGCAGCGCGTGGGAACCCGGCCATCTCGTCACCTGGCACCTGCACGAGGTACCCGACTGGCGGATGCGGCTCCCAGGCCTGGTCGGCAGCCTCGCCGACGCCGAGCTGGACCTGCGCCGGGCACTCGTCGAAGCAACCGAGGCGCTGGCCGGGCTCGACGTCGCACGCTGGCGGCCGGACGCCGCGCAGACGCTGGCCGCGCTTGCGCGGGACTCGACGCCCACGTGGCCGTTCCCGCGTGGGCTCCCCCCGCGCGCGCTGCACGTGCTGGTCCGGGCGCTACGCCTGAGGGCGATCGTCGAGCTCGCGACCGCCGACGACGGAGGTGCGATCAACCTCTGGCAGGCCGACCAGCGCTCGGCGGCGCTGCGGGACATCGACCACGCAGCGCGTCGCGCCGTCGCGGCCGCCACGGCTGCTGCCGCGACCGGGCCCCGCGAGGGCGGTCAGGCCAGGACCGACCTGTAGACGTCCAGCGTGCGCTCGGCGATCGACTCCCACGCGAAGTGGTCCTCGACACGTCGACGCGCGGCTCGACCCATCTCCTCGGCACGCGCCCGGTCCCCCGCCAACGCCTCGAGCGCCGCAGCCAGGTCGGCGACGAAGCGTTCGGGGTGGACCGGGGTGCCCGTGCCGTCCTGGACCTGCTCGATGGGCACGAGGAGCCCTGTCACGCCGTCGTCGACGACCTCGGGGATGCCGCCGGTCGCGGTCCCCACCACCGGGAGCCCGCAGGCCATCGCCTCGAGGTTCACGATGCCGAGGGGCTCGTACACCGAGGGGCAGACGAACACGGTGCAGGCCGACAGGACGGCGACCAGCTCCGGCCGCGGCAGCATCTGCTCGATCCAGACCACGCCGTCGCGCTTGCGGCGCAGGTCCTCGACCAGCCCGGTGACCTCCGCCAGGAGCTCAGGGGTGTCGGGTGCGCCAGCGCAGAGGACCAGCTGGATCTCCGGCGGCAGCTGCTCAGCGGCGCGCAGGAGGTACGGCAGGCCCTTCTGGCGGGTGATGCGGCCGACGAACACCACTGCCGGACGCTCGGGGTCGATGCCCAGACCGCGGACGACGGTCTCGGCCGTCGCCTCCGCCTCGGGACCCGCGGGGCGCTTCCAGCCGCTCAGGTCGATGCCGTTGTGGACGACCTGCACCCGCCCGGGGTCGATGGCCGGGTAGCAGCGCAGGATGTCGGCCCGCATGCCGGCGCTGACGGCGATCACGGCAGCCGCGTGCTCGTACGCCGTCTGCTCGGCCCAGCCGGAGAGGGCGTAGCCGCCCCCGAGCTGCTCGGCCTTCCACGGACGCAGCGGCTCGAGGCTGTGCGCGCTGATGATGTGCGGGATGCCGTGCAGGAGCCCTGCGAGGTGTCCGCCGAGGTTG
>DASXVR010000235.1:0-3830 GCA_036504175.1 Actinotalea sp. | reverse complement strand
CGTCGCAGACCCAGCCACCGCAGGCGACGACTACGTCTCCCGGCAGCGGGTTGCCGGCTGGCTCCCGCCCCTCGTCGCCGCCGGCGTGACGGTCACCGCCGTCAACGTGGCCGAGAACACCGATCAGGACGCCTACGACGGCGCCCAGCTGATCCTCGAGGCCGAGCCGCGACCGACGGCGATCCTCTGCTTCTCCGACCTGATGGCGCTGGCCGCTGTGCACGCCGCCCAGGACCTCGGCCTTCGCGTCCCGGAGGACGTCTCGGTCATCGGCTTCGACGACAGCCCCATGGCGCGGCGCGTGCGGCCGGCGCTGACCACCGTCCGCCAGGACCTGACCGCCAAGGGCCACGCGGCGGCCACCCTGCTCATGGCAGCGATCGAGCGCTCGCGCGGGGGTGGCGCGCCGGTCGCCGACCAGGTGCGCATCCCGACCGAGCTCGTCGTCCGCCGCTCGACCGGCCCGGCACCGGTCTGACGGACCGCCGTCGGCCTGAGCGGCCGGCCTGGCGCCACCCACGACCCGGCGGTCCCGACCCCCCTGCGTCGGGACCGCCGTCGTCGTCAGTCGCCCTTCACGTTGACGATCTGGTGAAGGGTGTGGCGGACCTCGACGAGGTCCGCGGCGTCGGCCATGACAACGTCGATGTCCTTGTACGCCGCCGGGATCTCGTCGATGAACGCGTCGGTGTCGCGGTACTCGATGCCCCGCATGGCCTCACGCAGCTGCTCGTGGGTGAACAGCCGACGCGCTGCCGACCGGGAGTGGTTCCGCCCGGCCCCGTGCGGCGACGAGCAGAGCGAGAGCTTGTCACCCTTGCCCGTCACGACGTACGACGCGGTGCCCATCGAGCCCGGGATGAGCCCGGCATCGCCGACGCCCGCCCGGATCGCACCCTTGCGGGACACCCAGACCCTCTTGCCGAAATGGGTCTCCTGCTCGGTGAAGTTGTGGTGGCAGTTGACCCGCTCGGCCTCCACGACCGCCTCACCCATGTGCTCCCCGGCCGCGGCGATGACCCGGTCCATCATCTCCTCGCGGTTGAGGAGGGCGAAGTCCTGCGCCCACCGCAGCTCGCGGATGTACGCCCAGAACTCGTCGGTGCCCTCCACGAGGTAGGCGAGGTCCGGGTCGGGCAGGTCGATCCACCAGCGCTTGCACAGCGACGCCGCGACGGCGATGTGGTGCTGGGCGATCTTGTTGCCGACCCCACGCGACCCGGAGTGCAGGAAGAGCCACACCGTGCCGTTCTCGTCGACGGTCACCTCGATGAAGTGGTTGCCCGACCCGAGCGACCCGAGCTGCATCCGCCACCCGCCCACGTAGCTCCCCGGGTCGAAGGCGGCTGCCTCCGCCTTGGCCTCGAGGACGGCGACGCGCTCGGCGGCGGTGGTCGTCAGCCGGGTGTTGTAGTGCCCGGCGGACAGCGGCACGGCCCGCTCGATCGCCGTCCGCAGCCCGGCGAGCGAGCCCGCAGCGCGGAACGACGCCTCGTCCCACTGGGTGCGCACGGCGATCATGCCGCAGCCGATGTCCACGCCGACGGCCGCCGGGATGATCGCGCCGAGCGTCGGGATGACCGACCCGACGGTCGCGCCCTTGCCCAGGTGCGCATCGGGCATCAGCGCCAGGTGCGGGTAGACGAAGGGCATGGTGGAGGTCCTGACGGCCTGCTCGCGGGTGCTCGGCTCGAGGATCGATGCCCAGCTGATGAGGCGCTGGCTCACGTGCTCGCGGGCCATGTCAGGTTCTCCTTCTCGTGTGTTGGTCCGCCCGGAGCGCCCGGGCGGCCCCTCACTGTGCCCGAACCGCGTCGGCGCGTCTGCCGAATATCGCGCCTGGTCAGCGCCGACACGGGACCTGCACGTGCGTCACGGAACCTCCACGGGACCCCCTCGCAGAGCCCCCGCCGGCGGGTGCCGCGAGTCCCTAGCGTCGGCTGCATGAGCGGACAACCAGCCCCGGCCGGAGCCCTCCCCGGACCCACGCCGTCGGGCGCAGGAGGTCCGGCCGCCGGACCTGCGCCCCTCGCCGGACCTGCGGCACGCCTGCCCCGCCCGCCGGGTCCGTTCGACCTGGCCGTGCGCGAGTTCTGGGCGGCCGGTCGTCTCCCTGCACGCACCGGTGTGCTGGCGTGGGCGGCCGTCGCCGGGTTCGCGGGAGGCGCCCTCGTCGGTCATCGGCTCGGCCTCGGCGCAGCAGTCGTCGGGGTGCTCCTGTGGGCGCCCGCCCTGCCCGCGCTGGTCCGCCGCAAGGTGTGGGGCGACCTCGGCACCGTCGCGGTGAGCATCGCCCTGCTCGCGATGGCGGCGGTGCTCGACGCGGGCTGGGTCGTCAGCCTGTGCGTGGTGGTGTCGGCGATCGCGGCGGCAGCGGCGTCCACGTCGGCTCGCTCGGCGCCGGCGGTCGTGCTCAGCGGCATCGGGGCGGGTGCCGGTGGTGTCCGCGCGGTGGCCTGGCTGGTCAAGGCGGCCGCCGACCGGCTCGGCGCCCGGCGGGGCGGGGTGCTGACGGGCCTGCGCAGCGTTGCTGTCACGGTCGTGCTGCTGGTCGTGTTCGGCGCCCTCTTCTCCAGTGCCGACCGCATCTTCGCCAGCTACGTGCCCCGCCTGAACCTCGACCTGCTGCCCGGGCAGGTCGTCGTCGGGCTCCTCGTGGGGCTCGTCACGGCCACGTTCGCGCATCTCGCGCTGGAGCCCCCCGACTGGTCGGACCTGCGGCTCCCGCGCGCCAGGGCCGCGCGACGCGCCGAGTGGCTGCTGCCGGTGGTCGCCCTCGACGCGATGGTGCTGTCGTTCGTGCTCGTCCAGGTGGGCGCCCTGGTCGGCGGCCACGACTACGTGCAGCGAACGGCCGGCGTCACCTACGCGGAGTACGCGCGGGAGGGGTTCGCGCAGCTCGTCGCGGCGACGGCGCTCACCCTGGTCGTCGTCGGGTTGGCCGCCCGACGGGCGCCACGGACGAGCGACGTCGACAGGCTGATCTCGCGCGCCGCCCTGGGGGTGCTGTGCGTGGCGACCCTGGGCGTCGTCGCCTCCGCGCTGCGGCGCATGGACCTCTACGTCGAGGCGTTCGGCCTGACCAGGCTGCGGCTGCTCGTCGTCGTCGGGGAGATCACGCTCGGTGCGCTGGTGGTGCTGGTCCTCGTCGCGGGGATCCGCTGGCGGGCGGGGTGGCTCCCGCGCGCGGTCGTGCAGGTGGTCGCCGTCGCGATGCTCGGGCTCGCCGTGCTCAACCCCGACGCGCTGATCGTGCGCCACAACGCGACGGCCGAGCTGCAGTCCGGGCTCGACGTCGGCTACCTCGACGGGCTCTCGGCGGATGCGGTGCCAGCGGTCGACGAGCTGCCTGAGCCCCTGCGCACCTGCCTGCTGCGGCGGATCGAGGTGCCGCCGCCCGACGGGCTCGTGTCGTGGAACCTCGGCCGCCAGCGCGCCCAGCAGGTCCGGGCCGACGGTGCGGGACTGCTGCTCGACGCGACCTGCCCGGGCTCCTAGCCGAACACCACCATCTGGTCGCCGGTGCCGACGAGGACGCCGCCCGAGACCGCCAGGGCCGACACGCGCCAGGGGAGCGGGACGGTCCACCGCGGTGTGCCGTCGCTCAGGTCGTAGGCGGTGACCCGGCGCCCCTGCTCGACGTCGTAGCCGGGGAGCAGCACACGCACGCCGTCGGTGACGGGCGTGCTGCCGGGTGCTGCGGACCCGAGTCCTCGGGCGACCGACCAGCGCTCCTGGCCCGTCATGAGGTCGAGCGTCCGGACGGCGTCGGCGTCCTCGACCGTCACGAGCCCTCCCACGCGCAGCAGCACGCCGACGACCCGCGGTCG
>DASXVR010000234.1:0-1876 GCA_036504175.1 Actinotalea sp. | reverse complement strand
GAGGGCCGGCGACCTCCCGTGCCGCTTCGTGGTGTCGCAGGTCCCGCCGATCCCCTCCGGCCCGTTCGACGTCGCGCTCCTGCTCGAGACCATGCTCGCGTTCCCGGACAAGGACACGCTGCTCGGGCACGTCGCGCGGGTCCTGACGCCCGGCGGGCGGTTCGCCTTCACGGTGGAGGACGGAGCGCCCCTGACCCCCGCGGAGCGTGCGGCGATGCCGGATGCCGACACCGTCTGGCTCACACCCCTGGACGTGGTCGTCACGTCCCTGCAGAGGGTCGGGCTCACGGTGCGCCGGGTGGACGACCACAGCAGTGCTCACCTCGCTGTCGCGGATTCCTTGATCGACGCCTTCGAGGCCGATGCGACCGACATCGCCGCCCAGATCGGGCATCGAGCCCTGGACGAGCTCCTGGCCGCCCACCACCTGTGGAGCAGGTGGCTGCGGGACGGACGTGTTCGCAAGTTCGCGCTCGTCGCCGAGAGGACAGCGGACGCAGACTCCTCGCCGACGCGTTGAACCACGGATACCGTCGCTGCGTGTCCTGGGTATGGCGGCACCGCGAGACGAGCGCTGCCCCGTGACTGTCCGGACCCGGGCAGGTGGGGCAGATGGATGACGCGCGGGCGTTCTGGATCGGCGCGCCCGGCGCGGGCGAGATCCGGCCTGCGCCCCTGCGTGAGCCCGGTCCGGACGAGGTCCTGGTCCGGACGCTGTACTCCGGCGTGAGCCGGGGCACCGAGACGCTCGTGTTCCGCGGCCGCGTGCCGGTGAGCCAGTACGACGACATGCGCGCGCCGTTCCAGGAGGGCGACTTCCCGGGGCCGGTCAAGTACGGGTACCTGAGCGTCGGTGTCGTCGAGCAGGGGCCGGACGCGCTGCGCGGTCGCACGGTCTTCTGCCTCTACCCGCACCAGACCGCCTACGTCGTACCCGCAACGGCTGTGACCGTCGTGCCCGACGACGTGCCGCCGGCGCGGGCGGTGCTCGCCGGCACGGTCGAGACCGCCGTCAACGCTCTGTGGGATGCCGCACCCCTCCTCGGGGACCGGGTCGCTGTCGTGGGCGCCGGGATGGTCGGCTGCTGCGTCGCCCGCCTCCTCGCCGGCTTCCCGGGCGTCCACGTCACCCTCGTCGACGTCGACCCCACCCGGGCCGACGTCGCTGCCGCGCTCGGCGCCGGTTTCGCCCTGCCCGAGGACGCGCCGGGAGGCTGCGACCTGGTCGTCCACACGAGCGCGACGTCGGCAGGCCTCCAGAGCGCGATCGACCTGCTCGGACCGGAGGGCACCGTCATCGAGCTCAGCTGGTACGGCGACAGGGGGGTCCACCTGGCGCTCGGCGGGGCGTTCCACTCCGGCCGGCTGGCCATCCGCGCGAGCCAGGTCGGCATGGTCTCGGCGGCCCGACGCTCGCGACGCACCCCCGCGGACCGGCTCGCTCTCGCCGTCGACCTGCTGCGCGACCCCGCGTTCGACGCGCTCATCACGGGGGTGTCGCCGTTCGATGCCCTGCCGACCGTCATGGCCGCGTTGGCGGACGGCAGCCTCCCGGCCCTGTGCCACACGGTGAGCTACCCATGAGCGCCCACCCGACAGCCCTCGACCGGCCACCCGGAGCCCACCGCAGTCACCAGCCCGAGCAGGGAGCGCCATGTTCAGCGTGACGGTCCGCGACCACATGATGATCGCCCACAGCCTGCGGGGCGAGGTCTTCGGACCCGCGCAGCGGCTGCACGGTGCCACCTACGTCGTCGACGCGACGTTCCAGCGAGCGGCTCTCGACGCGGACAACATCGTGGTCGACATGGGACGGGCGGCCGAGGCGCTGCGCACCGTCGTCGGCGAGCTCAGCTACCGCAACCTCGACGACGAG
>DASXVR010000233.1:0-33397 GCA_036504175.1 Actinotalea sp. | reverse complement strand
GCGGGTTGGCCCCGGGCTGCGCGCCACTGCGGTCAAGCGGTGAGCCGGTCAGGAGGCGTCGATCGCACCCTGGATGTCCGAGACCATCTTGTCCCAGCCCGTGGCCGGGTCAATGGATCCGGCGATGATGCCGGCCTCGGTGGTGCCCCAGAAGGACCAGACGGAGCCCATCTGCGGGATGGACGGCATCGGGACGGCGTTGGCGCCGACCTTCCGGAAGCCGGCGGCGATCGGGTCGGAGGAGACCTGGTCGGCAGCGGCGATGAGCGCCGGGGTGCGGTGGCCCGCCTCGTACAGCGCGACCTGGGCCTCAGGCGTGGCGATGTAGTTGGTCAGGAAGTCGTTCGCGAGCAGCGCGTTCTTGCTCTGCGCGTTGATGTAGAAGCCGGCAACCCCGGTGAAGGGCTGAGCAGGCTGGCCACCGGCCGACGGGATCGGGTCGATCGCGAGCTTCAGGTCCTTGAACGTGTCGAGCATCCAGGGGCCACCCAGGATGTAGGGCGACTCACCGTTCTTGAACGCCTCGACGGCGATGTCGTAGGTCATCGAGGTGCTCAGCACGCCGGCCGCGGCCTGCGCCTTGAGCCACGCGGCGAAGGCGTTGCCGCCGGCGCCGCCCAGGGCGAGCTCAGGGGTGTAGGAGCCGTCAGCGTTCTGCTTGAACACGGGGGCGCCGAAGGACGTCTGCATCGGGTACAGCGTGTAGCCGTCACCGGTCTCGCCGACCTGGACCAGGAACGGGTACTTGGTGCCCGCCGCCTTGCCCTTGGCGATCATCTCGTCGAAGGTCGCCGGCGTGGAGTCCGCGAGCGCGGTGTTGCGGATGATGGCGATGTTCTCGATCGCGTACGGCAGGCCGTAGACCTGGCCCTCGAAGGTGAAGGCGTCGACGGCGACCTTCTCGAAGTCCTTCGCCTTGTCGCCGAGCTCGATGGGGGCGACGACGCCGTTCTTGGTCATCTCGCCCAGCCAGTCGTGCGCACCGACCGTGATGTCCGGGCCCTTGCCCGTGGGGACCTGCGCCAGGAAGTCGGCGCGGATGTCCTCGAAGTTCTTCAGCACGAGCTCGACGGTCGCGCCGGTCTCGTCCTCGAAGGCCTTGGCAGCGGCTTCGACGGCGGGCTTGCGCGTCTCGTCGACCCAGATGGTGAGGTTGCCGCCGCTGGCGGCCTTCGTCTCCGAGGCGGTCGGGCTCGGGGTGGTGGTGTCACCCGCCGCGTTGTTGGTGCCGCCGCCGCAGGCGGTCAGCGCGAGTGCAGTGCCGAGGGCAACCGCAACCAGGGAGATGCTCCTTCGCATCAGGTGTCTCCAAACGAGTCGTGTACCGGCCGCGGGGGTCGGTCTGGCGACTCCGTTGGCCCTGATGACACGGACGCTAACCGCGGTGCTGGCCACCACGCAAGCCGTTGCGGTAACTTTCAGGCAACGGTTTCCGCAGACGTGGTCTGAGGGGAGAACGTTCCGTCACAAGGAGGTGTCCGGTGTCCTCTACGCTCACGCACGTGCGAACTCGTCTCAAGGATCTGGCCGACCAGGCCGGCGTGAGCACAGCCACCGTCTCGCGCGTCCTGAACGGGAAGCCCGGAGTCTCCGGAGAGACGCGGAAGGCTGTCCTCGCTGCGCTGGACGTGCTCGGCTACGACCGGCCGGAGAAGCTGCGCACCCGCTCCCAGGGGCTCGTCGGGCTGATCGTCCCGGAGCTCGACAACCCGGTCTTCCCCGCGCTCGCGCAGGAGATCGAGACGACGCTCTCCGACCGCGGCTACACCCCGCTGCTGTGCACCCAGTCCCCCGGTGGCACCACCGAGGACGAGTACGTCGAGATGCTGCTCGAGCACGGCGTCGACGGGATCATCTTCGTCTCGGGCCGTCACGCGGACACCGCCGCCAGCTCGGACCGCTACCACCGCCTGCGCAGCCGCGGGCTGCCGATCGTGCTGGTCAACGGCTTCGCGGCAGGGGTCGACGCACCCGCCGTCTCGACCGACGACTCCGTCGCCATCGCCCTCGCCATGCGGCACCTGACCTCGCTCGGGCACAGCTGCATCGGCCTCGCCGTCGGCCCGGACCGCTACATCCCGGCCAAGCGGAAGGTCGCGGCGTTCCTGGCCCACCTGGAGAAGGCGGACCCGGGCTGCGACGGCGGACCGCACGTCGTGACGACCCTGTTCACCGTCGAGGGCGGCCAGGCGGCAGCCGGTGAGCTCATGGACAGCGGGCACACCGCCATCGTCTGCGGCTCCGACCTCATGGCGCTGGGCGCCATCCGTGCGGCCCGCGCACGGGGGCTGCGCGTACCCGAGGACGTCTCGATCGTGGGCTTCGACGACTCCCCGCTCATGGCCTTCACCGACCCGCCGCTGACCACCGTGCGCCAGCCCGTCGCGGGCATGGGCAAGGCGGCCGTGAGCGCGCTGGTCTCGGAGATCTCCGGCACCAAGGTGTCGCGGACCGAGCTGCTCTTCCACCCCGACCTGATCGTCCGTGGCTCGACCGGGCCCGTCCCCGTAGCCTGAGCGGAGCCCGCCGGCCCGCAGCACACACGCCGCAGACGCGCAGCAGACACGCAGCAGACACGCAGCACAGCGCCCGACAGCACCAACGCCCGAGACAGACTGGATCGTCGTGACCTCAGCCCCCTCGTCCGCCAGCTCCGTGCCCGCCTCGGGCTCGACCACCACCACGCTGGTCCACCCCACGACGCGCGCCGGCTCGCAGTGGTGGCGCAGCGCCGTGATCTACCAGGTCTACCCGCGCTCCTTCGCCGACAGCAGCGGTGACGGCATCGGGGACCTCCTCGGGATCACGAGCCGGCTCGACCACCTTTCCCGGCTCGGCGTGGACGCGGTCTGGCTTTCACCCTTCTACCTCTCCCCCCAGCACGACGCCGGCTACGACGTGGCCGACTACCGCCAGGTCGACCCCCTCTTCGGCACGCTCGACGACTTCGACACGATGCTCGCCGAGGCCCATCGCCGCCGGATCCGCGTCATCGTCGACCTCGTCCCGAACCACACGTCGAGCGAGCACGCCTGGTTCCGTGCCGCCCTGGCCGCCGGACCCGGCAGCCCGGAGCGTGCGCGGTACCTCTTCCGTGACGGCCGGGGCCCCGGCGGCGACGAGCCGCCCAACAACTGGGAGTCCGTCTTCGGCGGTCCCGGCTGGACCCGCGTCACCGAGCCGGACGGGACGCCCGGCCAGTGGTACCTGCACCTCTTCGACGTGACGCAGCCCGACCTCGACTGGACGAACCCCGAGGTCCGCGCCGAGTTCCGCAGCGTCCTGCGCTTCTGGCTCGACCGGGGCGTCGACGGCTTCCGCGTCGACGTCGCGCACGGGATGGTCAAGCAGCCCGACCTGCCCGACTGGGACGGCACGTCGTCCATGATCGACGGTGCGCACGAGGGCGAGGCGGGCTCCGAGGACGGCGCCACGGGCGCCGGGACCGCCGGTCCGATGTGGGACCAGGAGGGCGTCCACGACATCTACCGCGAGTGGCACGCGGTCCTCGCCGAGTACGACGGCGACCGCGCGATGGTGGCTGAGGCCTGGGTCGAGCCCCTCACCCGGCTCGCCCGGTACGTCCGCCCGGACGAGATGCAGCAGGCCTTCAACTTCGCCTACCTGACGTCCCTGTGGTCGGCCGCCGAGCTGCGCGAGGTCGTCACGGCCTCGCTGCGGGCCAGCGACGGCGTGGGCGCCCCGACGACCTGGGTGCTGTCCAACCACGACGTGGTGCGCCACACCTCGCGCCTCGGGCTCGCGGTGCCCGGCTCGAAGCCCAACGGCATCGGCGCCGACGACCCCCAGCCCGACGAGGAGCTCGGCCTGCGCCGGGCCCGCGCGGCAACGCTCCTGACCCTGGCGCTCCCGGGTTCGGCCTACCTCTACCAGGGGGAAGAGCTCGGCCTGCCCGACCACACGACCCTCGACGACGACGAGCGGCAGGACCCGACCTGGCGACGTTCGGGTCACACCCAGCGCGGTCGCGACGGGTGCCGGGTCCCGATCCCCTGGGCTGCCGAGGCACCCGCGTTCGGGTTCTCGCCGACCGGGCTCAGCTGGCTCAGCCAGCCCGAGTCGTTCCGCCGCTACGCGCTCGACAACCAGCGCGGCGTCCCCGGGTCGACGTACGAGGTCTACCGTTCGGCGCTGCGCCTGCGCCGCGAGTTCCGGCTCGGGTCCGGCTCGCTGGCCTGGGTCGACGGCCTGCCGAGCAGCGCAGAGTCCTCGGTGCTCGCCTTCGTCAACCGCGACGTCCTGGTGATCGCGAACCTCGGACCGGGCACCGTCCGGCTCCCGGCGGACCTCGCCCTGGTCCACGCCTCGCAGGACCTGACGGTGGCCGACGACGACGCCGTGCTCGTCGGTCCGGACACCACGGTCTGGGCACGCGTCACGACCTGAGCGCGCAGGCACCGACGCCGGTCAGCGGAAGCCCACCACCGTCTCGCCGCCGGCGGCCGTCAAGCCTGTCTCGCCGATCAGCGTGCCGCCCACCGGCACCAGGTGGGTCGTGCCCCGCGGCAGGGTCGCGGTCCAGCGCTCGGTCCCGTCGTGCAGGTCGCGGGCGGACAGGAACAGGTCGACGCCCTCGCGGGTGGGGACGAGCACCACCTCGCCGTCGGTCAGGCCCGGCCCGAAGATGCCGTTCTCGCGGCGGGCCGACCACAGGACGTCGCCGTCGCGCAGGTCGACGGCGCTGACGGTGCTCTGGTCGCCGACCAGCATCACCCCCATGGCCTGGACCAGGGGGTACAGCGAGCCGACCTCCGTCGACCACAGCCGCCGCCCCGTGGTCACGTCGAGCCCGCGCAGGCGGCTACCGTCGCTGGTGCCGACGACGAGGGTCTGCGCCAGGGTGCCGTCCCAGCTGTCCGGGCGCAGCACGGGTCCGGTCAGCACGTAGAGCACCCGGCCGTCCGCGCTGGTGACCTGCCCCGCGCCCGGGGCTGCGGACCCGGAGTCGCGCCACACGGCGGTCATCCCGTCCGGCAGCGCCGTCGTCTCGAACACCCGCGGCTCGCGCTCCGCCGCCACAGGGTCCACCGCGCGGCCGTCGGCCAAGGAGATCGCCAGCGTGTCGCTCAGGTAGGTGGTGATGACCATGGCGTCGGCACGCCGGTCCACGGCGCGGATCATCAGCGGGTCGGTCCCGAACATGACGCCGGCGCTCGTGTAGGTCCAGAGCGTCGAGTGCTTGCGTGGGTCGTAGCGGGCCAGGGCCAGGTGACCGTCGGGGGTGACCGTCCCCGTCAGGAGGTCACGACCCACCGGCTCGCTGATCAGGACCGGACCGTGGACCCGCAGCGGCTCGAGCGTCTCCCCGGTGGTCGCGTCGATGAACCACACCGTCGCCTCGGGCGACTGCGCCGACGGGCTCACGGTCCCCGGTGGATCGCCGAAGCACGCGATGACCTCGTGCTGAGCACCGCCCGTCGGCACCGGTGCGGCGACAGCGGCGGTGAGCAGGTAGTGGTCGTCGAGGACGAAGCAGGAGCCGCGCGCGGCGTTGGCCGCCTCGCCGCCCACCGTCCAGGCCACGGTCCCGGTGACCGGGTCCACCCCGCGGATGGCCCCGCCGGGGCCGTCGACGACCACTGCCAGTCCGTCGACCTCGCCGAGGAGGTGGCCGGGTTGCTCCCAGCGCTGGGTCGGCGGGGCGCCCAGCGGCGAGAGGAAGCCAGGGAGCTGCGCGAGCCGGGCCATGTCGGCCGCATGCATCCGCGCGTTGATCACGTTGGGCACCGCGATCACCAGAGCCGTGAGGGCGAGGGCGACTGCCGCCCGTACCAGGTACCAGCGCCGCGGATGCCTGGGCGGCCCCGGCCTCTCCGCCTCGAGCTGGTCGAGCTCGTCGAGGTCCTCGTCGTCGACCGGCACCTCTCCCCACGGGACCGGCGCAGGCTCATGACCGTGGACGACCGGGTGCCGGGCGAGCTCCGTCAGCGGGTCGCCCTCGACGAGCACGACCTCCACACCCTCCGGCTCGGTCCGGGAGCCCGACATCGGGCGGTGCCGCATGACAGCAGGCTAGCCATCCCGGACCGGCTGTGGGCGGCTCCCGCAGAGGGCGGTGGCAGCGACGGTGGCACAGGCGGGCGCCACCCCCGGGGAGCTACCTCACGTCACGTCCGTCAGCCGCCTGAGACGCTCAGCTCGGCCTCGGCCAGCGCCGCGCGGAACCTCTCGTCGAGCTCGCGGGAGTCGAGCCAGCCGTAGGGCAGGGCGGGGCGCTTGGGTGACCCGGACCGGCCACGCTGGCCCTCCGCGCCGACCCCCGGGTAGGGCTGGTCCAGGTCGAGCCTGCCGAGCAGGTCGTCGAGGTGGGTCAGGCTGGTGACGAGCCCGAGCTCGGCACGCAGCGTCCCGCCGACCGAGTACCCCTTGAGGTACCAGGCCATGTGCTTGCGCATCTCGCGCAGGGCCCTGCCCT
This sequence comes from Actinotalea sp., assembly GCA_036504175.1. Lineage (GTDB taxonomy): Bacteria > Actinomycetota > Actinomycetes > Actinomycetales > Cellulomonadaceae > Actinotalea. Next base: position 26,961 of record DASXVR010000233.1, on the reverse strand, counting down.
CGTCCTCGAACTCGTCGACCATGAGCTCGGCGTGCCGGCGGACGACGGCGGCGACCTCGCGCAGACCGGGTCGGACCCGCACCGGGGAGCCGGCGAACGCCGCAGCCAGGTCGGCGAAGAGCCACGGCCTGCCCTGGCAGCCTCGCCCGACCACCACGCCGTCGCACCCCGTCTGGTCGATCATCGCGAGGGCGTCCTCGGCGGACCAGATGTCGCCGTTGCCGAGCACGGGGATGTCGGTCACGGCCTCCTTGAGCAGGGCGATGGCCTCCCAGTCAGCCGTGCCGGAGTAGTAGTCGGCGGCCGTGCGGGCGTGCAGCGCCACGGCAGCGACCCCGGCGTCCTGCGCCCGCAGACCTGCCTCGAGGTAGGTCAGGTGGTCCTCGTCGATGCCCTTGCGCATCTTGACCGTCACCGGGACGCCGGTCGGCGCCGCCGCGGAGACGGCCGCATCCACGATCGCAGCGAACAGGTCGCGCTTCCAGGGCAGCACGGCTCCCCCGCCCTTGCGGGTGACCTTGGGCACCGGGCAGCCGAAGTTGAGGTCGATGTGGTCGGCCCGGTCCTCCTCGGCCAGCATCCGGACGGCTGCACCGACCGTCGCCGGGTCGACCCCGTAGACCTGGACCGACCGCGGGCTCTCGTTCTCGTCGTGCCGGATGATCCGGAGGGACTCGGGGGTCCGTTCGACGAGCGCCCGCGAGGTCACCATCTCCGCGACGTAGAGCCCCGCCCCGTGCTCACGGCAGAGCAGGCGGAACGCGCGGTTGGTCACGCCCGCCATGGGAGCGAGGACCACCGGCGTGTCGACGGTGATCGGGCCGATCCGCAGCGGCGGGTGCATGCCGGGCCCGGCGGCCCGGGCGGGCGCGGCGGCCCGGGGGGTCGTCTGGGTCATGCACCCAGTGTCCCTCATCGTCCGCCCGGCCCTCCGCGCCGCAGCGGTCCGCGAGGCCCCGGGAGCCTCCCGGGGCCTCGCGGACAGGAGCCGTCAGGCGCCGACGAGGTGCGCCGCGAGGTAGCCCGTGACCTTGTCGAGGCCGACGCGCTCCTGCTCCATCGTGTCGCGCGACCGGATCGTGACGGCGTGGTCCTCGAGGCTGTCGAAGTCGACGGTGATGCAGAACGGCGTCCCGATCTCGTCCTGGCGGCGGTACCGGCGGCCGATCGCACCGGCGTCGTCGAACTCGACGTTCCAGCTGCGACGGAGCTCGGCGGCCAGGTCGCGCGCGACCGGTGACAGGTCCGCGTGCCGGGACAGGGGCAGCACGGCAGCCTTGACCGGGGCGATGCGGGGGTCGAGCTTGAGCACCGTGCGGGTGTCGACCCCGCCCTTGGTGTTCGGTGCCTCGTCCTCGGCGTAGGCCTCGATGAGGAAGGCCATCAGCGAACGGGTGAGGCCGGCTGCAGGCTCGATCACGTAGGGCACCCAGCGCTCGTTCTTGGCCTGGTCGAAGTACGACAGGTCGGTGCCCGAGTGCTTGGTGTGGGTGGTCAGGTCGAAGTCGGTGCGGTTGGCCACGCCCTCGAGCTCACCCCACTCGCTGCCCTGGAACCCGAACCGGTACTCGATGTCAACGGTGCGCGTGGAGTAGTGCGAGAGCTTCTCCTGCGGGTGCTCGTACAGGCGCAGGTTGTCCCGCGACAGACCGAGGTCCACGTACCAGTCGGTGCGTGCGTCGATCCAGTACTGGTGCCACTCGGCGTCCGTACCCGGCTCGACGAAGAACTCCATCTCCATCTGCTCGAACTCGCGCGTACGGAAGATGAAGTTGCCCGGCGTGATCTCGTTGCGGAACGACTTGCCGATCTGCGCGATGCCGAACGGGGGCTTCTTGCGCGAGGTGGCGAGCACCTGACCGAAGTTGACGAAGATGCCCTGTGCGGTCTCGGGCCGCAGGTAGTGCAGCCCGGACTCGTCCTCGACCGGGCCGAGGTAGGTCTTGAGCATCATGTTGAAGTCGCGCGGCTCGGTCCACCGGCCTCGGGTGCCGCAGTTGGGGCAGGCGATGTCGGCCAGGCCGTTCTCCGCCGGGCGCCCCTTCTTCTCCTCGAACTCCTCGAGCATCTGGTCCTCGCGGAACCGCTTGTGACAGCTCAGGCACTCGGTGAGCGGGTCGGTGAACACCCCGACGTGGCCTGACGCGACCCAGACCTGACGCGGCAGGATGACGGCCGAGTCCAGGCCGACGATGTCCTCGCGGCTGGTGACCATCGAGCGCCACCACTGCCGCTTGATGTTCTCCTTCAGCTCCACGCCGAGCGGGCCGTAGTCCCAGGCGGACCTGGTCCCGCCGTAGATCTCTCCCGACGGGAAGACGAAACCGCGCCGCTTGGCGAGGTTGGTGACGGCGTCGAGACGGGACGGCGATGCGGCCAAGTCGATCACTCCACAGGTCTGCAGCGGTTCCGCACGTGGCTCGTGCGGACGTGACGCGGCCGGGGGCGGGTGGCTGCGTCGTCGGCCAAGGCTACCGGTGGCGACACGCGGCCGGAGCGTGGCCCCGGCCGGTGTTTGACAATCGTTCTCACTTCTCTTGAGAATGATCCTCATGCGCAACATCACCGGCCGGACGTGGCCTGCCGTGGCCACCCTGCTGGCCGTGGGTGCAGCGAGCCTGGGCGGCTGCGCCCCGACGAGCGCCGACGACGGCCGTCTGCAGGTCCTCGCCTCGTTCTACCCGCTCCAGTACGTCGCCCAGGAGGTCGGAGGGACCGCCGTGCAGGTCTCCTCCCTGACCCCGCCCGGCGCCGAGCCGCACGACGTCGAGCTCTCCCCACGCCAGGTCCGGTCCGTCGGCGACGCGGACGTCGTGGTCTACCTCAGCGGGTTCCAGCCCGCCGTGGACGATGCCGTCCAGCAGCGGCGGCCGGCACATCCGGTGGATGCGGCGACGGCGCCCGGCGTGGCCGAGCGGCTCGCGGCGGGGCACACGCAGACCTCCGGCCAGCCCGCGGACGGCGCCGAGGGTGGGCGTGACCCGCACTTCTGGCTCGACCCGACGCTGCTGGTCCCGGTGGCCGACGAGGTCGCCGCGGCCCTCGCCGAGGCGGACCCCGCGCACGCGGCGGACTACGTCGCGCGGGCAGCCGCACTGCGCGGCCAGCTCCTGGCGCTCGACGCCGAGCTCCGCCAGGGCCTGGCCACCTGCGAGCGCCGCGTGGTGGTGACCTCGCACGCCGCGTTCGGCTACCTCGCGGACAGGTACGGCCTGGAGCAGGTGGGCCTGTCCGGCCTGGACCCCGAGGCCGAGCCCTCCCCCGCACGTCTGCGTGAGATCCGGGCCGCCGTCGCCGGTTCCGGGGTCACCACGATCTTCACCGAGAGCCTGGTCAACCCCAAGGTGTCCCGGACGCTCGCCGACGACCTCGGGCTGCGCACCGCCGTGCTCGACCCCGTCGAGTCCCAGGTGGACCCGCACGCCGACTACCGTGCCGCCATGGAGCAGAACCTCGCTGCGCTGCGCACCTCCCTGGGGTGCTCATGACACCCGCCGTCCTCGCCCGCGGCGTGCACGTGACGCTCGGCGGCGCCGCGATCCTGCACCACGTCGACCTCACGGTGCAGACCGGTGAGACGGTGGCGCTGCTCGGGGCCAACGGCTCGGGCAAGTCCACCCTGGTCAGGGCGCTGGTCGGTGCGGTCCCGATCGACCGCGGCACCGTCGAGCTGCTCGGCCGCCCGCTCGGCCGTTCGGTCGCGTGGGACCGCATGGGCTACGTGCCCCAGCGCGTCACGGCCACCACCGGGGTGCCGACCACCGCGAGCGAGGTCGTCACCTCCGGCACGCTGTACGGCCGGCGCCTTCTGCCCCCGCGGGGTGCGCGTGCCCGCGTGCTGGAGGCCCTCGACGCCGTCGGTCTGGCTGCTGTCGCCGACCGAGCCGTCCGCGAGCTCTCCGGCGGCCAGCAGCAGCGTGTCCTCATCGCCCGGGCACTCGTACGTCGTCCCGACCTGCTCATGCTCGACGAGCCCGTGGCGGGCGTCGACCTGCCCAGCCAGCAGGCGTTCGCCGACGCCCTCGGTCGCCTCGCCGCCTCCGGGACGACGATCCTCGTGGTGCTGCACGAGCTCGGCGCCATCGCGCCGCTCATCGGCCGCGCGGTGGTGCTGCGCCACGGCTCCGTGGTGCACGACGGCGCCCCGCCCTCGCCGGCCCACGACCATGCCGCGGCCGGCCACGAGCACCTCCACCCGCACACCGGCGACACCGACGCGGGCGAGACGTCCGACGCCGGGGTCACCCCCACCGTGAGGCTGCGGCCATGAACGCCTGGTCCGAGCTCGGCGGCATGCTCACCGACCCCCTCATGCAGCGCGCCCTCGTGGCGGCCCTGCTGGTCGGGCTCGCCGCACCGGTGATCGGCACCTACCTCGTCCAGCGACGCCTCTCGCTGCTGGGTGACGGGATCGGCCACGTCGCCCTGACCGGCGTGGCAGTCGGGTGGCTGGCGGGGAGCATCATGGGCCTGGCCCCGGCGGACGCACTCGCCGTCCCGGGAGCCGTGGTGGCCGCGGTGCTGGGAGCCGTCATCATCGAGCTGGTCCGCGAACGAGGCCGCACGAGCGGTGACGTCGCCCTCGCCCTGCTCTTCTACGGCGGTATCGCCGGTGGCGTCCTGATCATCTCCCGCGCAGGCGGGACCAGCGCCAACCTGATGAGCTACCTCTTCGGGTCCATCTCCACCGTGACCGGTGCGGACCTGGCCCTCACGGTGGCCCTCAGCCTGCTCGTGCTGGGCACCGGCATCGGCCTGCGCACGGCTCTCTTCGCGGTCAGCCACGACGAGGAGTTCGCGAGAGCGGCCGGTCTGCCGGTACGGCTGCTCAACATCACCATCGCCGTGATCGCGGCGCTGACGGTCACGGTGGCGATGCGGGTGGTCGGCCTGCTCCTGGTCAGCGCCCTGATGATCGTGCCCGTCGCCGTGGCCCAGCTGGTCACCACCTCCTTCCGCCGCACGATGACGACCGGCATGGCGATCGGGGCGACCGTGTGCGTCCTCGGCCTGACCATCACCTACTGGAATGACGTCTCCCCCGGCGCCATGATCGTCGTCCTGGCCATCGGTCTGTACGCGGTGACCGCCACGGTCCGTCCTGTCGTGCTCGCCAGACGGCGGCGCGAGAGCGGCCGGCACGACCCGCACCCGCAGGTCCCGGACGACGTGCAGCTCACCGAGACCCGGGAGGCCTGATGCCGAGGATGACGCGGCAGCGTTCGGCTGTCGCCGACGCCCTCGCCCAGGTCGACGACTTCCGCAGCGCCCAGCAGCTGCACGAGCTCCTGCGTGACCGCGGCGACGCCATCGGGCTGGCCACGGTGTACCGGACGCTGCAGGCGCTGGTCGACGGCGGGGAGGTCGACGTCATGCGCACGGCGGACGGTGAGTCCGTCTACCGCCGCTGCGCGCGGCGCGAGCACCACCACCACCTCATCTGCCGGTCGTGCGGCACGACGGTGGAGATCGACGGCCCGAGCGTGGAGTCGTGGGCGGCGACGATCGGCGCGGCCCACGGGTTCCGCCAGATCGAGCACACGATGGAGCTGTTCGGCACGTGCGCCGTCTGTGCCGCCCGCACCGACGAAGCGCCGCACGCGCCCGTCTGAGCCCGCCCGAGCCTGCTGGGTCAGCTCTGGTTCAGCTCGGGGTCGCTCTGGGCAGCGTCCACCGCGGCGCCATAACGCCGGTCCCGGCGCGCGTAGGTCTCCACCGCGCGCCAGAGGTGACGCCTGTCGACGTCGGGCCAGTACTCGTCGAGGAAGACGAGCTCGGCGTACGCGGCCTGCCAGATCATGAAGTTCGACGTCCGCTGCTCGCCCGAGGTGCGCAGGAAGAGGTCGACGTCCGGGAGGTCGGGCTCGTCGAGGAAGCGGGCGACCGTCCGTTCGTCCACGCGCTCGGGGTCGAGGCGACCGGCGGCGACCTCGCGGGCGATGCTCCGGGCGGCGTCGGCGACCTCGGCCCGGCCGCCGTAGTTCACGCACATCGTCAAGGTGCAGACGTCGTTGCCGCGGGTGAGCTCCTCGGCGGTCTCGAGCTCGGCGATCACCGAACGCCACAGGCGTGGGCGGCGTCCTGCCCACCGCACCCTGACCCCCCAGGCGTGCATCGTGTCCCGCTGGCGGCGCAGCACGTCCCGGTTGAAGCCCATCAGGAAGCGCACCTCCTCGGGCGACCGCTTCCAGTTCTCCGTCGAGAACGCGTAGGCCGAGATGTGCGTGACGCCGATCTCGATCGCCCCGGCAACGACGTCCAGCAGGGCGGCCTCACCGGCGGCGTGACCCGCCGTCCGCGGAAGGCCCCGGGCATTGGCCCACCGGCCGTTGCCGTCCATCACGATCGCCACGTGCCGCGGGACCAGCTCGGCCGGAACCGCCGGTGGCCGCTCCCCCGACGGGTGCGGCGGGGGTGCCACGACCACATGGTCCATGGGCGCCCGCTCGCCGCGGGCCGGCCGTCCGCGCGCCATCAGACGCGCTCGACCATCGGCAGCGACCGCAGGCTGCGCTCGAGGTGGAACTGCAGGAACGCGGCGACGAGACCGCTCGCCTCGCGGCGGTGGCGTTCGGCGCTGGCGTCCGCGACGGACCACTGACCGGTCAGCAGGGCAGCGAGGAGCTCGAAGGTCTCCGGTGCCGGCGACGCGGCACCCGGAGGCCGGCACGACGCGCACACCGCACCGCCCGAGCCGACGGCGAAGGCCCGGTGGGGACCGTGCGCCCCGCACCGGGCGCAGTCCTCGAACGACGGCGCCCAGCCGGCGACGGAGAGCGACCTGAGCAGGTAGGAGTCGAGCACCAGCCCCGGCGCGTGCGCGCGCTCCGCCAGGGAGTGCACGGCGGCGGTCAGCAGCATGAACTGCTGGACGGACGGCTCGTGCTCGGCCTCGACCAGCCGCTCGACGGTCTCGAGCATCGCCGTGCCGGCCGTGTACAGCGCGTAGTCGGCGCAGATCGGCCTGCCGTACGGTCCGATCATCTCGACCTGCGTGACGACGTCGAGGGAGCGGCCCGTGTAGAGCTGGACGTCGATGTGCATGAACGGCTCGAGCCGGGAGCCGAACCGTGACGAGGTGCGCCGGACACCCTTGCCGACCGCACGGACCTTGCCGTGGTTGCGGGTCAGGAGGGTCAGGATGCGGTCGGCCTCCCCCAGCTTCTGGGCGCGGAGCACGATCGCCTCGTCGCGGTAGAGGCTCACCCGGTCATTCTCCCCTGCCTCGGGGACATCGCGGCATCTGGCGCGCACCCCCGCACGCCGAAAAGCCGGCGACAGCGGGCGGTGATGGCGTCTAGCGTCGGCCGCGACCGGATCGGCGCGGGGCCTGCGCATCCGGCACCGGACGGGAGGAGGTGCGCCATGGCCGTCCTGACGTGTGCCGTCGCCCCCTCCCCCGTCCCGCGTCGCTGAGCGGCGCTCCCGAAAGGCACTCCCGTGCTCGAACACCCCCAGCAGGACGACCCGCAGCCAGGCCAGTCGCAGCCAGAGCACCCTCGGCCGAGCCGGCCGCAGCCAGAACACCCGCACGGCTGGGACGACCGCTGGGCGGCAGTCCTCTCCGGTCACCTGGCCGACGGCCCACGCGCCCACCGCTCCGCCCCAGGCGCGACCGCAGCCGCCCGCGTCTGCCGCTCCGACCGCGGCGCCTGCGACGTCCTCGTCGCGCGCGGGGCCTCGACGCAGGCCGCGACCTTCCCGTGGTCCACCGCGCTGAGCCGGGCCGTCGCCGCTGATCCCTCGGCGGCCCCTGTCGCGGGCGACTGGGCCGTCGTGGACCCGTGGGGGGAACCGTCCGCGGCGGTCGTCTCGGTCCTCCCCCGCCGCACGGCCGTCGCCCGGGCGACCGTCACCCCCGGGGCGTCGCACAGCCAGGTCCTGGCCGCCAACGCCGACGTCGCCGCCGTGGTCGAGGGCATGGTCCCGGCGCCGAACCCGGGCCGCATCGAGCGGCTGCTGAGCCTGGCATGGGCGTCCGGCGCGCGTCCGGTCGTGGTGCTGACCAAGTCCGACCTCGTCGCGGACCCGGACGCGGTCATCAGCGCGGTGGCGCACCTGGCACCGGGGTGCGACGTCCTCGCGACGTCCGCGACCGCGGACCTCGGGCTCGGCCCCCTGCGGCGGTGGCTCGCCGACGGAGCCACCGTTGCGCTGCTCGGCCCGTCAGGTGCCGGGAAGTCCACGCTGCTGAACGCCCTGGTCGGCCTGACCGAGGGCTCGGGTGCCCTGCGCACCCAGGGGCTCCGCGCCGACGGCAAGGGCAGGCACACCACCGTGACCCGCGAGCTGCACCTCGTCCCGGGCGGCGGTGCGGTGATCGACACCCCCGGGCTCCGGACCGTCGGGCTGACCGGGTCCGGCGGCCTCGACGAGGCCTTCCCCGACGTCGAGGAGCTCGCCGCGTCCTGCCGGTTCCGGGACTGCTCGCACGCGGCCGAGCCGGGGTGCGCCGTCCTCGAGGCGGTCCGGACCGGGCGCCTGCCCGAACGTCGCCTGGACAGCTACCGGCGGCTGCTCCGGGAGGCCGCCTGGCAGGAGGCAAGGGTCGACAGCCGCGTGCGCGCCGAGCAGGCCCGCCGGGTCCGGGCTGTGCAGCGAGCCCGGCGGGACCTGCCCGTGCGTCGTCCGCCTAGCGGTGGGCGCGGTTGACCGCGGAGATGATCGCCTTGAACGAGGCGGTCGTGATGGAGGGATCGATGCCGACACCCCAGAGCACCTGCCCGCCGACGGAGCACTCGACGTAGGCGGCAGCCGTGGCGTCACCGCCGGTGGAGAGGGCGTGCTCGGCGTAGTCGAGCACCTCCACGCTCTCACCCAAGGTGCTGAGGGCCTGGATGAAGGCATCGATGGGTCCGTTGCCAACACCCTCCAGCGTCACGTCCGAGCCCGAGTCGACGAGGTCGACCGAGAGCCGGTCGGGTCCGTCCTGGCCGCTGACCGTGCGGCTGCCGCGGAGTGCGAACCGGCCCCAGGGCTCGAGGTCGCCGCCCGGCTCGGCGGGGAGGTACTCGTCGGTGAAGATGCGCCACAGGTCGTCCGCCGTGACCTCCTGGCCGGAGGAGTCGGTGTAGACCTGCACCGCGCGGGAGAACTCGATCTGCAGGCGACGCGGCAGGTCGAGGTGGCGCTCGGACTTCATCAGGTACGCCATCCCGCCCTTGCCGGACTGGGAGTTCACCCGGATGACGGCCTCGTAGGTACGGCCGACGTCGCGCGGGTCGATGGGCAGGTAGGGCACCGCCCAGACGAGGTCGTCGACGGTGACGCCCGCCGCGGACGCCTTCGCGTCCATCGCGTCCAGGCCCTTCTTGATCGCGTCCTGGTGGGACCCCGAGAACGCCGTGAAGACCAGGTCGCCGCCGTAGGGGTGGCGCTCGTGCACGGGCAGCTGGGTGCAGTGCTCGACCGTCCGGCGCACCCGGTCGATGTCGGTGAAGTCGATCTGCGGGTCGATCCCCTGGCTGGCCAGGTTCATCCCGAGGGTGACCAGGCAGACGTTGCCGGTGCGCTCACCGTTGCCGAACAGGCAGCCCTCGATCCGGTCCGCGCCCGCGAGGTAGCCCAGCTCAGCCGCGGCGACAGCCGTGCCGCGGTCGTTGTGGGGGTGCAGCGACAGCACCACGCTGTCCCGGTAGTGCAGCCGGCGGCTCATCCACTCGATCGAGTCCGCGTACACGTTGGGGGTCGCCATCTCGACCGTCGCGGGCAGGTTGATGATGACCTTGCGCTCGGGCGTCGGCTTGAAGACGTCCAGCACGGCGTTGCAGACCCGCAGGGCGTACTCCAGCTCGGTCCCGGTGTAGGACTCCGGCGAGTACTCGTAGTACACGTCGGTGTCCGGGACCATCTCCTCGTACTTCTTGCACAGGTGGGCACCCGAGGTGGCGATGTCGACGATGCCGTCCTCGTCGGAGCGGAACACGACCTCGCGCTGCAGCGTCGAGGTCGAGTTGTACAGGTGCACGATCGCCTGCTTCGCGCCGGCGATCGCCTCGTAGGTGCGCTCGATGAGGTGCTCGCGGGACTGGGTGAGCACCTGGATCACGACGTCGTCCGGGATCCGGTCCTCGTCGATCAGCATGCGCACGAAGTCGAAGTCCGTCTGCGACGCGGACGGGAAGCCGACCTCGATCTCCTTGTAGCCCATGTCCACGAGGAGCTCGAACATGCGCAGCTTGCGCTCGGGGTTCATCGGCTCGATGAGTGCCTGGTTGCCGTCGCGCAGGTCCACAGCGCACCAGCGGGGCGCCTTCTCCATCCGGCGGTCCGGCCAGGTGCGGTCGGGCAGCTCGACCCGGATCTGGTCCTGGAAGGGCCGGTACTTGTGGATGGGCATCGGCGAGGTCCGCTGAGCGGTGCGCTCCTCGTGGGAGCGGTCGTCAGCGACGGTCGAGCGGGAGGAGGTGGAGCCGGGGGTGCTGGCGTTCATGACGAGGTCCTTCGGATGTGGGTGCGTGGGATCGACCGGCACACCGACCACCGCGGCGAGGGACCGGTCGGTCAGACCTCACCGCGGCGACGAAGAAGGAGCCACGTGGGCGTCGCGCGCACGATCGCCACTGTACCCCGACAAGACCGAGCCCCTCCACGCGGCCGCGCCGGGGCGCGTCGGGGCGCGACGGGTGGGCGTGCGGCGAGCGGGCGGCGTGCGATCCGGCAACCCGGGGTCGGGCCGACGGCCACCCGCCGCAGAGCCGGCGGTCAGGGCACGCAGTAGTCGGAGCCGTCGCTGCGACCGGCGCACGTGTTGCCGAACTTCTCGTAGTCCGAGCCGGCCGGAGCCTGGTCGAACAGCGCGTCGCAGTCGCTGTCCGAGCCCGCGGCGCAGCTGTCCCACAGGGCGTCCAGTGCCGGGTCGTCACCGTGGGTGTTCGGCCCCTCGACGGCCGTGCCCTCCGCGCAGATGTTGCCTCCCGCGGTGGTGTTGCCGCAGGTGTCGCCGAACGTCTCGTACTCCGAGCCGACGGGCGAGCTGTCGTAGAGGTTGTCGCACGCCGCGAGGTCGCCGCCGGCGCAGGCGTCCCACAGCGCGTCCAGCGTCGGGTCGTCGCCATAGGCGTTGGCGTCGAGCGCGGTCGACGGGTCGGTGCTGGGTGCGATGCCCGCGCCCGTGCCGTGCAGGGCGGCGCACTGCCCGCCCTGCGCCTCGTCGCGGTTGCCGCAGGTGGCCCCGAACGTCTCCTCGTCCGAGCCCGCCGGGGCCCGGTCGTAGAGGTCGTCGCAGGCGGCCCAGTCCCCGTTCGCGCACTGGGCGTGCAGGGCGGCGAGCTGGATGCCCGGGATGTCGACGGTCTTGACCGCGTTGAAGACGCTGCGGCCGATGAGGATGGCCGCGACGATCCCCACGACCACCAGGACGCCGACCACGGCGAGCACGATCCACAAGGCCTTCAGGTTCGACTTCCGGGGCGGTATCCCCGCGGGCTGCCCGAAGGGCTGGAGCGGTGCACCCGGGTAGGCCGCCGGCGGTCCGCCGGCATAGCCGGTGGGCGCTCCCGGATAGGTTGCGGACGGGCCACCGGGGTACCCAGCCGTGGGTGCGGGATACGACTGCGGCGGTGCACCCGCGTAGCCAGGGGTCGTGGGTCCTGGGTAGGGCGCTGCCGGCCCGCCGGGGTACCCCCCGGGGGTTCCTTGGTAGGGCGCCACCGGTGCGGGACGCACGCCTGCCTGCGGCGCCGCGGGTGCCCGCGTGGGCGCCTGGTGGCGCTGTCGCAGCGCGGCGTCCACGGCGGGCTCGCCGAGCTCGGACAGCCACTGGAGCAGACCTGGGTACGCGGCCGGGTTGGCCGCGACCGCTGCCCGCAGGTCGGGTCGCAGGGCTGCGATGTCCGCCAGCACCTGACCCGGCGTCCGCGGGTCGCCCGCCTGTGCGGCTGTGTAGCCGTCAACCTCAGTCATCGTCGGTCCGCCTTCCGCGCCGCAGGGCGCCACCCTCCACCCGCCGGGACACGCCCCGTGACGGCCTGCCGGGACCGCCGTCGCCGACTGCCCCTCCAGGGAACCGTAGCGGCGCGCGCACCGCCGTGGGGTGCCCCTGAGACCTGGATCCGTCGTGCCTGTTCACCAGAGGATCGGGTAGACGCCCCAGTACGCGAGCATCACCAGCAGCGCCAACGACCCGCTCATCGCCGAGACCAGCGTCAGCTCCCCGGAGGCGGTGTGCGCCGCCGGGGCCGAGCCGCGCCGCCGGCCGTCGAGCATCCGGTAGACGAGCACCACGCCTGCCACGGCCGACCCGATGCCCAGCACCCTGATGACGAGCCAGCCGCCCTGGACCATCACCGGGTTCGTCCCGTAGTCCTGCGCCAGGCGGGCGACCGAGAACAGGTAGACCACCAGCCCCGCCAGGGTCAGGACCGTCCCGAGGGCCATCGTCAGGAGCGGGCCGAGCACGCCCTCGCCGAGGACGGGCTCGCGCCGGCCCCGGATGCGCCGCACGAGCCACAGGAGGGGGCCGATCAGGAGCGCGATCGCCGACCCGCCCATCCCCGCCACCAGGAGATCGCCCTCGGCGAACCATCGCGGCTTGGCGACCGGCCCGGCGACGAAGCGCTGGTACGGCTCGGCGCCGGCGATGCGCGGCTCGGCCCGGGCCGAGCCGGGCAGCGACTGGACCCACGCGCTCAGGTCGCGGGCGAAGTCCGGGACCAGCACGTGGTGGATCTTGATGCCGTGGTCGGCACCTTTGTAGTACCGGATCGTGTAGTCGGCGTTCCCGGCGGTCGTGAGGTCGTCGACCAGCTCGAGGGCGCCCTGGACCGTGGGCATGGCGGCATCACCTGTGCCGTAGACGATCAGCGAGGGTTGCCGCATGCGCTGCTGGAAGGGCCTGACGTCGAACCCGGTGTACTCGAAGCCGCCACCGGGGGGCTCCATTCCCACGAATCGCGGGATCGACCGGAGGATGTCGGCCGGCACGCCGGTGTTGCGCAGGTAGGAGTCGACGGCGAAGGCGGCCTGCTGGCGGGGCGGGACCACGGGTGCCGCGACCAGGACCGTGAAGGCCACCGACGGGTTGTCCGCCGCCATCACGGGCACGATCCAGGCGCCCTCGCTCTCGCCGTACACACCCACCCGGTCGGGGTCGACCCCAGGCAGGCGCCGCAGCAGCTCGACGCTGCGCAGGTAGTCGTTGGCCATCGCGGTGTAGTCGCGCTCGCGGGTCGTGTAGTTGTCCAGCCGCTTGTTCGGCACCATCGCCACCACGCCCGAGCTCGCCAGGGCCTCGGCCTGCCGCTTGAAGGCGCGCTCGTACCGCCCGGTCCCGGCCCCGTGCACGAACACCACGCCGGGCCGCAGGCCGCTCGCACCCACGGGCTCGCTGATCTGCGCCTGGATCTCCATGCCCGCGAGCTCGACCGTGACGACCGAGGTCGCGACGTCATACGTGCCGACCGGGACGGCCCCTGCGGAGTCGCCGATCGTGGTGTCCGGCGTCTCGACGTCGATCGTGCGGGTGAGCGGGACGGGGTCCCATCCCGGACCGGAGACGACGCCCACGACCCCGAGGGCCACGACCGCCATCGCACTGGTCAGGGCGATCCGGTACCGCACGGCCGGAGTCTAGCGACCGGCTGCCACCTGACCTGGGACGTCGGTCAGAACCCGAGGCGGCGCAGCTGCTTGGGGTCCCGCTGCCAGTCCTTGGCGACCTTCACGTGCAGATCCAGGTAGACCCGCGCTCCGAGCAGCGCCTCGATGCCCTTGCGTGCCTGGCTGCCCACGTCACGCAGGCGCGCGCCGCCCTTGCCGATGATGATCGCCTTCTGGCTGTCGCGTTCCACGAAGAGGTTCACGTGCACGTCCAGGAAGGGCACCGAGCCGTCGGAGCCGTCCTGCCCCGGACGCGCCGTGATCTCGTCGACGACGACGGCGAGCGAGTGCGGCAGCTCCTCGCGCACCCCTTCGAGCGCTGCCTCGCGGACCAGCTCGGCCACCATGACCGCCTCCGGCTCGTCGGTCAGCTCCCCGTCGGGGTAGAGGGCCGGACCCTCCTGGAGGTGGCCGACGAGCACGTCGACGAGCGTGTCGACCTGGAAACCCTCCACGGCGCTGACGGGCACGATGTCCGCCCACTCGCCCAGCTCGGCGACGGCCATCAGGTGCTCGGCGAGCCGCCCCCGGGGGACGAGGTCGGACTTGGTGACGACCGCCACCACAGGCGGGTGGCCGCCCGTCGCGGTCAGGTCCGCGAGCTGCTGGGCGATGAACCTGTCACCGGGACCCACCCGCTGGTCCGCAGGCAGGCAGAAGACGACCACGTCGACCTCGGTGAGGGTGCCGCGGACGAGGTCGTTGAGACGCTCGCCGAGGAGGGTGCGGGGTCGGTGCAGCCCGGGGGTGTCCACCAGCACCATCTGCGCGTCGGGGCGGTGCACGATGCCCCGGATGACGTGGCGCGTGGTCTGCGGCCGGTCGGAGGTGATCGCGACCTTCTGCCCCACGAGGGCGTTGGTGAGCGTCGACTTGCCCGCGTTGGGCCGCCCGACGATGCAGACGAAACCCGAACGGAACGGCGCCGGTGAGGCGGTCATCGATGTGCTCCCTGGTTGGACGTGCCCTGTGCCGGCCCTGCGGCCGGGTCCTGCTGCTCGGTGGCGAGACGTGCGATGACCGTGGCGATGCGCTTGCGGCGGCCCTCGACCCGGTCGGCCGTGAGCTCCAGGCCACCGGTCCGGGCACTCGACCCCGGGAGCGGCACCTTGCCCAGGGCCTTGGCGAGCAGACCCCCGACGCTGTCGACGTCGTCGTCGTCGAGCTCGAGGGCGAACAGCTCCCCGAGCTCGTCGACAGGCATGCGGGACGGTACGCGATAGGCACCGTCCCCGAGGTCCTCGACCTCGGGACCGGAGCGGTCGTGCTCGTCGGTGAGCTCGCCGACGATCTCCTCGAGGGCGTCCTCCATGGTCACCAGGCCGGCGATGCCACCGAACTCGTCGACGACCATCGCCATGTGGAACGCGCCGTGCTGCATGTCGCGCAGCAGGTCGTCGACGGGCTTGGACTCCGGGACGAACACCGGTACCCGCAGCAGCGGGTCGACGGGGTCGTCCGCTGAGTCCTCGACGGTGTGGCGCAGCCGCACCACGTCCTTGAGGTACAGCACCCCCACCACGTCGTCGACGGACTCGCCGACCACCGGCACCCGGGAGAACCCGGACCGCAGGAAGAGCGAGAGCGCCTTGCGGACCGGAGAACCCATCGGCAGGGTGACCATCTCGGTGCGCGGCACCATCACCTCACGCGTGATGGTGTCGCCGAGCTCGAGAACGGAGCGGAACATCTCGCGCTCGTCGTCCTCGATGTGCTCGGACTCGCTGACACGGTCGACCATGTCGCGGATCTCGTCGTCGGTGAGGTCGTCCTGGTCGGAGGCGGCCGACCGGAGGCGGCGCAGCGGTGTGACCACCGCGTGCACCGGGACGAGGAGGCCGGAGGCCACCAGCAGGGTGCCCGAGGCGTAGCGGCGTCCGAGCCGTCGGGGCCAGTACCGCAGCAGCAGCAGCGCGGCGAACCCGTCGACGAGCACGGAGACGACCAGCGACTGCCACCAACCGAGGCCCGTGGAGACCACCGCGAGGGTCAGGCAGACGATGGTGACCACCTCGCACAGGGCGGCCACGAGCGCCGCGGAGGTCGCTGCCGCGTGCGGGTCGCCCATGAGCCGGCGGACCCTGCCTGCGCTGGGCAGCGTCGAGTCCGTCATCTCGGCGAGCGCGGCCCGGCTCAGGCGCAGCACCGCCGCCTCGCCGGCTGTGAGGACGGCCCCCACGAGCAGGGCGACCAGCCCGACCAGGACGAGGACGCCGGTCGAGGACCCGGTCATCGTCCGGCGAGGAAGGTGAGCAGGAGCTGCCGCTGGAGGGCGAACATCTCCTTCTCCTCCTCCGGCTCTGCGTGGTCGAAACCGAGCAGGTGGAGGATCCCGTGGGTGGTCAGCAGCAGGAGCTCCTCGGTGGTGGAGTGACCTGCCTCGCGGGCCTGGCGCACGGCCACCTCGGGGCACAGCACGACGTCACCGAGCAGGCCCGGGGGCGGGACCTCACCCTCCGAGCCCGGTCGCAGCTCGTCCATCGGGAACGAGAGCACGTCGGTCGGGCCCGGCTCGTCCATCCACTGGACGTGCAGCTCGCTCATGACGTCGCTGGTCACGAGCAGGATCGACAGGTCCGTCTGCGGGTGGACGTGCATCGCGTCCAGCACGTGGCGTGCCAGCGCGGCGAACTCCGCCTCGTCGACCGGGTGACCCGACTCGTTGTTGACCTCGATGCTCATCGGGACGTCCCTCGGGTCGTGTCCCAGCTCGCATAGGCGTCGATGATGTGGCCGACGAGCTGGTGGCGCACCACGTCCTGAGAGGTCAGACGGCAGAAGTCGACGTCGTCGACGCCCCGCAGGATCTCCTCCACCACGCGCAGGCCCGAGGTGGTCGCGCCCGGCAGGTCGACCTGCGTGACGTCACCGGTCACCACCATCCGGGAGCCGAAGCCGAGCCGCGTGAGGAACATCTTCATCTGCTCGGTCGAGGTGTTCTGGGCCTCGTCCAGGATGATGAACGCGTCGTTGAGCGTGCGGCCGCGCATGTAGGCGAGCGGGGCGACCTCGATGGTGCCTGCCTCGATCAGCCGCGGGATGGAGTCCGGGTCGACCATGTCGTGCAGCGCGTCGTACAGGGGCCGCAGGTACGGGTCGATCTTCTCGCTGAGGCTCCCGGGCAGGAACCCGAGACGCTCCCCCGCCTCCACCGCCGGTCGGGTGAGCACGATCCGGTTGACCTGCTTGGCCTGGAGCGCCTGGACCGCCTTGGCCATCGCGAGGTAGGTCTTGCCGGTCCCGGCGGGGCCGATCCCGAAGGTGATCGTGTTCCTGTCGATCGCGTCGACGTACACCTTCTGCCCGACCGTCTTGGGCCTGATGGTGCGCCCCCGGCTCGACAGGATGTTCTGGGTGAGCACCTCCGCCGGGCGCGTGGTGGTCACCGCTGCCAGCATCTTCACCGACCGGGTCACCACGTCGGCGCTGAGCGGGGTCCCGCTGGCCGCGATCTCGAGCAGCTCGTCGAGCAGCTGGGACACCAACGCGACCTCGGGCGGAGGGCCGGTGAGCGTGATCTCGTCACCGCGCGCGTGGATCTTCACGCTCGGGAAGCCGCCCTCGACCGCGCGGAGCACCTCATCCCCGGGACCCAGCAGGGCGACGACGGGCAGGTGGGCGGGGACGATGATGCGGTGCTCGACGTCGGCTCCGCCAGTGGCCGGGCGCGGCCTGCGTGCAGATGTCTCGGTCATGGGGACGGCCGGGCCGGCCGCTGCTCTCCTCGGGTGTGCGCGCTCGTCGATCGATGTGGACCTCATCCTACCGAGGCACCGCGCACACGCCGTTTCAGGCGGGAGACCAGCCCAGCCGCGTGCCGCCGAGCACGTGGGCATGGACGTGGAACACCGACTGACCCGCCTGGGAGCCGGTGTTGAACAGGAGCCGGAACTGCCCGTCCGCCTCGGCGTGCGCGATGTCGTCGGCCATCTCGACGACAGCCGCGAGAAGGCCCGAGTCGGCAGCCGCGAGCTGGGCGACGTCGGCGTGGTGGTCGCGCGGCACCACCAGGACGTGCAGCGGCGCCTGCGGGTTGATGTCGCGGAAGGCGATGGTGCGGTCGTCCGAGGCGACGGTGTCGACGGGCACCTCCCCGGCGACGATGCGGCAGAAGAGGCAGTCCGGAGCCGTGAGGGGCTCGCGCGTGGGCGACATGCCGTCACGCTACTGCTGCCGCCCAGGCGGAGCCTGCCAGGATGGGGGCTCCGGCGTCGAGGAACGGGAGCTCCGATGGGCCGCTCAGTGGGTGCCGACGCCTCGGGTCACGGTCGACGCCGTGACGCTCTGGTCACCGCAGTGCTGCTCGTCGCCGTGGCCGCGCTGAGCGCCTGCCAGAGCCCCGCCACGCCGTCACCGGCCTCGAGCGTGACGGCGTCGACCAGCACCACCCCGGAGCCGACCCCCTCGGAGAGTCCCTCGGCGCAGCCGGCGGTCACACCCTCCACGAGCCCGTCGGCGTCGCCGACGGACGGGGGAACTGCCCCCGGCCCGGTGAACGGGCCGAACCAGATCACCTCGCCCGCGCCGGGCGCCACGGTCCCGGGGCCGTCGGTCACCGTGCAGGGTCTGGGGACGGCGTTCGAGGGGACGCTGGACTACCGCGTGCTGGTGGCCGGGACCGAGACCGTCATCACCGAGGGCTTCACCGACTCCGGCGCCAACGGTGAGGTCGGGCCGTTCTCGTTCGAGGTCGGCCTGCAGCCCGGCACCTACTCGGTGCAGGTCTGGGAGCCGGACATGTCCGACGGGGCGAGCGGCTCGGACCCACGGCACAACCTGGTCCAGGTCGACTTCACCGTCAGCTGACGCTCAGACGGCCCAGCGCCCGAGGCGCTCGGCCAGCAGCGCAACAGCCACGGGCCCTGCCGTCGAGGTCCTCAGCACGTGCGGACCCAGGCGCACGGCGACAGCGCCGGCCCCTGTGAGCTGGGCGATCTCCTCGTCGGCGATCCCGCCCTCCGGTCCGACGACGACGAGGACCTGGGGTGTGCCCTCACCGTCCGGCGCGGGCAGTCGCACCGAGCCGACGGCCTGCTGCGCCTCCTCGTGCAGCACGAGCACCAGCCCGCCCGCAGACGTGACAGCCCCGACGAGAGCAACGAGGCCGCGGCTGTCGACGTTCTCACCGACGGCAGGCACGTACGCCCGTCGTGCCTGCTTGGCGGCCTCCCGGACGGTGGCCAGCCACTTCGCGCGGCTCTTGGCGGCGCGCTCGCCCCGCCACACCACGATCGACCGGTTGGCCTGCCACGGCACGACGGCGTCCACGCCGACCTCCGTGGCGGCCTCGATCGCGAGCTCGTCCCGGTCACCCTTCGCGAGCGCCTGGACGAGCACGATCTCGACTGCGGACCGAGGTTCCTCGACCCGCTCCTCGACCTGGAGCACCACGCGGCCGGGCTCGACGGCCACCACGCGGCAGCGCAGCCGGGTCCCGCTGCCGTCGGCGACGTCGATCCGCTCGCCCGGTGCACGCCGCTGCACGACCCCCGCGTGGCGCGCCTCCGCCCCTTCCAGGACGTAGGTGGAGCCGGAGCCGTGCCCGTCGAGCAGGCCGGGATCGGCCAGGAAGACCGGAGCGCTCACCGTGCTCCCGTCAGCGCCCGGCGAGCTTGTCGCGCAGCTTCGCGAACACACCCGGGTGGGTCGGGGTCAGGCGCGAGGCGGGTCGCTCCTCACCGCGCAGGGCGGCCAGCTCGCGCAGGAGCCGCTCCTGCTCCTCGTCGAGTGTGGTGGGCACCTGGACGTCGACGTGGATGTGCAGGTCACCGCGTCCGTCCGCCTGGAGGTGGCCGACGCCCAGGCCGCGCTGGACCAGGACCTCGCCCGGCTGGGTGCCCGGACGCACGTCCAGCTGCCGTGGACCGTCGAGCGTCTCGAGGTCGACCAGCGTGCCGAGGGCCGCTGCCGTCATCGGGATCTCCAGCGTGCAGTGCAGGTCGTCCCCACGTCGCACGAACGTCTCGTGCGGCCGCTCGCGCACCTCGAGGTAGACGTCGCCGGCCGGGCCGCCGGCCGGACCGACCTCGCCCTGGCCGGTCAGGCGGATGCGCGTCCCGGTGTCGACGCCCGCCGGGACGTCGACCGAGAGCGTCCGACGGCTGCGGACCCGGCCCTCCCCGGAGCACTCCGGGCAGGGGTCGGGGATCACCGTGCCGAAGCCCTGGCATGCGGCGCACGGGCTCGAGGTCATCACCTGGCCGAGGAACGAGCGGGCGACCCGCTGGACCACGCCGCGACCGCCGCAGACGTCGCACGTGCGCGGCGAGGTGCCGGGGCGGCAGCAGCTGCCCTGGCAGGTCGCGCAGAGCACCGCCGTGTCCACCACGACCTCGCGGTGGGCACCGAACGCCGCCTCGGCGAGGTCGACGTCGAGCCGCACGAGGGCGTCCTGACCGCGGCGGGCACGCGGGACCGGCCCGCGCTGGGCCGACGCCCCCGCGGCCCCGCCGAAGAACGTCTCGAAGATGTCCTGGAACCCGAAGCCTGCACCGAATCCTGCGGCTCCACCGCCCGGCGCCGTCGGGTCGACCCCGCGGTCGTACATCTGGCGCTTCTCGGGGTTGGAGAGCACCTCGTAGGCGCGCGAGACGTCCTTGAAGGTGTCCTCCGACCCGTCGTCACCCGCGACGTCCGGGTGGTGCTCGCGGGCCAGGCGGCGGTACGCCTTCTTGATCTCGTCCTGCGTCGCGTCGCGGCGTACGCCGAGAACCTCGTAGTAGTCGATGCTCACTGGTCACTCTCTGCACGGGTGCCGGTGACGGCCGGGCACCTCAACGGGACGGGGACGGTCATCCGGCGAGGACGCGGGACAGGTAGCGTGCGACGGCGCGCACGGAGGCGATGGTGCCCGCGTAGTCCATGCGGGTCGGGCCGAGGGAGCCGATGCGTGCGACCGCCTCACCGTCCCCGCCGTAGCCGGCGGCGACGATGGAGGTCTCCGAGAGCCCCGCGTGCTGGTTCTCGTGGCCGATCCGCACGGAGACCCCGGCGGAGTCGTCGGCCATCTCGGTCAGCAGGCGCAGGAGCACGACCTGCTCCTCGAGCGCCTCCAGCACCGGGCGGATGGTCTGGGTGAAGTCGGTGCCGCTCCGGGCGAGGTTGGCGGTACCGGCCATGACGATGCGCTCCTCGGTCGCCTCGGCCAGGGTGTCCTCCACCACGCGGATGACGCGGCGCACGAGCGCCTCGTCCTCGGCCGGGAACTGGGTGACCATGAGCTCGAGCGGTTCGGGGAGGTCGACGAGCCGTCGCCCTGCCACGGCCGCGTTGAGCCGCGCCCGCAGCTCGGGGACCACGTGGCCCGGCAGGGGGTCGTCCAGGTCGAGGACGCGCTGCTCGACCCGCCCGTTGTCGGTGATGATCACGACCAGGAGGCGCCTGTCGGTGACGGGCACCAGCTCCAGGTGCCGCAGGGCCGAGCGACGCAAGGACGGGTACTGCACCACGGCGACCTGGTGGGTCAGCTGGGCGAGCAGGCGGACCGAGCGGTCGACGACGTCGTCCAGGTCCACGGCGCTCTCCAGGAACACCTGGATCGCCTTGGCCTCCGGGGCGGACAGCGGCTTGATCCGCGACAGACGGTCCACGAACAGCCGGTAGCCCTTGTCCGTGGGCACCCGTCCGGCCGAC
Organism: Actinotalea sp.; assembly: GCA_036504175.1. Taxonomy (GTDB): domain Bacteria; phylum Actinomycetota; class Actinomycetes; order Actinomycetales; family Cellulomonadaceae; genus Actinotalea. Next base: position 5,730 of record DASXVR010000233.1, on the reverse strand, counting down.
GTGTGCGGCTGGGCGATGTACCCGGCCTCCTCGAGGGCTGCCATGTCGTTGCGGATGGTCGCCGGGGACACGCCGAGCGAGTGACGTTCGACGAGCACCCGGGACCCCACGGGCTCATGGGTCTGGACGTAGTCCTGGACGATCGCGCGGAGCACGTCGAGCCTGCGGTCATCACTCATGGGCACCTCCTCGCACGGTCTGGGGCGGCGAGCCGCCGACCATCGTCCCGCTCGCGTCCCGGCGGGCCGCGACGCGGGGCTCGGTGGCACTCACCGACTCCGAGTGCTAATCCTACGACGACCCGACGCCGGAGCATCAGCCCGGCGGCCGGCCCGGCCGCCGTCCGACCCGTCCGACGCGCCTGCGTCGTCGGCCGCCGACGTCCTGACATCATCACCCCTCACAGCCGACCGGGAGAGCAGGGGACGATGGACGACCGCTACGGGCCTGACGTCCTCGCCGGTCCGGCTCGCCCCCGCCGGCCCGCGTCGGTTCCCACCGTCGCCGAGGTGGGTCTGGTGGTCGAGGAGGTCACCAGCGGCTGGGTCGGTGCCGTGGTGCGCGTCGAGAAGTCGGGCGGGATGCACGTGGTCGTGCTCGAGGACCGCAAGGGACGCACCCGCACGTTCCCGCTCGGCCCGGGCTTCTGGGTCGACGGCCGGCCCGTCCTGCTGACGGCCCCGGCGGGTCCGGCCGCACCCGCCCCACCGAGCCGCACGGCCTCCGGCTCCCGGGCCGTCCCCGGTGCGCGCGCCCGCGTGGCCCGCGCAGCGCGCATCTGGGTCGAGGGCCGCCACGACGCCGAGCTCGTGGAGAAGGTCTGGGGCGACGACCTCCGCATCGAGGGTGTCGTGGTCGAGATGCTCGACGGCGTGGACAACCTGCCGGCGGCCGTCCGCGACTTCGTGCCCGGTCCGGGTCGGCGTCTCGGGGTGCTCGTCGACCACCTGGTTCCGGGCAGCAAGGAGTCGCGGATCGCCGCCGAGGCCGTCCGCCTCGCGCCTCGCGACGTCCTGGTGCTCGGTCACCCCTACGTGGACGTGTGGCAGGCCATCCGGCCGGGCCGACTGGGTCTGCGGGCGTGGCCCGTCATCGACCGGGGCACGGAGTGGAAGACCGGCATCCTGCGCGAGCTCGGCTGGCCTGCCGAAGACCAGGCGGACGTCGCCCGCGCGTGGAAGCGGCTGCTCGGGACCGTGCGCGACTTCCGTGACCTCGAACCGGCCCTCCTCGGGCGCATGGAAGAGCTGATCGACTTCGTCACCGTGTCGGACCTCCCCACGCGATGACCCGTTTCGCTACTGTTCGAGTGCACTGAGCCGACCGGGTCCGCCCAATGCTCCACGGGGATCGCAGGCGTCCGGACCAGCGCCGGGAGCCGCACCAGCGGCTCGTCGCACCCACCCCTTCTCACACGAGCTGGTGACAGTCACATGACCTCCACACCCTCCGACGAGCCCCTTGTCCCCGAGCCCGGGACCACGCCTCCCCCGCCGCCGCCGGCCGCGCCGGGCGGCTACGGCTCGCCGGTCCCGCCGCCCGCGGCCCCGGCCCCGGGCTACCAGGCCCCGCCCGCCTACGGCGCACCCCAGCCGGGGTACGCACCCCAGACCGCCTACGGCAGCTCGACGGCCGGTGTGCCGCTGAGCGACAGCGACCAGCGCCTGTGGGCGACGCTGGGCCACATCGGTGGCGTCCTGCTGGGCTTCGTCGCACCTCTGGTCGTCTGGCTCATCTACAAGGACCGCGGTCGCTTCGTCGAGGAGCAGTCGAAGGAGGCGCTCAACTTCCAGATCCTCGTCGCGATCGGCTACGTGGTCGGATCCGTCACGACAGTGGTGGGAATCGGGCTCCTCATCCTCCCGCTGGTCTGGATCATGTCCGTGATCTTCTCGATCCTGGCGGCTGTCGCCGCCAACAAGGGCGAGGCGTACCGCTACCCGCTCAACTGGCGGATCGTGAAGTGACCTGACGGCTCGGACGAGGGGCGGTGACCGACACGGTCACCGCCCCTCGTCACGTCACGGCCCGGGCTGCCCGCGCGCCGGGTCCGTCCGCCTCGCAGCGCGGCCGGGTCTCAGTCCGCGAGCGCCCGGACCACGGCGTCGGCCAGCAGGCGTCCCCTGCGGGTCAGCACCGCCCGGCCGTGCACCGCGGCGCGCCCGTCGAGGAGCTCGTCGGCCACCAGCCCGGCCACGGCGGTGCGCCCGGCCTCGGTCAGGTCGGCCACGGCCAGCCCGTCGCGGAGGCGCACACCGAGCAGCAGCCTCTCGAGCCGGACGTCGTCACCCGCCAGGAGCTCGCGCCCCGCCGCCGGGCTCAGCCCGCGGTCCAGCCGGTCGGCGTAGGCGCGCGGGTGCTTGACGTTCCACCACCGCACGGCCTGGTCGCCCGCGCCGACGTGCGAGTGCGCTCCCGGCCCGATCCCCCACCAGTCGGTGCCGCGCCAGTAGGCGAGGTTGTGCCGGCAGGCCGTCTCGGGGGTGCGTGACCAGTTGCTGACCTCGTACCAGGACAGGCCCGCCGCCTCGAGGAGGTCGTCGGCGATCTCGTACTTGGCGGCCTGGTCGTCCTGGTCCGGCAGCGCGAGCCGGCCGCGCCGCACCTGGGCGGCCATCTTGGTGCCCTCCTCGACCACCAGGGCGTACGCGGAGACGTGGTCCACACCGCAGGCCAGCGCGGCCTCGACGGACGTCCGCCAGTCGTCGACGGACTCCCCCGGCGTGCCGTAGATGAGGTCGAGCGAGACCGCCAGGCCGGCGTCGCCCGCCCAGCGCACGACGTCGGGGATGCGTTCCGGGTCGTGCGTGCGCTCCAGGGTCACGAGCACGTGCGGGACGGCCGACTGCATGCCGAACGAGACCCGGGTGAAGCCCGCCGAGGCCAGCGCCTCCAGCGAGGCCGGCGTGACCGAGTCCGGGTTCGCCTCGGTCGTGACCTCTGCACCGTCGGCGAGCCCCCAGGCCGAGCGGACGGCAGCGAGCAGCCTGCTCAGGTCGCGGACGGGCAGGACCGTCGGCGTCCCACCACCGACGAAGACCGTGCTCACGGGCCTGTCACCGCGGCCGACCCCGGCGAGCACCGCGGCGGCCAGGTCGATCTCGCGCACGGCGGTGTCGGCGTAGTCGGCCTGGTTGGCCCCACCGCCGAGCTCGGCAGCGGTGTAGGTGTTGAAGTCGCAGTACCCGCAGCGGACCGTGCAGAAGGGCACGTGGAGGTACACCCCGAACTGGTCGCCCGCAGCCCTTCTCGCCTCGGGCGTGGACGCCCAGGCCGGCAGCGAGCCGTCGTCCGGCGCCGGCTCGCCCTCGGGCAACGCAGGGCTCATCGACTCACTTCTTGGTCTTGTCCTTCGTGTCGTCCGTCGAGAGCGCCGCGATGAAGGCCTCCTGCGGGACCTCGACCCGTCCGATGGTCTTCATGCGCTTCTTGCCCTCCTTCTGCTTCTCGAGCAGCTTGCGCTTACGGGTGATGTCGCCGCCGTAGCACTTGGCCAGCACGTCCTTGCGCATCGCGCGCACCGTCTCGCGGGCGATCACGCGCGCTCCGACAGCCGCCTGGATCGGCACCTCGAACTGCTGACGCGGGATGAGCTCCTTGAGCTTGCCCGCCATCATCACGCCGTACGCGTACGCCTTGTCCTTGTGCACGATCGCGCTGAAGGCGTCGACCTGCTCGCCCTGCAGCAGGATGTCGACCTTGACCAGGTCCGCCGCGACCTCGCCTGCAGGCTCGTAGTCGAGGGAGGCGTAGCCCCGGGTCTTGGACTTGAGCTGGTCGAAGAAGTCGAAGACGATCTCGGCGAGCGGCAGGGTGTAGCGGAGCTCGACGCGCTCGGCGGACAGGTAGTCCATCCCGAGCAGGTCTCCGCGCCGGCCCTGGCACAGCTCCATCACAGCGCCGATGAACTCGCTCGGGCACAGGATGGTCGCCTTGACGACGGGCTCGCGCACCTCGCCGATCTTGCCGCCCGGGAACTCGGACGGGTTGGTGACGGTGATGACGGCACGGTCCTCGAGGGTGACCTCGTAGACGACGTTGGGCGCGGTGGAGATCAGGTCGAGGTCGAACTCGCGCTCGAGCCGCTCGCGCACGATCTCCAGGTGGAGCAGCCCGAGGAAGCCCACCCGGAAGCCGAACCCGAGCGCCACCGACGTCTCCGGCTCGTACACGAGGGCGGCGTCGTTGAGCTTCAGCCGGTCGAGCGCGTCCCGCAGCACCGGGTAGTCCGAGCCGTCGATCGGGTAGAGACCCGAGAAGACCATCGGCTTGGGGTCGTGGTACTCCGCGAGGGCCTCGGTGGCGGGCTTGCTCTGGTTGGTCACCGTGTCGCCGACCTTGGACTGCCGGACGTCCTTGACGCCGGTGATCAGGTAGCCGACCTCACCCACGCCCAGGCCCAGGGTGGGGATGGGCTCCGGGGAGATGACCCCGATCTCCAGGAGCTCGTGGTGCGCCCGCGTGGACATCATCACGATCTTCTCGCGGGGGCTGAGGTGACCGTCGACCACCCGGACGTAGGTGACGACCCCCCGGTAGGTGTCGTAGACCGAGTCGAAGATCATCGCGCGTGCCGCTGCGTCGGCGCGGCCCTGGGGTGCAGGGACGACGTCGACGATGCGGTCCAGCAGCTCGAGCACACCGGCGCCCGTCTTGCCCGACACCCGCAGGACGCTGTCCGGGTCACCGCCGACGAGGCCGGCCAGCTCCTCCGCGTACTTCTCGGGCTGCGCGGCGGGAAGGTCGATCTTGTTCAGCACCGGGATGATCGCCAGCTCGTTCTCCATGGCGAGGTAGAGGTTCGCGAGCGTCTGCGCCTCGATCCCCTGGGCGGCGTCGACCAGCAGCACGGCACCCTCGCAGGCCGCCAGCGACCGGGAGACCTCGTAGGTGAAGTCGACGTGCCCAGGGGTGTCGATCATGTTGAGCGCGTAGGGGGTCATCACGCCGTCGGCACCCTGCACCGCCCACGGCATGCGAACGGCCTGCGACTTGATCGTGATCCCGCGCTCACGCTCGATGTCCATCCGGTCCAGGTACTGCGCGCGCATCGCCCTGTCGTCCACGACGCCGGTGAGCTGGAGCATGCGGTCAGCCAGCGTCGACTTGCCGTGGTCGATGTGGGCGATGATGCAGAAGTTGCGCAGCAGCTCCGGCGGCGTCGCGGCCGGCTGGATGCGCGTGCTCAGCGCTGCGCTGGGGATCGGGGACACAGAGGATGCGCTCCGGGAGTCGAGGGGCGGGCGGGCCTGACCGGGACACGCGGGAGCGCGCCTCCCCGCACAGGCAGGCTGACGTGTGACGTCAGGGACCACCATGGTCCCATGACAGTCGAACCTCTGGATCACCTCGTCGAGCTCGGGGCTCTCCAGCAGCTGTTCCAGCAGACCGTCCCCAGCGTGGACGGGGGGGTCCGCGTCCCCTGGTGCGGCCGGTGGCGGGTCCGCGACCTCGTCGTCCATCTGTCGCGCGTCCACCACTGGGCGGCGGCCCAGGCGCGCCGAGGCCCGACGATCGCCCTCGGGCGAGGGCCGTTCGACCTCGAGGACCTCTACCGGGACTGCGCCGAGGAGCTGCTCACGACGCTCGCAGCACTGCCTCCCGAGGCACCGTGCCCGACGCTGGAAGGACCGGGCACCACCTCCTTCTGGCGTCGGCGCCAGGTGCACGAGACAGCAGTTCACCTGTGGGACCTGCGCACCGCGGCGGGTCTGCCCGTCGAGGTGCCCG
>DASXVR010000232.1:0-3919 GCA_036504175.1 Actinotalea sp. | reverse complement strand
CGTGGATGGCGGGCCATCGATCGAGTGATGCCGCGAGCTCGACCTTCAGCTCGGCGGCACGCCGCGACGTCCCGAGGCGCGCGGCTACCTCGTCGGTGACGAGCTCGGTCTCCTGGCTCGAGCGGGACCGGCGGGTGAGCTCGATGATGGCCGTCGCCTGTGCCGCAGTCGCCCAGGCAACCACCCGCTCCCAGCCCGCGACAGCCTCGACAAGTGCTCGGTCGTCGAGCGCGGCGGCGTCCAGCGGCCCGAGCCTGGTCGCCAGAGGTAGACCTCCCGGCGCGGCGGCGAGCTCCGCGGCAACAGCGAAGCGGCCTCCTCGGTCATCGAACATACGTTCGATCGTACGGAAGCGGATAGCGCTGTGGTCGATATCCACAGAGGAGAACGCTCTTGACTTTCGACGTGGGCCGGGCCGGCGCAGTGGGCTGAGGATGAGGCGGGATCGGCAGCCCGATCCCCTCCAGCGCCGCCCGCCCCACTACCTCCGCACGCTGTCCTGCCACGCGACGATCCGGTCCACGGCCTCGCCGATGAGGCGCGGGCCCACAGGGAAAGCCAGGCGCACCCAGTCGCCGCCGTCGACGCCGTCGAAGTCCGTGCCGGGTGTCAGGGCCACGCCCGCCTCGTCGAGCAGACGCGCGCACCAGGTCACCGAGTCCAGGCCCGACGACGAGATGTCGGCGTAGAGGTAGAAGGCGCCGTCGGCGGGCGCAACGCGTGACCAGCCGAGCTCGGGGAGGCGGCTCAGGAGGAGCGCGCGCGTCTCGGCGTAGCCGGCGACGTCGGCCTCCGCGGCCGCGTACCCCTCCTCGGAGAAGGCCGCGACGGCGGCGTGCTGGGCGAGGGCGGGCGGGCACAGGGCGACGTTGCCGGCGAGGGCGTCGACGGCAGGGACGAGGTCGGGTGGGAGGACGAGCCAGCCGAGGCGCCATCCGGTCATCGCCCAGTACTTGGAGAAGGACGAGACGACGACGGCGCCCTCGGCGACGTACTGCGCAGCCGTCGCCTGCCCCGCCCGTCGCACAGACCCGGCAGGAGCCGAAGCACGCACAGACCCGGCAGGAGCCGTCGCACCCACAGCCCCTGCCGTCGACGCACCAGCACCCTCACCCCCGTCCCCGTACGTGATCCCGTGGTAGATCTCGTCGCTGATCAGCCGGACGTCGTACTCGGCGCACCACCGTGCGAGGGCGGCGAGCTCCGCGGGGCTGACCATCGTGCCCGTGGGGTTGGCGGGGCTCGCGAGGATCAGGCCGTCGAGGCCACCCTCGTAGTACGCCTGCGTGAGCTGCGCGACCGTCGGCTGGTAGCGCGTCTCCGGCCCGCACGCGAGCTCGACCACCTCGCAGCCGAGGGACCGCAGGATGTTCTTGTAGGCGGGATACCCGGGTCGGGCGAGAGCCACCCGGTCGCCGACGTCGAACGCGGCCAGGAACGCGAGCACGAACGCACCGGACGACCCTGTCGCGACGGCGACCCGGTCAGGTGAGACGTCGACGTCGTACCAGCGGCCGTAGTGCTGGGCGATGGCGCGACGCAGCGCTGGGACCCCGATCGCCTCGGTGTACCCCAGGTCGCCCGACTCCAGCACGGCCATCGCCCGCTCACGGACCACCCACGCCGCACCGGTCGCGGGCTGGCCGGCGCACAGGTTGATGATCGACTCGCCGGCGTCGCGGCGGGCGTTGGCGGCCGCGAGCACCTCCATGACGGCGAACGGTGGGACGAGGGACCGCCGGGAGACCTTCACGGGCTCCATCTTCGCTGCGGACCGCAGGGTGTGCGGACCGCAGAGCATGCGGACCGCAGAGCATGCGGACGGCAGAGCATGCGGACGGCAGAGCATGCGGACCGCGCCCAGCTCTCTTCGCTCAGCCGCCCCCGCTCAGCCGCCCCCGCTCAGCCGGACCGGCTCAGCCGCCCCCGCTCAGGCGCCCCCGCTCAGGCGCCCCCGCTCAGCCGGACCGGCTCAGCCTGGCTCGCCCCCGTCCCCGCCGTCGTCGTCGCGTCAGTCGGTGGACTCCTCCACGACGTCGGCCGCAGCGGCGTCGCTCTTGATCCGGTCGATGGCCTTGCGGGCCGAGGCCTTGGCCTCGTAGCCCTCGCTCGCGGCGAGGATGTTGCCGTTGGTGGCGACGATGCGGAAGCGGTACTTGCCGCCCTTGTCCTGGTAGATCGTGAACTTCATCGTTCGACCCGTCTGCCGAAGTGCCCGGCGCTGTCGCGCGCGGTCGTGATCAGTCTCGACCTCGGTCCGGCGCAACGGAAGGGCGGCCGACGAGCGTCACCCGACGGAGTGACCGGGGCTCGGCCAGGGCTGCGAGGGCTCGGCTCGGTGACTGAGCCACACCGGGTCAGGCCGCTCGCTGCTCCCGACTCAGCCGCGTTCGCGACGCTCGAGCTCGGAGCGGACGTGGTCGACGATGCCGTCGGCGGCCGCCTCGACCTCCGCGAGGGTCACCTCGAACGCGTCCTCGTCGCCGTACCAGGGGTCGTCGACGTCGAGGTGGTGCTCAGGGACCCCAGCGGGCGCGGCCGGGTCGAAGCTGCGGAACATCCGGATGCGCCCCACCACGCCCGGATCGCTGTGGGCGAGCCGACGCAGGGCGCTCGCGTGTGCCGACGTCATGGGCAGCACGAGGTCGCGGGCGGACAGGTCGACGGTCGTCACCTGCCGGGCCGCGTGGTGCGGCACCGGGTAGCCGTGCGCATGCAGGACCCGCTGGGCGCGCCTGTCGATCGGCCGGCCGTGCTCCTCGTCGCTGATCCCGGTCGAGTCGACGACGACGACGTCGCCGAGGCCGGCCCGCTCGAAGCGGTCGCGCAGGATCACCTCGGCCATGGGCGAGCGGCAGATGTTCCCGGTACAGACGGTCATCACGCGGAACCTGTGCGGCACAGGGTCATCCTCGCAGGGCGGGAGATGCGGAGAGGGAGGGAGGTGCGGAGAGGTACGGAGATGCGGGGCGTGCGGGGCGTGCGGAGAGGTACGGAGGTGCGGAGGGGTACGGAGATGCGGGGCGTGCGGGATCGCGTAGCCCCAGCTCGCGCAGCCCGGGTCGCGCACCCCTGGTTCCTGGCATGGAACAGCCCGTGGGCTACCGGTCATCTCGACCGGCGCGCCGTGCTGGACGATGCACGGCTCCCACGGGCTGCGGTGACTGCCGGGGTCTCGCTGCCGCCAGGCGGCTCCGGGACCGGAGGCAATCCGTCCGATGCACTCGGGCGACTAGCGGGCAGTCACCTCACGCGTCCGAAGAGAAATCATCTTCTGGACCACCTCCTTTCCCGTGTCCGACGACGGTACGTCCGGCTCCCCGGGGCTGCCAACCGCTTTTCGCCGTCGGCGGACGGAGGGCGGAGTGGGCTCAGCCAGCAGTCGCCGAGGGGAAGGCGGTGGCAGCCCAGCCCGTTGACAGCCCAGCCCTTCGACCGCTCAGCCCTTGACAGCGCCGCCCAGCCCGGCGCCGCGCAGGAACATGCGCTGGAACACCAGGAACAGCACCACCGGGATGATCGTCGAGATCGCGAGCGCCGCCATGAGCACGCCCCTGTCGGTCGAGCCCTGCAGCGACGGCAGGCGCACGGACAGCGGCTGCAGGTCCGGGTTCGGCAGGACCAGCAGCGGCCAGAGGAAGTCCTTCCACGACGCGATGACCGCGAACACGGACACCACGCCGAGGATCGGCTTGCTCATCGGCAGCACGATCGACCAGAACAGCCGGAACGGTCCCGCGCCGTCGACCCGCGCGGCCTCGAACACCTCGCGTGGCAGCGAGTCGAAGAACCGCGCGACGAGCACGACGTTGAAGGCGCTCGCGCCGGCGGGCAGCCACACGGCCCAGAACGTGTTGAGCAGCGAGCCGCCCACGGGCGGATGCAGGATCGTCAGGTAGAGCGGCACGAGCAGCACCAC
>DASXVR010000231.1:0-2615 GCA_036504175.1 Actinotalea sp. | reverse complement strand
GTACGCCGAGAACGGTCAGCCCGTCGCGCCCGGGGCGGTCTTCGCGCACAGGTCCAACGGCCGACTCCCGGGGCCGGACGCGGCGCCCGAGGCTGAGCGTGCCTTCGTGGTCTGTGCCGCTCCGCTGAGCGGCGCCTCCGTGAGGTGGGTCCAGGTGAGCACGCGAGCGGTGGTCGCCGCCGACGGACGCCAGGAGATGGTCACGACCCTGGCCGACATGACCGGTCCGCGCGAGATCCGTGCTGCGCTCGCGCGGTCGGAGACTCAGTTCAGCGCCGCCATGGAGAACGCCCCCATCGGCATGGTGCTCGTGGACCCGCACTGGCGCGTCAGCCAGGTCAACCGGGCCTTCGCGGAGCTGCTCGCCGCAGACCCGCAGCAGCTGCTCGGCCGGGACCTGTCGGCGCTGTCGCACCCCGACGACCGGGCGGCCGAGCGCGCCCACGTGCAGCAGCTCCTCGCCGGGGAGGCGCAGCGGTTCACGCTCGAGAAGCGCTACCTCCGGTCGGACGGGCAGACGGTGTGGGCCGTCCTGGACGTCGTCCTTGTCCGGATGCCCGACGGGACGCCCGACCAGTTCGTCGGGCAGGTGCGCGACACCACCGACTCGCGGATGCAGTCCGAGATGCTCGCCCACCGGGCCATGCACGACCCGCTGACCGGGCTGGCCAACAGGTCGCTCATGCAGGAGGTCCTCCAGAACGCGCTCGAGCGCCCTGGTGCGTCGGGTCGGGTCGCCGTGCTCATGATCGACCTCGACGAGTTCAAGCAGGTCAACGACAAGTACGGCCACCCGGCAGGCGACGAGGTCCTCGTGCACGTGGCCGGCGTGCTGCGTGCTGCGACGGCGGGCCGTGGGACCGTCGCCAGACTCGGCGGCGACGAGTTCGTCGTCGTGGTCCAAGACCCTGACGCCGCCCGCGTCGCGTTCGACGTGGCGGCAGGGATCCACAAGGGCTTGCACAACCCGGCGCGCATCCAGCAGCGCCGACTGCCCGTGCGGGCGAGCGTGGGGATCGCCGTGGCCGAGCACAGCCTGCTCGGTGGGGGCGCGATGGGCCTGCTGGCCGCCGCCGACGCCGCGCTCTACCGGGCGAAGGGGGGCGGACGCGGACGCAGCGAGGTGTACGACTCGTCGATGGCCCTGTCGACTGCCTCGATGCACGGCGCGGCCGTCGAGCTCGGGGAGGCCATCCGGTCCGGCCAGCTCGTGCTGCACTACCAGCCGATCGTCGAGCTGGCCACGGGCGCGGTGAGGGGTCACGAGGCGCTCGTGCGCTGGCAGCACCCCGACCGTGGCCTGCTGCTCCCGGGTGCCTTCCTGCCCACCGCCGAGGAGACCGGGCTGGCCGTCGCCCTGGGCACCAGCGTGGTGACCCAGGCCGTCCAGCACCTCGCCCGTACCCCCTCCTCGGGGCAGTGGGTCTCGGTGAACGTCTCGGCCGACCAGCTCGGCGACGGCGAGTTCGCCGCGCGGGTGCTCTCGGACATGGCCCAGTACCGGATCGAGGCCGGGCGCCTCGTCGTCGAGCTGACCGAGGCGAGCCTGGCCGGCTCGAGCACGCGGGTGCGGCACGAGCTCACGGCGCTGCGATCGGCGGGCGTGCCGGTGCTGCTCGACGACTTCGGCACGGGCGTGTCCCCGCTGTCGTACCTGCGTGACCTGCCTGTCAACGGCGTCAAGCTCGACATGTCCTTCACCGCAGGCATCCCCGAGGACCCGACGGCGGTGCGCGTGAGCCGGGCGCTGGCAGCCCTGGCACGCGAGATGGAGATGGTCACGATCGCTGCCGGTATCGAGGACCAGGTGCAGGCCGACTACCTGCGCGAGTCCGGCTGGCACTACGGGCAGGGGTGGCTCTTCGGCGCCGGCCAGTCCGAGCCCGTCGTGGTCGTCTGACAGCGGCGGTCGTCTGACAGCGGCGGTCGTCCGACTGTCCTGGTCGCCTGGTGGTCGCGGTTGTCTGACACACACCCCTGCCGACCGTAGGGTGAGGACGTGCCTGAAGCGTCGCCCCCTGTCCGGAACATCGCGAACGGTGTGACCGTCGCGCGGATCGCACTGGTCCCCGTCGTCGTGGGTGCGCTGCTCGCCGACGACGGCTCGGGGCGCTGGCGCTGGGTGGCGGCTGTGCTGTTCGCCATCGCGGCGGCCACGGACCGCCTCGACGGCTACCTGGCCCGACGGCTCAACCAGGTCACCGACTGGGGCAAGCTCATGGACCCCATCGCAGACAAGGCGCTGATCGGCGCCACGCTGGTGTGCCTGTCGTCGCTGGGTGAGCTGTCGTGGTGGATCACCGTGATCATCCTGGTGCGAGAGCTCGGCATCACGGCGATGCGGTTCGCCGTCCTGCGGTACGTCGTCATCCCCGCGACCCGGGGCGGCAAGCTCAAGACCGTCTTCCAGTCGATCGGGATCGGCCTCTTCGTCCTGCCGCTCGACAACTTCCCGCCCGCGGTGCGGACGACGGCCCTGGTCATCATCTGGATCGCTGTGGCCCTGACCGTGGTGACCGGCATCGACTACCTGCACCGTGGATGGATGGTGAGCCGGGCGGCGCACGCACCGACGGCACCGTGACCGATGGCACCGCGGCCGGCGGCACTGCGGC
>DASXVR010000230.1:0-2444 GCA_036504175.1 Actinotalea sp. | reverse complement strand
CAGCGCCTCAGCCGCGCACGACCTCCGCTGTCAGCTCCACGGACGCTGCGTCACGGGCCACCAGCACGCCGAACGCGCCGGGCTCCGCGGCCCAGGCCGACGACGCCTCGTCCCAGTGCTCGAAGGCCCGAGGGCGCACGGCTACCGTCGCCGTCACGGTCTCGCCGGCCCCCGCCTGGACCACTGCCGAACCGGCGAGCCACCGCACCGGACGCTCCACCGCCGAGTCCGGACGCGTCAGGTACACCTGGACGACGTCGCGCCCCGCCCTGTCCCCGGTGTTGGTCACCTGGACCGAGACGGTCACCGGTCCGCGGCCCGCACCTTCACGGACCGCGACGTCGGAGTACGACCACGTCGTGTACCCGAGCCCGAAACCGAACGGGTAGGCCGGCTCGCGGCCAGCGCGCAACCAGGCGCGGTAGCCGATGTGGATGCCCTCGTCGTAGCGCACCACCCCGTCCACCGGCGTCACGTCCAGCACGGGGACGTCCTCCTGGGTCGCCGGCCACGTGGTGGGGAGCCGACCGCCCGGCTCGACGGCGCCCGAGAGCACGTCGGCGAGCGCATGGCCGTACTCCTGACCACCGAACCAGGTCAGCAGCACCGCGGCGGCGTCGTCGCGCCACGGCATCAGCACGGGCGAGCCGGAGTTGACCAGCACGACGGTGCGCGGGTTCGCTGCGGCGACGGCGCGGACGAGGTCGTCCTGACGGCCCGGCAGGCCCAGACACGACCGGTCGAAGCCCTCGGACTCCACCTGCGCGTTCGTGCCGACCACCACGACAGCCACCTCGGCGGCACGTGCCGCCTCGACGGCCTCGGCGATGAGGGCCTCGGCCGACTCGTCGACCGGACGCGACCCGACGGTGATGGCCGCAAGGCCGAGCGGGCGGTGGACGACGGCGTTGACGTCGTAGACGACCCGCACCCGGTAGGTCCTGCCGGCCTCGACGTCGATGCGGGTCGAGCGGGTCGGCGGGTCGAGCAGGGCAGCGCCCATGTCCCCACCTTCGAGCGCCTGGTCGACGTCCTGGAGGACCGTTCCGTCGAGCTCGAGCACGCTGTGACCGACCGCCTTCACGCCGAGCTCCAGCGGACCGCTCACGCCCGGCCGGAAGTCCAGCTCGATCTCGAGCCGCTCGACGTCCTCCGTCGGGGCGTTGCCGAGCCACACGAGGTCGGTCGCCCGACGGTGCTCGGCGAGGATCGTGCCGCCCGCGGCGTCGAGGAAGCGCACGGCAAGACCGGGCTCCCGCGTCTCCGGGTGGGAGATCGTCGACAGGGCGAGCGGGAAGATCCCGTCGTGGACCACGGCGCCCAGCGCGTGGGTGATGCGGGCCGACGGGTAGGCCGCACGGAGGCCCTCGAGCGGTGAGACGGCGTACTCCGGCACGACCGTGGCGCTCCCGCCGCCCTGCGTCCGGGCCACCTCGGCACTCTGGCCGATGAGCGCGATCGTCGCGGGCGCCGCCAGGGGGAGCACGCCGTCGTTGCGCACCAGGACCATCCCGCGTGATGCCGCCTCGCGGGCCAGCGCGAGCCCGTCGAGCGCGATCGAGTCCCAGGCAGGGGTGACGGCGGGCGCGACGTCCTCCAGCCGGCCGACGCGTGCGGCCAGGCGCAGGATGCGCCGCACCTTCTCGTCGATCGCCTCGACCGGGACCTCGCCGGCCTCGACGGCGGCGAGCAGACCCTCCACCCACGGACCTCCCGGCCCGGGCATGGCGAGGTCCTGCCGGGCATGCGCGGCGGCGACGGAGCGCACGGCACCCCAGTCCGAGATGACGACGCCGTCGAACCCCCACTCGTCGCACAGCGGGGACGCGAGAAGGTCGTTCTCGGTCATGGTCACGCCGTCGACCGCGTTGTAGGCGCTCATGACGGTCCAGGCGCCTGCGGCCACGGTGCGCTCGAAGGGCGCCAGGTAGAGCTCCCGCAGCGCACGCTCGCCCACGGTCACCGACGCCGTGAAGCGCTCGGTCTCGAAGTCGTTGGCGATGTAGTGCTTGGGGCACGCCCCGATGCCGTGTTCCTGCAGCCCGCGGACGAACGCCTCGCCGATGGCCGACGTCAGCTCGGGGTCCTCGGAGTACGCCTCGAAGTGCCGGCCGCCGAGCGGGCTGCGGTGCAGGTTGATCGTCGGGCCCAGGACGACGTGCACACCCTTGCGTGCGGCCTCCGCCGCCATGGCGGCGCCGTACCGGTAGGCCACCTCGGGGTCCCAGGAGGCGCTCAGCGCGGACGCGCTCGGGAGGTTGAGCGACGGTTCGCGCTCGTCCCAGATGACGCCGCGGACGCCGGACGGGCCGTCGGAGACGACGATCGTCTGCAGCCCTGCGTCGGGCTCGCTGTGCAGCGACCAGGTGTCGGCGCCGGTCAGCAGGCGCACCTTCTGGGCGGTGGTCAGCCGGGCGAGCCGCGCCTCGACCTCGGCCTCGGTC
>DASXVR010000229.1:0-1520 GCA_036504175.1 Actinotalea sp. | reverse complement strand
CGTCGCGGTCTCCGTGCTGTGGCTGACCCTCGACGGGCTGCACGTGTTCACGTCGATGAACAACCTGGTCATCCAGATCGTCGGCCAGGAGAGCTCGGTCAACATCCTCACCTACGTGCAGTTCTCCAAGGTGCTGTCGGTCACCACGCTCATCGCCGTCATCGACGTGTTCCTGCTCACCGCGCTCGCCACGATCGGGGCATTCCTGTACAACGTGGTCGCCGCGCTGGTGGGCGGCGTGCACGTGACGATGACCGACGAGTGACGGGTTTGGGGCGGGCGAACACGCTGGGGTAGTCTCGTGCGGCGCTGGTGGCGCAGGGGCCTATAGCTCAGACGGTTAGAGCGCTTCCCTGATAAGGAAGAGGTCACAGGTTCAAGTCCTGTTAGGCCCACTCACTTCTCCCCTGGAGGGTCCGTGAAGAAGCTGCTGCTCCTGGCGGCGATCGCCGCGGCCGGCTACGTCCTCTACACCAAGTACGTGCAGAACCGCGACGAGCGGGACCTGTGGGCCGAGGTCACCGACACGCTCGACGACTGACCTCTGCCGCCGCTCTCGCGAGCGGCGACCGGGGGCCGTGGCGCAAGTGGTAGCGCACCTGCTTTGCAAGCAGGGGGTTGCGGGTTCGAGTCCCGTCGGCTCCACACCTCCCGACCCTGCCGGTCGACGCTGGCGAAACCGGACATACCGGGCGATCATGTCCCCGTGACCGCGGACTGGGCGGACGTTCCGGGCGGGGACCCGATCCCCTGGGTGGTGAAGCACCCGGGCGCCGCCGCCGTGGGATCGTCGCTGGTCGCCGTCGCGGGCATCGCGCTGGCCGTCGGCTGGCTGCTTGCTCAGTACCCGGGCGGGCCCCAGCCCGACCTTCTCGGCGCCCTGTGGAGCCTGGCGCCGCTCGTCGTCGGGACGCCGATGTTCCTCGTCGGGCTGCCCACGGCGGTGATGTTCGCCTGCGCCTCGTGCGTCTCCGGGCGTGAGCTGGGACGCGGCGTCGCCGGTGGTTTCATCGCCTTCGTGCTCTCGCTGATCCTCGTCGTCGTCGTGCTGCCGGTCGACGGCCTGGCGCTGTGAGCCCTAGCGGCGGTGCGCCGCATGCGCGGCCCGCGCCGTGACGTCGTCCAGCACCTGGGGCAGGTACACGTCCTCGGGGTCGATCGTCGCCGGACCGCTCTCCAGCGTCGCCCAGTGCCACGTCGGCGCGAGCTTGGGCGAGTCGGCGTCGAGCGTCAGGTGGAGGTCGAGCAGCACGGCGTACCGGTAGCCGAACCGGCGCTGGATCGCGACCGCGCGCGTGAAGTCCCCCGCGCTGGTGCCGCGCGTCTCGCGGTCCGCCGTCAGCTCGAGGATGAGGAGGTTCTCCTCCGGCCCCAGCCGGCCGCGCCGGTGCACGATGAGGTCGGGGATGCGCCGGCCGGCCTCGTCGTCCTCGAGCTTGACCGCCTTCTCCAGCACCATGCCGGAACGGTCGTACTCGGCGTCGATGTCCCACGCCTCCTCGACCAGGGGCCGCAGGTTC
>DASXVR010000228.1:0-17176 GCA_036504175.1 Actinotalea sp. | reverse complement strand
TGCCGGCGGACGCCACGGCGGTCGTCCTGAACGTGACGGCCGCGCAGCCCAGCGGCGTCGGGAACATCCGCGTCTACCCGACCCCAGCGGGTGCGGACGTCCCGCCGAACGTCTCCAACCTCAACGTGGTCCCCGGGGTCGCTCAGCCGAACCTGGTGACCGTCCGGCTCGGGGCCGGCGGGTACGTGAGCCTCGCAGCCGACGGCATGACCACCGACCTGGTGGCCGACCTGGCCGGCTACTACAGCCCGGGTGGCGCGACGGGCTTCGTCCCGCTCACCCCCGTCCGGGCGATGGACACCCGGTTCGGCACCGGCGGTGTCCCCGCGCAGAAGGTGCCGGTGAACGGCTGGGTGGACCTGCAGGTCGCCGGCCACCTGGGTGTGCCGGCGGACGCCAGCGCGGTGGTGCTGAACGTGACTGCGGCGTCGGTCGCCGGGACCACGAACGTGCGGGTCTACCCCACCCCCGCGGCGTCGGAGCCGCAGGACCCGCCCCTCGTGTCCAGCCTCAACCTTCGTGCCGGACGGGACCCGGCGAACCTGGTCACCGTCACCCTCGGCGACGCGGGCAAGGTCCGCTTCTACACCCAGAGCGCTTCTTTGGACCTGATCGCCGACGTCGCCGGCTACTACTCCCCGACGGGCGACCAGGGCTTCGTGCCCCTCACCCCGGTGCGCATCGCCGACACCCGGACCGGGCTCGGCCTTCCGGGTGGCCTGCTCCGAGCCGGGGTCGCCCGCACCCTGGGCGTCGCCGGGGTGGCGGGCGTCCCGGCGTCGGCCACGGCGGCGGTGCTCAACGTCACCGCCGTGCAGCCGCGCGCGTTCAGCAACGTTCGGGTCTTCCCCGCCTCGGCGTCCGGCGAGATCCCCCTGGTCTCCAACCTGAACGTCGTGATGGGACGCGACGAGCCCAACCTGGCCCTCGTCCGCCTCGGGACGGGGGGAGCGGTCTCGGTCTACAGCCAGACCGCCGACCTCGGCCTCGTCGTCGACGTCTCGGGCTACTTCAGGCCCTGAGCCGCGCGACTGCGCGCTCGAAGCAGCCGCGCGACTGCGCGCCCGAAGCAGCCTCGCGACGGCCGCCGCTCCGCCATGATCGCTGGATGACCGCCGGGGGGCTCACGTGACGGAGTACGGACCGCATCTCGGCACGATGGCGCCGGCAGGGGTGTCGGACCAGCTGCCGCCGCCCCGCCTGGCGGGGTGGTGGTCGCGGGTCGTCGCGTCGGTGCTCGACAACCTGATCATCGGCGCGGTGAGCTACCTCGCGTTCCCGGTCCAGGAGGCGGTGCAGCCCGGGGGTCTCAGCAACCTGCCGAGCGCCGTGCCCCTCGTCCATGTCCCGGCCACCGGGACGTGGCTCGACGCGTCGTGGCTCATCGGCACGGCCGTCGCGATCTTCCTCATGCAGGCGTATCTGGGCTCGACGCCGGGCAAGCTCGTCGTCGGGATCGCCGTCGTGCGCCAGAGCGATGCGCGACCGGCCGGACCGCTGCGCACCCTCGGCCGCGCGCTCGCGCACCTGCTCGACAGCCTCCTCATGGTCGGCTACCTCCGGCCGCTCTGGAACGCCAGCCACCAGACCTTCGCCGACTCGATCGCCTCGACGGTCGTCATCGCGAGCAGACGCCCGTTGCCGTACGTGGCGCGCCCGCGTCACCACGCGTTGGCCGACGAGCCGTGGGAGCGCGATCGGGTCCCCGCCTGGCGCGCGGTGCTCACCGTCGAGGCCGTGGTCGTGTGCGGGCTCGCGATCCCGCTCGGCGGATCGGTGACCTCGATGACCGGGGACGACAGCAGTGCGACCCACTGCACCCTGGTCCCCGGTGCCGTCGGCGGCGACACCATGTTCACCTTCGTCGGTGGCACGGTCTTTCCGACGGCCGGCACCGGGACGGAGAGCCGGTTGGGGATCGAGCGCCGGCGCGTGACCGGGCAGACGGGGGTGCGAGTGGTCTGGGACTGGGCCGGAACAGCCCCCGCCGACGACGTCACGCTCAGGATCAGCCTCCTGCCGACGGGCGTTGGCCGGCCGGTCGAGGTGGCGGCCACCATGCGCGGCGGTCAGGTGCTGGCTGTCGAGCCAGGGGTCACGCCGCTGACCGACGGCAGCACGGGCGTCCTGCTGGACCCGAGCGTGGTCGCCCCCGCCGGCGACCGGTGGACCTCGTCGCTCACCGTGACCGTCGCCGGCGTCTCCTCACCGCCCTGCATCCCCGGGCCCTGACGAGCCACGGGCGTCTGGCAGCAGCGGCACGAGCCACCGGGCTTCGCCTACCCGACCGTCACCGTCTTCGAGTCGCTCATCAGCGCGCCACCGGCCCCGCCGGACGGGTCGTCCTCGGTGGCGATGATCGTGTAGGTGCCCGGCTGCAGGTCGATGGTGAAGGAGTAGGGGGCGAAGGTCTGGCCCTCGGCGGTCTGGGCCACGCCTGACGTCACCTCGGCGCCGGACGTGTCGAGCACCTTCCACGGCAGCGTCGCCTCGAACACCGCGGCCTGACCGCTCACGGTCACGGGCGACGTGCTCGTCGCACCCTCGCGCGGGACGTCGATCTGCACGAGGGTCTGCACGTCGAGCGCCGGTCGCCGCGTCACGGGGGCGGACCACTCGACCACGCCCCACAGCTCCCCGGCCGGCTTGCCCGCGATGGTCAGGAGCACCGCGGCGCTCTCGTCGCCCACGGCAGCCGTCACGGTGTGCACGAGCTGCTGGATCATCAGAGCGGCACCCTCGGACCCGATGTTGGCGGTGCGGGCGTCCTCGCTCAGGTCGACGACCACGGGGTTGCCCGCCGTCACGCCGAGAACGGTCGTGGCAGGGTTCCACGGGGTGGTGTAGTCCGGGTCGTCAGGTCCCGCGATCATCAGCTCGACAGCTGCCTTGACGGGCTCCCCGGCGACGTCGTGACGCTCGGGAGCGAGCCGCAGCCCGGTACGCGTGTCGACCATGTAGTAGACGGCGGCCTCGGTCGTCGCGGTGGGCGAGGGTGAGGGTGTGGCGGTCGGCGTGGGGGTGGCCGTCTGCGACGCCGAGCTTGACGGCGCCGGCGTGCTGGGCTCGGCGGCCGGCTGCTTGGTGCAGCCGGTCAGGGCCGCGCCGACGAGCGCTGCGGCACCGATCAGGGTGATGAGGCGGGGGAGCGGGGCGGGGCGACGGATCCACATGGCGCACTCCTGCGGCGGCCCGGGTCCTGACGGCGCCCGTCGAGGGCCGCTGTCCACCTCCAGTGTTCCACCGATGATCGTTCGGTGGGGAGGATCGCGTCGGGTGGATCAGCTGCCCGCGACGGACCCCGGACAGCAGGAGGGCCGGGCCACCAGCTGGCGACCCGGCCCCCCTCGTCCTGCTCTCAGCTCAGGCCGAGCTCCTTGTAGGCCTGCAGCGCCTTGTCCCAGGAGGACGCGGCGTCGTCGGTCTTGTCAACGTCCACGCGGGTCACGGCGTCGGTCATGACCGTGTGGATGCTGAAGTAGTTCGGGCCCTTGAACGGCTGGACCTCGATGGCCGCGGCGCGGTTGGCGAGGATCTTGCCGGTCGGAGCGTTGTTGAAGAACGTGTTCGTCGCGTTCAGAAGGTCGGGGCTCGCGAGAGCCTCCTTCTGGCTCGGGAACGTGCCCTTGGCGGCGAACGCCTTGAGCTGCTGGTCCGGGGCGGTCAGCCAGGCGGCCAGCTTGATGGCCTCCTCAGCGTGAGCGCCACCCTTGGGGACGGTCAGGTACGAGCCGCCCCAGTTGCCGCCGCCGCCGGGGAAGACGTCAGCGATGTCCCAGCCGGTGACGCCGGCAGCGTTGCCCTCGATGACGCCGAGCATCCACCCGGGGCAGAGCATGGTGGCGAAGCCGTTGTTCTGGAAGGCGCCTACCCAGTCGTCGCTCCACTGGTTCAGGTGCGCGGACAGGTTGTCACCGACGGAGGCCGCGAGGACCTGCTCGTAGATGCCCTTGACCTTGTCGTTGGTGGCGAGGTCCTTGGGCGTGCCGTCCTTGGTCTCGTACGGCTCGGCGACCTGGTTCACCATCGTGGAGTAGGTGGCGCTGGCGGAGTCGAACCACGGGACGGTCGACTTCGACATGAACTGCTTGCCGACCTCGAAGTACTTGGCCCAGTCACCGGTGAGGAGCTTGGCGACCTCGGCGCGGTCCGTTGGCAGGCCGGCGGCAGCGAACAGGTCGGAGCGGTAGCAGATGCCCTCGGGGCCGATGTCCGTGCCGTAGCCGACGAGCTTGCCGTCAGGCGTGGTGGCCTGGTCGGTCTTCCACTTGAGCCAGCGGTCCTTGACGTCCGGGCCGTTCGAGAGGTCCTCGAACTTGTCGGCGTACTGCATGAGCTCGGGCCACCAGTCGGTCTCGACGGCCTCGATGTCCGAGGCGCCGGAACCGGCAGCGAGCGAGGTGTTGAGCTTGTCGCGCGCTTCCTGCGACGTCGCGGCCTTGACGGCCTCGACCGTGATGTTCGGGTTGAGGTCCATGTACTCCTTCAGGAGGTCCTCGTACCCGAACTCGTTGAACGTCGCGACCGTCAGCGTGATCTTCTCGGTGCTGGTGGTGCTTCCGCCGTCGCTCGGCTTGGCTGTGCCGTCGTCGCCGGCCGTCGTCCCGCCGCCGCAGGCGGTCAGTACCAGCGCGATGCTGGCAGCGCCGGCGGCGAGCGCCAGCGACCTCTTCCTCGTGGTGCTCACTGGGGCTCCTTCTATGTCGCGGCCGGCTCCGTCGCCGGCCAGTCGTCCCTCGGGGCCATTCCAGCACTAAACTTACTGACCAGTCAGTATTCGCGGGTCACAGTACGGTCACGAAGGTGCGGAGCCCAGGTCACGGCGACACGCGTCGCCGGCTGCTCAGACCTCCGCAGGCGCCTCGTCGACGAGGTCCTGGTACTCGGGGTTGCGCCGGATGAACGCCGCCATGAACGGGCACTGCGGGATGACCCGCAGACCGCGGGCTCGCAGGTCGTCGAGGGTCCCCCGGGCGAGGATCGCCCCCAGCCCCTTCTCGCGCCGCGCCGGGTCGATGCCGGTGTGGTCCAGCACCACGCGGCCCTGGTCCCAGTGGTAGGTCGCCGAGCCGAGGACGTCGGGCCCGCGACGGAGCGCGTAGCGCTGGCGATCCGCGTCGTGGACGACGGTGAGCTCGGGCTGGTCCGTCACGGTGCCTCCTCGGTCGGCTGGTCCGAGAATAGGCAGACGCCGGTCGGCGTTGCCCGGTGAGGTCGGTGTTCGCCATGACCGTGCTGTTCGGAGCGGAGGGGTGTCGATGAGCAACCTGGAGACCGCGCCGGACGAGGTGCGGTGCGACGACGCGGGCGGCCTGGCCGGACCCGAGGTCCTCGAGCCGCGCGACGTCCCGCTCGGCGGCGTGCGGGCGATGACCGTCCGGCGGACGCTGCCCCAGCGGAAGCGGTCGTTCATCGGCGCGTGGTGCTTCCTCGACCACTACGGTCCCGACGACGTCTCCGTGACCGGCGGCATGCGTGTCCCGCCCCACCCCCACACCGGCCTGCAGACGGTGAGCTGGCTGTTCTCGGGGGAGGTGGAGCACCGCGACAGCCTCGGCACGCACGCGACCGTGCGCCCCGGTGAGCTCAACCTCATGACCGCCGGCCGCGGGATCAGCCACTCGGAGGACTCCACACCAGCCACCACGGTGCTGCACGGCGTCCAGCTGTGGACGGTGCTGCCGGAGCGGGTTCGCGACGCTGCACCAGCCTTCGAGCACTTCGTCCCGCCCGTCGTCCTGCTCGAGGACGGCGTGCTGCGCGTCTTCCTCGGCTCGCTCGAGGGCTCACGGTCCCCGGTCCCCACGTTCTCCCCCTTGCTCGGGGCCGAGCTGGTGCTGGGCGGGGGGAGCGAGCACACGTTCGCCGTCGACCCGTCGTTCGAGCACGGCATCCTGGTGGACACGGGCGCCGTCACGGTGTCCATCGACGTACCCGGGGCCACCGCTCGCGGGGCGCGCGCGGAGCTGGTCTACCTGCCCCCGGGCGCGACCACGCTCACCGTGAGCGCCGACGACGGGGGCGACGTGAGGGTCCTGCTGCTCGGCGGCCTCCCGCTCCACGAGCAGATCGTCATGTGGTGGAACTTCATCGGTCGCGACCACCGGGATGTTGCCGCCGCGCGCGACCAGTGGCAGGCCGAGATCGGCGCCGACGACGCCCCGGCCGGTCCCGACGGGGCTCCCCGGGGTTCGGACGCCTCGCGCTTCGGTCGGGTCACGGGTCACCCGCACCCGCCCCTGCCGGCGCCGCCGATGCCGCACGAGACCCTCAAACCCCGAGGCTGACCCGGACCGAGTGTCCACGGGACGTTCGGTCCGCACACGCGACCCGCCGGACGTCCTACCCTGATGTCGCTGTGCGCCGCCGCCAACCGGTCGATCGCCTGCATGCCGTCCGGTGCGACGGCGGAGCATGCCCGTCCACCCCGCGGGCGTCCGACCATCTCGACCCTGCCGTGCGCGCACGGGACCTGATCCTGGAGGTGGCACGTGGCTGACCCCCGCGGCTTCCTGAAGAACCGTGAGCGCGAGCTCCCCGCGAACCGTCCCGTCGACGTGCGCATCCTGGACTGGCGTGAGGTGCACGAGCACCGCGCCGGCCACCCCGACGACCTGGCCGTGCTCCACCGCCAGGCCGGGCGCTGCATGGACTGCGGCATCCCGTTCTGCCACAACGGCTGCCCGCTCGGGAACCTCATCCCCGACTGGAACAACCTCGTCTGGCGCGACCAGTGGGCCGAGGCCAGCGACCGGCTGCACGCCACCAACAACTTCCCGGACTTCACCGGTCGGCTCTGCCCAGCCCCGTGCGAGACGAGCTGCGTGCTCGGCATCAACCAGCCGGCGATCACGATCAAGAACATCGAGGCGTCGATCATCGACGAGGCCTTCGCGCGCGACCTGGTCACCCCGCAGGTGCCGCAGTGGCTCACCGGCAAGACGGTCGCCGTGATCGGCTCGGGGCCGGCCGGCCTCGCCGCGGCCCAGCAGCTCACCCGCGCCGGTCACACCGTCGCCGTCTACGAGCGTGCGGACAAGATCGGCGGCCTGCTGCGCTACGGCATCCCCGAGTTCAAGATGGAGAAGCGGCACATCGACAGGCGCCTGGAGCAGATGGAGGCCGAGGGCACCCGCTTCCGCCCGGGCGTCGACATCGGCACCGACGTCACCGGTCAGGACCTGCTCGACAGGTACGACGCCGTGGTCCTGGCCGTCGGCTCGACCGTCCCGCGTGACCTGCCGGTCCCTGGTCGTCAGCTCGGCGGGATCCTCCAGGCGATGGAGTACCTGCCGCCGGCCAACCGGGTCGCCCTCGGCGAGACCGTCGAGAACCAGCCCGTCGCGACAGGCAAGGACGTCGTCGTGATCGGTGGCGGCGACACCGGTGCCGACTGCCTGGGCACCGCCCTGCGCCAGGGCGCCCGCTCCGTCACGCAGCTCGAGATCCTGCCGCAGCCCCCGGACGAGCGGCCCGACAGCCAGCCGTGGCCCACCTACCCGATGCTCTACAAGGTCACCAGCGCCCATGAGGAGGGCGGCGAGCGCGTCTACGCCGTCTCCACCCAGGAGGTGCTCGGCGACGCGGACGGCAACGTGCGTGCGCTCCGGCTGGTCGAGGTCGAGATGGTGCAGGGCCGCCCGGTCCCCGTCGAAGGTACCGAGCGCGAGATCCCGGCGCAGCTGGTCCTGCTCGCGATGGGCTTCACCGGCCCCGAGCCCAGCCCGCTGCTGAGCCAGCTCGGCGTCTCCCTCACCCCGCGCGGCGTGATCACCCGCGACGACGAGTTCGCGACCGAGGTGCCCGGGGTGTTCGTCGCCGGTGACGCCGGTCGGGGGCAGTCGCTCATCGTCTGGGCGATCGCCGAGGGACGGGCCGCTGCGGCGAGCGTGGACAAGTACCTGTCGGGCAGCACCGAGCTCCCGGCCCCGGTGACCGCCGGAACGCTCGCACTGCGGGCCTGACGCGACGGGGGCAGTCGTCCCACGGATTCTCTTCCGAGGGCGGGCATGATGTCGCTGTGACGAACGATCCCCACCTGCGGTCGGTCGCGGACGAGAACGCGCTCGAGCCGGTCGAGCTCATCCGCCAGTCCGGCGCCGTGCTGCGCGTGGGCAAGGCGATGCTCTCCTCCGGGACGGGCAGCTACCGCGTCAAGACCGCGATGCAGCAGGTCGCCCGCTCGTTCGGTCTCGACCGCCACGAGGCGCACGTGACGCTGACGGAGATCACCGCCACCTCGCACCGCGGGCCGATCTTCCGCACCGAGGTGGCCGAGGTCCGGACCATCGGGGTGAACTCCCACCGGCTGAGCCGGCTCACCGACCTGGTCAACGGTCTGGCCCCGGGTGCGACCGTCGACCACGTCAATCGCGAGCTGGACCAGATCGACAAGCTCCAGCCGCTGTACGCCCCGCTGCTCAACGCCCTGTTCGCCGCGATGGCCTGTGGTGCGTTCGCCTTCCTGAACAACGGCGGGCCCATCGAGGTCCTCGGTGTCTTCATCTCGGCCGGCATCGGTCAGTACGTGCGGCGGTTCGCGCTGCACCGCAAGTTCAACCAGTTCGGCGTGACGATGGTGGCGGCAGCCGTCGCATCGCTCGGCTATCTGGGGTTCGTGCTGGCGCTCAACGAGTGGGCCGGGGGTGCGGGGACCAGCCACGAGGCCGGCTACATCTCGTCGGTGCTCTTCCTCGTGCCCGGGTTCCCGCTGGTCACGGGTGCGCTCGACCTCGCGAAGCTCGACTTCTCGGCAGGCGTGGCCCGCACGGTCTACGCGCTGGCGATCCTGATGTCGGCCGCGCTGAGCGTGTGGGCGATCACCTGGGCGACCGGCGTGAGCGGCGAGCCGACGCCCCCGGCGGAGATGGCGTACGCGGTCCAGCTGTCCCTGCGCCTGCTCGCGAGCGCGCTCGGCGTGCTGGGCTTCGCCCTGATGTTCAACTCGCCCTGGCGGATGGCTCTGGGCGCCACCCTCATCGGCATGATCGCCAACACCATGCGCCTCGAGCTGCGCGACGCCGGCGTCGCGATCCAGGCGGCGACGATGATCGCGACGCTCGTGGTCGGGCTGCTCGCGGCCTACCTCGCTCCTCGGTTGAAGGTCCCGCGGATCACCCTCTCCGTCCCCGCCGTGGTGATCATGGTGCCGGGCGCGGCGGCTTACCGAGCCGTCGTCGGACTCAACAACGGCGACCCCGGTATCGCGGTGACGGCCGGCTCCCAGGCCGTGTTCGTCGTGATCTCGATCGCCATCGGACTGGCCGCCGCGCGCATGCTCACCGACCGCGAGTGGGCCTTCGAGCGGTAGCGGCGCGGGTCACCGGGCGGTCCTCGGCCCGGAGCGGAGAGTGCCCGGAGGCGCGCCGGGACGCGCTTTGCTCGCAGGTCATCGGGCCAGGTAGCCTGACCTGCACACTGGAGACGTCGCATAGCCAGGTCTAGTGCGCGACCCTGCTAAGGTCGTGAAGGGGTAACCCTTCCGTGGGTTCAAATCCCACCGTCTCCGCTCTCGGGCCCGGTCACCTCTCTGAGGCGGCCGGGTTGCTTGCTGTCCGGGGTCTGCCGGTGCCACGACCGCGGCGGCGCGCGGATGCCGCGACGCCGTGGGGTGCCGCAGAACCGATTGGGAGGATCCACCGCCGGGCATGTATCCTCGTGCGCGGCCCTGGTGGCCACGCGCCCGTAGCTCAACGGATAGAGCATCTGACTACGGATCAGAAGGTTGGGGGTTCGAATCCCTTCGGGCGCACAGATGAGACCGAGGCCCAGCACCGAGACGGTGCTGGGCCTTCGTCGTCCCGCCGCCAGGCGCGTCCATGCAGGTCAGGCCGCAGCGCACACCGTGAGGACCCACGGACGTAGCCGTGTTTCGCGAGAGGTCCCACCGCCCCGTCCAGGGTCAAACGTCCCACGCCCTGGTCACTCGTGGACACAATCTGGACTGCGCGCCTAGCCTCGGCGCATGACCGGTCGACCCAGCGTCACGCTCGACGCCGCCACGTGCACCCTCGTGCGCATGGCGAGCTGTCGAATGACCGGCCGGCCGAGCACCCTGCGCAACGGCGCCCCCGCTACCACGCGGCACTAGGCGCCCCGTTGTTGCTGACCGCCCTCTGACGCGGTCCCGCTCGGTCGTTCCCCGCTGAGGTCCCACCGCGCCGTGCGCGGCCCGGACCTCGAGCGCTGCCCCCACCCCTGTGCACCGCGCCATGCCTGACCTCTGCCACATGCCTGACGGGCGTGCGAGGTCGTCGGCGCGCGGCCAGGACCGTGACCCCGAGGAGCACGATGTCCACCGCCCGTACCACCAGCACGACACCACCTCCCGAACAGGCTGTCCGTCCTGCGCGTCAGGCAGCCAGACCGAACGGCCAGTGGGCTGTCGACGGCCGCGCCCCACTCAACGCCAACGAGGCGATGAAGGCCGAGGACAACGGCCTCAACGTGCGCGAGCGGATCGAGACGGTCTACGCCCACCACGGTTTCGACTCGATCGCCGACGCCGACCTGCACGGGCGGTTCCGGTGGTGGGGGCTCTACACCCAGCGCAAGCCGGGCATCGACGGCGGACGGACGGCCACCCTCGAGCAGCACGAGATCGAGGACCGCTACTTCATGCTGCGGGTGCGGGTGGACGGCGGCGCCCTGACCACCGAGCAGCTCCGGACGATCGGCACGATCTCCACGGAGTTCGCCCGCGGGACGGCGGACATCACCGACCGGCACAACATCCAGCTGCACTGGATCCAGATCGAGGACGTGCCGGAGATCTGGCGCCGGCTCGAGGCCGTCGGCCTCAGCACCACGGAGGCCTGCGGCGACGTGCCTCGGGTGATCCTCGGCAGCCCGGTCGCCGGGATCGCGGCAGACGAGATCATCGACCCGTCCTGGGCCATCGGCGAGATCGTCCGGCGCTACATCGGCGACCCGGAGCTGGCCAACCTGCCGCGGAAGTACAAGACGGCTCTCACGGGGCACCCGAGCCAGGACGTCGTGCACGAGATCAACGACGTGGCGTTCGTCGGCATGGTGCACCCCGAGCTGGGACCGGGCTTCGACCTGTGGGTCGGCGGCGGGCTGAGCGTCGCCCCGCGCCTGGGGGAGCGGCTCGGCGCGTTCGTCAGCGAGGAGCGGGTACCCGAGGTGTGGCTCGCAGTGACGCAGCTGTTCCGCGACTACGGGTACAGGCGGCTGCGCAACAAGGCCCGGCTCAAGTTCCTGCTCGCCGACTGGGGAGCCGACCGCTTCCGCCAGGTGCTGCAGGACGAGTTCCTCGGCTACGCCCTCCCCGACGGACCGCCGGCCCCGCGGCCCACCCGCTCCGGCGACCATGTGGGCGTCCACGAGCAGAAGGACGGCCGCTTCTACGTCGGCGCCGCCCCCTACGTCGGCCGCGTGTCCGGACCCGCCCTGCTCGCCGTCGCCGAGCTCGCGGAGAGCGTGGGCTCCTCGCGGCTGCGCCTCACGCCTTACCAGAAGCTGATCGTGCTCGACGTGCCGGCGGAGCACGTCCCCGCGGTGGTCGCCGGGTTGCGGGCCAACGGCCTCGAGGCCGAGCCGAGCAGCTTCCGCCGGTCGACGATCGCCTGC
Organism: Actinotalea sp.; assembly: GCA_036504175.1. Taxonomy (GTDB): domain Bacteria; phylum Actinomycetota; class Actinomycetes; order Actinomycetales; family Cellulomonadaceae; genus Actinotalea. The sequence continues at coordinate 5,584 of DASXVR010000228.1, read as the reverse complement.
ACCGGCCTCGAGTTCTGCAAGCTCGCGATCGTCGAGACCAAGGCCACGGCGGTGACCGTGATCGACGCCCTCGAGGAGCGCCTCTCCGACCTCGGCGGGCTCACGCCGATCGGGCTGCACATCAACGGCTGCCCCAACTCCTGCGCGCGGATCCAGACCGCGGACATCGGCCTCAAGGGGCAGCTCGTCCAGGACGAGGACGGCACGCAGGTGCCCGGCTACCAGGTCCACCTCGGTGGCGGCCTGGCCTCGCCGGACCGGGAGGAGCCCGGACTGGGCCGGACGGTGCGCGGGCTCAAGGTGACCGTCGACGGGGTGCCCGAGTACGTCGAGCGCGTCGTCCGGCGGTACGTCGCCGACCGGGTCACCGGACCCGGCGGACCGGAGTCGTTCGCGGTCTGGGCCCACCGTGCCGACGAGGAGGCCCTGCAGTGAGCGCCCCCACTCGCACCCGCCCCCGCCGCACGCAGGACGAGCTCCGCGCCGTCGTGGAGGCGGCTGCGCCCGGCCTCGCCGAGGCGAGCGCGCCCGAGGTCGCCGCGTGGGCCGCCCAGGAGTTCGGCGGCCTGCTCGCCGTGGCCTGCTCGATGGCCGACGCCGTGCTCCCGCACCTCGTGGCCCAGGCGGCTCCCGGCGTCGACGTCCTCTTCCTCGAGACCGGCTACCACTTCCCCGAGACGATCGAGACCCGCCGGGTCGTCGCCGAACGTCTCGACGTCCGGGTCGTCGACGTCCTGCCGCGGCTGACCGTCGCCGAGCAGGACGCCGAGCACGGCCAGGACCTCTTCGCGCGGGACCCGGCCGCCTGCTGCCGCATGCGCAAGATGGAGCCGCTCGCCGAGCAGCTCGCCGGGTACGAGGCCTGGGTGACCGGGGTGCGCCGCGAGGAGGCAGCCACACGGGCGCACACACCGGTCGTCGGCTGGGACGAGGCGCACGGTCTGGTCAAGATCAACCCGCTGGCGGCGTGGACCTTCGACGAGCTGCTCGCCTACGCGTGGGAGAACGACGTCCCGCTCAACCCGCTGCTGACCGATGGCTACCCGTCGATCGGCTGCCTGCCCTGCACGGCCCGGGTCGCCCCGGGCGACGACCCCCGATCCGGCCGCTGGGCCGGCCTCGCCAAGACCGAATGCGGGATCCACCGATGACCGCCACCCTGACCGGCAGCCTGACCAGCACTGCGACCTCACCGGCCGACGCCGCCCCGCTTCACGACGAGGCGCTGCCGCCGCGGCAGCTGACCCAGCTGCAGACGCTGGAGAGCGAGTCGATCCACATCTTTCGCGAGGTCGGCGCGGAGTTCGAACGCCCGGTGCTGCTGTTCAGCGGCGGCAAGGACTCGGTGGTCATGCTGCACCTGGCCACGAAGGCGTTCTGGCCCGCACCGGTGCCGTTCCCGGTGCTGCACGTCGACACCGGCCACAACTTCCCCGAGGTCCTGGCCTACCGCGACGCGACGGTCGACCGGCTGGGGCTGCGGCTCGAGGTGGCCCGCGTCCAGGACTACCTCGACGACGGCCGCCAGCGGGAGCGCGCCGACGGGACGCGCAACCCGCTGCAGACCCTGCCCCTGCTCGACGCGATCGCGGAGCACCGGTTCGACGCCGTCTTCGGCGGCGGACGCCGAGACGAGGAGAAGGCCCGGGCCAAGGAGCGCATCTACAGCCTGCGCGACGAGTTCGGCCAGTGGGACCCCCGCAACCAGCGACCCGAGCTGTGGAACCTCTACAACGGCCGGCACGCCCCCGGCGAGCACGTCCGCGTCTTCCCGCTGAGCAACTGGACCGAGCTCGACATCTGGCGCTACATCGCCGCGGAGCGGATCGAGCTGCCCTCGCTCTACTACGCCCACGACCGTGAGGTCTTCCGACGTGACGGGATGTGGCTCGCCGTCGGCCCGTACACCCAGCCGCGGGTCGACGAGGAGGTCACCGTGCGCCGCGTCCGCTATCGGACCGTCGGCGACATGTCCTGCACCGGGGCGGTGGACAGCGACGCCACCCACGTCGACGACGTGGTGCTCGAGGTCGCGGCGACCCGGCTGACCGAGCGGGGCGCGACCCGTGCCGACGACCGCGTGTCCGAGGCCGCCATGGAAGACCGCAAGAAGGAGGGGTACTTCTGATGGCGACGCTGCTGCGCCTGGCCACCGCCGGGTCCGTCGACGACGGCAAGTCGACCCTCGTGGGCCGGCTCCTCTACGACTCCAAGTCCGTCCTGAGCGACCAGCTCGACGACGTCGCGCGGGTCAGCCGTGACCGCGGCCTCGAGGAGACCGACCTCGCGCTGCTCACCGACGGCCTGCGCGCCGAACGCGAGCAGGGCATCACGATCGACGTCGCCTACCGCTACTTCGCCACGGCGCGGCGCTCGTTCATCCTGGCGGACTGCCCCGGGCACGTGCAGTACACCCGCAACACGGTCACCGGCGCGAGCACGGCCGACGTCGTCGTGCTGCTCATCGACGCGCGCAAGGGGCTGCTCGAGCAGACACGCCGGCACCTGGCCGTGGCGTCGCTGCTGCGGGTGCCGCACGTGGTCGTCGCGGTCAACAAGATCGACCTCGTCGACTTCGACGAGCAGGTCTTCGCCCGGGTGTCGGCCCAGGTGGTCGACGCGGCGACCGACCTGGGACTGGCCGACGTGCGCACGATCCCGGTCTCCGCTCTCGCCGGGGACAACGTCGTGGACCGTTCGACCCGCACCCCCTGGTACCGGGGGCCCAGCCTGCTCGAGCTCCTCGAGGAGATCCCGGCGGCGCTCGACCCGGCCACGGAGGCGTTCCGTCTCCCGGTGCAGGTGGTGCTGCGTCCGCAGGGCGCCGCGCGTGACCCGCTGCTGCGGGACTACCGCGGCTACGCCGGGCAGATCGCCGCCGGTGTCGTCGCCGTCGGCGACCGCGTCGTCGCCCTTCCCTCGGGACGGACGACCACCGTCGAGGGGATCGACACCGCTGACGGCGGGCTCGACGTCGCGTTCGCGCCGCAGTCGGTGACCCTGCGCCTCGCCGACGACCTCGACATCGCCCGCGGGGACCTGCTCGCAGCGGTGGCCGACGCACCGGTCACCACCCAGGACCTCCAGGCCACGATCTGCTGGCTGTCCGACCGGCGGCTGCTGCCCGGCGCCCGGGTGCTCGTCAAGCACACGACGCGGACCGTGCAGGCGGTGGTGCGCGACGTCGTCGGCCGTCTCGACCTCGACACGGCCACCATCGGCCCGGCCGAGTCGCTCACGCTCAACGACATCGGTCAGGTCCGGCTGCGGCTCGCCTCGCCGATCGCCGCGGAGGAGTACGTGACGGCGCGGCGCACGGGCGCGTTCCTGCTGATCGACGCCCACGACGGCGCGACGCTCGCCGCGGGGATGGTGGGCGACCCGTTGACCGCGGCCCGCTGTCCGGGCGAACGGCCCGCTCAGTACGCGATCTGACCACGACGACGCGATCTGACGCGGGGACCTTCCCGCCCCCACCCGTCATCCCGAGAGGTTCATCCATGTCCCGCAGCACCCGGCACGGCGCAGCCGCCGACGCCCCGCCATCCCGCCGCACGCCATCCCGCCCCACCGTGACCACCCCACGCCGTCGAGCCGTCGTCGTCGTGGCAGCCGCGCTGATCGCCGTGGTCCTGGCGGCGTGCACGCCGGCCGCCAGTGCCGCCGGACCAGCCAAGACCACCGGCCCGGCCACGGAGCTGCGGCTCGGCTACTTCGCCAACGTGACCCACGCGCCCGCTCTCGTCGGGGTCGGTGAGGGCCTGTTCCAGCGCCGCCTCGAGGCTGCCGGCACGCCGACGCTGACCACCCAGGTGTTCAACGCCGGCCCGGCGGCGATCGAGGCGCTCAACGCCGGGGCGATCGACGCGACGTTCATCGGCCCCAACCCTGCGATCAACGGCTTCATCCAGTCCGACGGTGACGCGCTGCGCATCGTGGCGGGCACGACCTCGGGTGGCGCGCAGCTGGTCGTGCGCCCCGGCATCACCACGGCCCAGGACCTCGTCGGGACGAACCTGGCGACTCCTCAGCTCGGTGGGACGCAGGACGTCGCGCTGCGGTCCTGGTTGCACGACCAGGGGCTGACCAGCCCGGTCGGTGGCGGCGGGGACGTGACGATCACGCCGACCGAGAACGCCCAGACCCTCCAGCTCTTCGTCGACGGCGAGCTGGACGGGGCGTGGCTGCCGGAGCCGTGGGCCTCGCGGCTCGTGGTCGACGCCGGTGCGCACGTGCTCGTCGACGAGAAGGACCTGTGGCCCGGCGGCCAGTTCGTCACGACCCAGCTCATCGTGTCGCGCACCTTCCTCGCCGCCCATCCGGAGACGGTCACGGCCCTGCTCGAGGGTCTGCAGGACTCGATCGGGTGGCTCGACGCGAACGCGGGCAGCGCGCCGACGGTGGTCAACGCGCAGCTCGAGGCCGCCGGCGGCAAGCCGCTGTCCGCCGAGGTGCTCGCACGCGCGTTCACCGGCATCGCCTTCTCGACGGACCCGCTCGCCGGGACGCTCACGACGCTGCTCGCCCACGGCGCCACCGCGGGCACGACCCACGAGGCCTCGATCGAGGGGATCTACGACCTCCGGCTGCTCAACGCGCTGCGCAAGGCCTCAGGTGCTGAACCGGTCTCCGCGGACGGGCTCGGGGAGGAGTGACCATGTCCTCGACCACGACACGCGCGACAACCACGGCCGGCACCGTGGGCACTGCCGGGACCTCGCACACGGCAGCGACGGCAGCGACGGCAGCCACTCCGGGCACGCGGCCGGCCGTCCAGGTCGACGGTGTGACGAAGCGCTTCTCGCCGGTGGGCGTGCCCGTCCTGGACGGGATCGACCTGACGATCCGGCCCGGCGAGTTCGTCTGTCTGCTCGGGGCATCGGGCTGCGGCAAGTCCACCTTGCTCTCGATCCTCGCGGGCCTCGAGCCGGCGACCTCGGGCACGGTCCAGGTCGCCGGGGCGGGCGCGGCTCTCATGTTCCAGGAGCCGGCGCTGCTTCCGTGGCTCACGGCCTCGCGCAACATCGAGCTCGCGCTGCGGTTCAACGGCGTGCCCCGGGCGCGACGAGCGGCTCGGGCGGCTGAGCTGCTCGACCTCGTGCACCTCGGCGGCGCCGGCGACAAGCGGATCCACGAGCTCTCCGGCGGGATGCGGCAGCGGGTGGCCCTGGCCCGCTCGTTGGCGCAGGAGCGCGAGGTGCTGCTCATGGACGAGCCGTTCGCCGCGCTGGACGCGATCACCCGCGACCTCCTGCACGACGAGCTCGAGCGGATCTGGCGGCAGACGGGCCGGACGATCGTCTTCATCACGCACAACGTCCGCGAGGCCGTGCGTCTGGGCCAGCGGGTGCTGCTCATGTCGAGCCGGCCGGGACGGATCGTCCGCGAGTGGACGGTCGACGTCGGCGGGGAACGACGCATCGAGGCGCCCGAGGTCGCCGCGCTGGCCATCGAGATCACCGACCACCTGCGCAAGGAGATCCGTCGCCATGCCGCCTGAGACCACCGCAGCCCTGACCGTCCACCGCCCGGAAGCGCGCGCGGCGGGAGCCGTGGACCGCGAGCTCGAGGCCGGCCTGGACGC
>DASXVR010000227.1:0-7314 GCA_036504175.1 Actinotalea sp. | reverse complement strand
GCAGCGACCCGACGGTCAAGGCCACCACCTGGGACCGCACGGCCGGGGCAGTCACGGTTCCCGCCCGGACGGTCGCCGTCCTGGTGGACCCGCAGCGGCCGACCCACGGCCACGGTCACCGGTTCAGCTGACCGGCCCGCTGGGCTGAGGGGCCCTCTCGGCTGAGAGGTACGTGCGACGAGGCCCGGGTTCTCCTGAGGGAGAGCCCGGGCCTCGTCGTGCAGGCAGTGCTGGCCAGGTGCCGGTCCGGTGCCGGCTGTACCGGCCAGGTGCCTGTCCGGTACCGGTCAGAGCGTGCGACTCAGAGCGCGTCGGCCAGCTCGGCCTGGAAAGCCTTCGGCCCGGTCGCGCCGGTGGTGAACCGGTGCACGGCGGTCATCACGGCGTCGAGCGTCGCCGGGTCGCTGGCGGTGCCATGGGTGATCGACGGCACGACCGTGTCGTCGCGGAACGACCGCAGCGCGTCGTGCTGGTAGGACCCGATGGGCTCCACGTCGGTGCGCGGCGGGAGCGAACCCTTCGCCTGGCTCAGGGTCGCCTGCCCCTCGACGGAGGCCACGGTGCGCAGCCACTCTTTCGCGGAGTCGGGGTGCGGGGCGCCGACCGGGAGGGCGAAGGCGTCGACCACCGCGTCGAAGGTGCCCTGGGTACCCGGCACCGGCGACCAGACGAGGTCGGCCGGGCTGGTCATCCCGCTCTGCTCGAACGGGACGAGGGCCCAGTCGCCCATCACGGTGAAGGCTGCGTGGCCGTCGATCACCCGCTGGGTCGTGTCCTGCCAGTCGAGGCGGTCGCGGTCGGCGTTGGTGTAGCTCAGGAGCCGGGCGAAGTCGGCGATCGCACCGGTGACCGCGGCGGAGGTGGGGTCGGTCGAGCCGTCCCACAGGCCCACGTACGCCGCCGGGCCGAGGCGGGCGAGGAGCACCTGCTCGAGGAGGTGGACCTGCGTCCAGGTGGAGCCGAGAGCGAGGGGGGTCTGGCCCTGCTCCTGGAGCGCGTCCAGCACCACGAACCAGTCGTCGAGGGTCGCGTAGGTGCCGGTGGGGTCCAGGCCGGCCTCGCGGAGCACCGTGGGGTTGGTCCAGAGCACGTTCGCCCGGTGCACGTCGGCCGGGATCGCGTACGGCACGCCGTCCACGCTCACCAGGTCGACGATCGAGGCGGGCAGGACGTCGGCCAGGCCGAGCTCGGTGTAGAGGGCCGCGAGGCTCTGCACGCGGTGCGACTCGACGTGCTCGCGCAGCTCACCACCGCCGTGGACCTGGAAGGTGTCCGGGGGATCGCCGTTGCGCAGGCGGGAGAGCAGGAGGTCCTTGGCCGCGGTGCCGGCACCGCCGGCGATGGCCGCGTCGACGAAGCGCGTCTCGGGGTACTGCTGCTGGAAGACGCCGACGAGCGAGTCGAGCGCCCCCTTCTCCGACCCGCTGGCCCACCAGGTGACCACCTCGACCTGGTCGTCGCCACCGGTCGGCACCGTGGGGGCCGGTGACGTGCAGCCCGAGGCCAGGGCCACGGAGGTCAGCAGCAGCGCCGCCGTCAGGACGCGGGCGCCGGGTGCCCGACGCGAGCGCAGCACACCACCTGCCTGCATCTGGTCCAGCCTCCGTCGCGGTCGTCCTCGCCCGTCGGAGAGCATCCCACGCGCGACTGTGCTCACGGGTGCGGCAAGCGGGTGGACCTGGGCGTCCGCCCCGGGCCAGGGGGCGCTCGGGCGGCGTCGCGCGGGCGCTATCCTCCGGCTGTGGCCAAGGACCGGGCAACCCCGGGATCCCAGACGTCGCTGCGTGAGGCCAACAGGGCTCGGATCGTCAGCGCGGTGCAGCAGCGTGGCTCACTGACCCAGGTCGAGCTCGCCGGGGTCACCGGACTGTCCGCCGCCACCATCTCCAACATCGTCAAGGAGCTCGCCGGCGCGGGCGTGCTGCACACCTCGCCGACCTCCCGCAGCGGCCGGCGCGCGCAGGAGGTCACCCTCGCGCGCAACCTCGGGCTCGTCGCCGGTGTCCACTTCGGCGAGCGCTCCCTGCGCGTGGCGGTCGCCGACGTCGCGCACCGCGTCGTCGCCGAGCAGCGCCTGCCCCTCCCACCCGAGCACCGGGCCGACTCCGGCTTGGACCGGGTGGCGTTCCTGGTCGAGGAGATGGTCGAGTCGCTCGGCGCGACCATCGGCGAGGTCCTCGCCATCGGCGTCGGCATCCCGGCGCCGGTGGACGTGCGCACCGGCAAGGTCTCGTCCGTCGGCCTCATGCGCGGCTGGGACGGGGTCGACGTCCCCGAGGTGCTCGGCAGGCGGCTGGCGGTCCCGGTCTCCGTGGACAACGACGCCAACCTCGGGGCGCTCGCCGAGGCCCGCCTGGGCATCGCCCGCGGGCTGCAGGACGTCGCCTACCTGCGGGTCTCGCACGGCGTCGGCGTCGGGCTGATCCTCGGCGGCAAGCTCTTCCACGGGCGGAGCGGCGGTGCGGGCGAGCTCGGTCACGTCATCGTCGACGAGTCGGGCCCGTTGTGCCGGTGCGGCAACCGCGGCTGCCTCGAGGCGCTCGTCAGCTCGGGCGAGCTGCTGCGCCGCCTCCAGGAGAGCCATGGTCACCTCACCCTGCGTGATGTCGTCGCGCAGGCGCAGGAGGGCGACCAGGTGTGCCGTGACCTCATCGCCCAGGCCGGGCGTGACCTGGGTCGCGCCGTGGCAACGCTCTGCACGCTGGTGGACCCGGAGATGGTCGTCGTGGGGGGCGAGCTCGCGCACGCCGGCGACATCCTCCTGGACCCCCTGCGTGACGTGGTCGACGACCGCATGCTGCCGAGCACCGCCGGACCTGTCGCGATCGAGGCGTCGGCCCTGGGTGACCAGGCCGAGGTGCGCGGCGCGCTGGTGCTGGCCCTGGACACCTACGACGTCGGCACGCCGCACCCGGTGGTGACCCTGTGAGCGCCCGGCGCACGCGGGCCGCGACGGCGCTCGTGCTGGCCGCGGTCGCGGTCCTCGCGGGATGCACCGTGGAGGCGGGACCGCCGCACACCCAGACGCCGACAGGCACGACGATCGCCTTCCTGCTGCCCGAGTCCAAGACCTCGCGGTACGAGGGCATCGACAGGCCCGTCTTCGAGGCGGTCGTGGCGCAGCGGTGCCCCGGCTGCCGGGTGGTCTACGCGAACGCCGGCCAGGACGCGGCCCGGCAGCAGCAGCAGGCCGAGTCCGCGCTGACCCAGGGCGCCGGCGTGCTCGTGCTCGACGCGGTGGACGCCGCGACGGCGCAGAGCATCGTCTCGGCCGCCGTCGACCGAGGCGTGCCCGTCATCGCCTACGACAGGTTCATCTCCGACGTCCCGCTCACCTACTTCGTCGCCTACGACGCCACCCGCGTCGGCCAGCTGCAGGGTGAGGCCCTCGTGCGTGCGGTCGGTCCCACGAGGCCGGACCAGGGGATCCTGCTGGTCCACGGTGCGGCGACCGACCCGAACGTGGCAGGGCTCAAGACCGGTCTGGCGCAGGCGCTGCAGGGCTCGGGGCTGCATGTCCTTGCTGAGTACGACACCCCCGACTGGAGCCCGGACAAGGCCCAGGAGTGGGTGCAGGGCCAGCTCACGCAGTTCGCCGGACGCGTCGTGGGGGTCTACGCCGCCAACGACGGGACCGCGGGCGGCGCGATCTCGGCGATGCGGGCCGCCGGCATGGACCCGGTGCCGCCGGTGACCGGCCAGGACGCCGAGCTCGCGGCCATCCAGCGGATCATCTCGGGTGACCAGTACATGACCGTCTACAAGGCGATCAGCCAGCAGGCGCGCACGGCCGCCGAGCTCTCGGTGGCGGTGCTGCGCGGTGAGACCCCCGCCTCGACGGCACAGGTCGGCGGCATCCCGTCGGTCCTGCTCGCCCCCGTCGCGGTGACCAAGGACCAGGTGGAGAGCGTGATCGTCAAGGGCGGGGTGTACACGGTGGAGGAGATCTGCGTGGAGCCGTACAGGGCCGCATGCCGGGCCGCAGGCCTGGTCCCGGGGGCGACACCATGAGCGTCGCCGAGCCGGTGACCCCCGTCATGTCGCTGCGGGGCATCTCGCACAGCTTCGGTGCCGTGCGGGCGCTCATCGACGTCGACCTGGACCTGCACGCCCGGGAGGTCGTCGCCGTCGTCGGTGACAACGGGGCAGGCAAGTCCACGCTGGTCGGGGTCATGGCCGGGGTGCTGGTGCCCGACGCGGGGGAGGTCGTGGTCGAGGGGCGCGAGATCCAGCTCACCTCACCCGGGGTCGCGCGGCAGCTCGGCATCGCGACCGTCTTCCAGGACCTGGCGCTGTGCGACCGGCTCGACGTCGTGGAGAACCTGTTCCTCGGTCAGGAGCTGCGCCACGGCCCGCTCCTGGACGAGGTCGCCATGGAGCGCGAGGCGTGGCGCCTGCTCTCCCAGCTCGCCGCCCGCGTCCCCTCGGTGCGCGCACCGGTCTCGACCCTCTCCGGCGGGCAGCGCCAGGCGGTGGCGATCGCACGCGCGATGCTCGGCGAGCCGCGCGTGCTCGTGCTCGACGAGCCCACGGCCGCGCTCGGGGTCACCCAGACCGCCGAGGTGCTCAACCTCATCGAGCGGCTGCGCGACAGGGGCTACGGCGTGGTGCTGGTCAGCCACAACATGGCCGACGTCCAGGCCGTCGCCGACAGGGTGGTCGTGCTGCGCCGTGGGCGGCTCAACGGCGACTTCGACGCGAACGCCACGAGCTACGAGGACATCATCGCCGCCATCACCGGGGCCAGCCCCCGGCCGTCGCGCCCCGTGCGCACCCGAAGGGAGTCCTGATGGCCGTGTCACCGGCCGACCGCCTGTCCTCGGCGGCGGGTCCGGCCGAGACCGCTGCGTCGCGCCGCTCCTGGCTCCCGGGCGGCGGGCCGCGCGACTGGCGTGACCGCGAGCTCGGCTCGGTCCCGGTGCTGGTCGCGCTCGGCGTCCTGGCCCTGATCTTCCAGGCGTTCAACGGCAACTTCCTGTCCAGCGACAACCTCGTGAACCTGACCCTGCAGGCGGCGACCACCGGCGTCCTGGCCCTCGGGATCGTGCTGATCCTGCTCGTCGGGCAGCTCGACCTGTCGGTGGGTGCGGTGAGCGGGCTGGCCGCGGCCGTCGTCGCCGTCGGCTCGGTGCAGCAGGGTTGGCCGCTCTGGCTCGCCGTGCTCGCCGCCGTGCTCATGGGCGCCGCGGTGGGCGCCCTCTACGGGTGGATGTTCACGCGCCTCGGCGTGCCGAGCTTCGTCATCACCCTGGCCGGACTGCTGGTCTGCCTGGGTCTGCAGGTCCGCGTGCTCGGCTCGACCGGCTCGATCAACCTGCCCTACGCCTCCTGGCTGGTGCGCTTCAGCCAGCAGACGTTCCTGGCGCCGGCGACGTCCTACCTGCTCGTCGCGCTGGTCCTGGTCGGCTCGGCAGCCCTCCGGCTGCTCGAGCGCAGCCGGCGCATGGAGGCCGAGCTCCCCGCGGCCAGCCTGACCGACATCGCGGCTGCGACCGGCTGGCTCGCCGTCGCCATGGTGGTCCCCGTCTGGTACCTGAACCAGAACCGTGGGGTGGGCGCGATGTTCGCCCTGTTCCTCGGCCTGGTCGCCGTCACCGACGTGCTGCTGCGGCGCACGCGCTGGGGACGGTCCGTCCGAGCGATCGGGAGCAACGTCGACTCCGCACGACGGGCAGGTCTCGCGGTGCGCCGGGTCTACCTGTCCACGTTCATGGCGTGCTCGGCGCTCGCAGCACTCGGTGGGGTGCTGTCGGCCGGCCGCCTCGCCGCCGCGAACCAGGGGACGGGCGGGTCGGACTTCAACCTCACCGCCATCGCGGCCGCCCTCATCGGCGGTGCGAGCCTCTTCGGCGGGCGCGGCAGCGCGTGGTCGGCCCTGCTCGGGGTGCTGGTCATCCACTCGATCTCCAGCGGGCTGACCCTGCTGAACATGGACGCGTCGATCCGCTACATCGTCACCGGCATCGTGCTGGCGCTCGCCGTGACCATCGACTCGCTCGGCCGTCGGCGGGCTGAGGCCGGAGGCCGACGGCGGTAGCCGGGGCGCGCGTCGTACGGGCGCGAGCAGTCAGCGGAAGACGATGGTGCGGTGCCCGTCGAGCAGCACCCGGTGCTCGGCGTGCCAGCGCACGGCCCGCGCCAGCGCGCGACGCTCGACGTCCTGACCGAGCGCCACGAGGTCCTCGACTGCCTTGCTGTGGTCCACGCGCTCGACGTCCTGCTCGATGATCGGGCCCTCGTCCAGGTCGCCCGTGACGTAGTGGGCGGTGGCGCCGATGAGCTTGACCCCCCGATCGTGCGCCTGCGCGTAGGGGCGGGCGCCCTTGAAGCTCGGCAGGAACGAGTGGTGGATGTTGATGATCCGCCCGCTCAGAGCCTTGCAGAGGTCGTCGGACAGGATCTGCATGTAGCGCGCGAGCACCACCAGCTCGGCGTCGAGCTCGGTGACCAGCTCGAGGACGCGCGCCTCCGCCTGCGCCTTGGTGTCGCGCGTGACGGGGATGTGGTGGAAGGGGATCCCGTAGAACTCGGCGAGGCCCGCGAGGGCGGTGTGGTTGGAGACCACCGCGACGATGTCGACCGGGAGCGCCTCCGACTGCTGACGGAAGAGGAGGTCGTGCAGGCAGTGGGCGGCGGTCGACACCATGATCACCGTCCGCATCCGGCGGCCTGCCACGTCGAGCTGCCAGGTCATCGAGAACTGCTCGGCGAGCCGGCCCAGCGCGGCCCGGAGGACGTCCGCCGGCGCCGTCGCGACCACCTGGACCCGCATGAAGAACAGCCCGCTGAGGGGGTCGCCGAACTGCTGGGACTCGGTGATGTTGCCGCCGTGCTCGGCGAGCAGCCCCGCGACCGCGTGCACGATGCCCGGTCGGTCGGGGCAGGACAGGCTCAGGACCCAGTGGGTGGGCTCCTGCGTGGTGCTGGCGTCGCTCACGAGGGCTGAGGCTACCGGTGCGGGGTCGTCGCCCGCGGCCGAGGTCGCGGCGCTGCCGCACGACCGCCGCGGAGGGAGTTGTCCACAGGCGGTTGGCTCGTGCGTCTCGTCTACCTGTAGAAATGCTCCCGGACGGGGGCAAAGGGGGCGTTGATGGGCGAGGACTTGCGCGCGGACACCGCGGCGCTGCGGGCTGGGGCAACCCGCCTGGTGACCGCATCGGAGGTGGTCCGTGGCTTGGATGCGGGTTCGCTGACCGGCCGGCGGAGCGGTTATGGGCATGCCGGGCTGGCGGACGCCGCGAGCGAGCTGTCGATGCGATGGGTGCGCGGACTGCGGGAGATGACCGAGGAGGTCGCCGGTCGCGGGCGGGCGCT